>NZ_JBFAGB010000025.1:0-150463 GCF_040639875.1 Actinomadura sp. NPDC023710
GAGCCCTCGGCCAGCAGGTAGAACCAGTGGTTCTGCGGGCCGGCCGCCGCGTGCACCTCGGTGCTCGGGATCGAGGACGAGTAGCAGTTCGGGTCGCCCAGCGCGGACGGGTTGTACATGTTGCGGATCGGTCCGCTGCCGACCAGGTCGACTTCCTCGCCGATGAGGTAGTCCGGCGGGTCGTAGGTGGAGGGCTCGTTCATGTAGTGCTCGGTCAGCGTGCCGAAGATGTCGCCGGCCGACTCGTTCATGCCCCCCTTCTCGTTGCCGTTGCCGCCGCTGTCGCCGCCGGGCGTGGTGGTGAAGACGGCGTGGCCGTTCTCGTGGCCGACGACGTCGACGGAGGTGGCCTGCTTGGTGCCGGCCTGGTTGTGGCCGAAGTTGGTGTAGCTGCCGTTCCAGTAGGCGTTGACGTCGTTCAGGCCGACGCGGAGCGGGAAGCCGCCGCCGCTGCCGTTGACGCCGTTGCGGCCGAGCCAGGAGCCCAGCATGTCCCATTCCTTCTGGACCGCGTAGAGGGCGTCGACGCAGGCGGTCTCCAGGTCCGTGCCGCTGCCGCTGCCCCAGGCGCTGTCGGTGCCGGTGTAGGCGGAGCCGTTCTGGCCGCCGCACCGGATGCCGGAGCGCTGCGGGTCGGTCATGGACGTGGCGGCGGTGCTGAGGTCGACGGTGCCGTGGTAGTAGCTGCGGTCGTCGGCCGCGTCCCGGACCTCGTCGTAGGTCTTGACGACCTTGCCGGACTTGGCGTCGACGAACACGTGCAGCTTCGTCGGGGCCTTCTTCTGGGTGCCGCTGACGACGGTCTCGTAGACGAGGCGTCCCGAGCCTTCGGCGAGCACCATCAGGCGGGGCGTGGAGGCGGTCTCGACCTTGGAGACGCGGGCGCGCGAGGTCGTGGCGGCCTGAGCCGCGCCGACCGACGCCTTGGTCCCCACGTCGAGGGTGCGGGTCTGGTCGACGGAGGTGCTCAGCACGCCCCCGCTCGCGTTGGTGGTGACGACGAAGTCGCCGCCGTAGACGGGCAGGCCGTCGTAGGTGCGCTCGTAGGCCACGTACTGGAGGCCGCGCAGGCCCGAGGTGACCCCGCGCCGGACGATCCTGTCCTTCGGGGCCTTCTTGAACTCGGCGGGCTTCGCCGCGACCAGGCGGTCGGCCGAGGCGGCGGCGACGGTGCGGGGGTCCGGCCTGGCCGGTGCCGCGGGGGCGGTGCGGGGTGTCGCACCTGAGGCGGGCGAGGACATCGCCACGGCGAGGCCGACGGACAAGGCCGCCGCCCCGATCGCGGTCTGGTGTCTCACGGGGGTGCTCCTTCCACATGCCGGACGGGCGGAGGGGGTGGGCACATGGAGGCCCTTGTAAGAGCGCTCCAGGAACCGCCGCCCGCCCGGCGGGGGGTTGGGATGGGGGACTCATCCGGATGAGCTGACCCGAAGTGCACCCTGGTTCGAGAAAGGTGTCAATAAATCCATTTAGTTCTGGATTTTCAATACTGTTGGGCATCTCTCTGAAACCAATGGAATTCCATGGCGGAGCAGCGCGGACGGGCCGGGCCGAAAGGTCGGCCCGGCCCGTCCGGCAGGGAACCGCGGGGGCGGCGCGCGCGTTGAGACGCCCGGCCGCCCGGCGGGGTCAGGGGGCGATGCGGTGGCAGAGCCAGGAGAGCGCCAGGGGGTAGCGGTAGTCGATCGCGCCGTGGCCCGCGTCGAACAATTCGAAGTGGATCACGTCCTCGGCGACGCCGGCGTCGAGCAGCGCCCGGTGGAACGCCTGCGCGCCGATGTCGAGGTACCACTCGTCGCGCGTGCCGCCGTCGATCCAGATCGCCCGCTGCGAGCGCATCGCCTCGGCGTGCCCCGGGACCATCCGTACCGGGTCCCAGGCGAGCCAGCGATCCCACACCTCCGGCCGGAGCACGCCGGTGACCGGGTCGAACGGCAGGTCGGGCGTGCCGTCCTCGCGGGCGGAGTAGCACAGCGCCATGCCGAGGATGTTGAGCAGCTCCATGTCCTCGGGCTTGGTGAACGAGGTGCGGCTCCTGAAGTCGTCCCACCAGCGCCGGATGTCGCCGTCGTACTTGCGCAGGTGCCGGACGCACTTGGGGAACTCGGTCAGGTAGCAGTACTCGAACAGGGCGTCCCCCGCGTGCGTCGCGAGCGCCCCGAACAGGTCGGGACGGAGCATCGGCGTGATCATCGCGCCGTAGCCGCCGCTGGACTTGCCGCTGATCGCCCGGTGCCCGGGTGCGTCGAGCGTCCGGTAGTGGCCGTCCACCCATGGGACGATCTCGTCGCAGATGTAGGAGTGGTAGCGGCCCGTGCCGGGGGAGTCGACGTACTGGCTGCCGCCGTGCGCGGTCCAGGCGTCCACGAACACCACGATCGCGGGCGGCGCCTCCCCGGAGGCGAACACCGCGTCGGCCGTCTCGGGGAACGGCCGCCGGTACGGCATCCGGTTGCGCCAGATCCCGACATGCCCGGTGAATCCGGTGATCACGTAGACGCTGGGGTAGCGGCGGTCCGGTTCGTCGTCGTAGCCGGGCGGTACGTACACCAGTACCGGCCGCTCGTGCGGGTCGTCCAGCGGGTTGCCGCGAAGCAGCTCGCTGGTGACGACGTGCTCTTCGAGGCGGCCGGCGAGATCGGCGGACCACGGCTGCATTGCGTACTCCCTCGTCGCAAGCGGATGATCACCTCGACGCTAACCCATGGCCGGGACGGCGGGACGGGGCCGTCGCCCGGGGCGGGTGTCACAACGCGGCCGTGTTCTCCGTTCCTCTTGCGAAGGAAGGAGACAGACATGACCGACAACGCCGCACTCCTGAGGGACCTGCACCGACCCGGGGACCCGCTGCTGCTGCCCAACGTGTGGGACGCGGGGAGCGCGAAGATCGTCCAGGAGGCCGGGTTCCCGGCCCTCGCCACCGCGAGCGCCGCCGTGTCCGCCATGCTCGGCCACCCCGACCACGAAGGGGCGCCCGTGGAGGAGATGTTCGCCGCCGCGGGGCGCGTCATCCGCGCGGCGACCGTCCCCGTCACCGTGGACGCCGAGGCCGGGTACGGGCTGCAGCCGGGGGAGCTGGTCGAGCGGCTGCTCGCCATCGGCGCGGCGGGCTGCAACCTGGAGGACACCTATGCCGGGGAACTGGCCGAGCCGGAGACCCAGGCGGAGTACATCGCGGCCGTCCGGGCGGCGACCGGGGACGCCCTGGTGATCAACGCTCGCGCCGACACGTTCGTCGCCAAGGTCCCGGACCCGGTCGAGGCGGCGATCGCGCGGGGACGGCTGTACCTGGAGGCCGGCGCCGACTGCGTGTACCCGATCGCCGCGCCGCCGGACGCCGTTCCGTCCCTGGTGAAGGGGATACCGGGCCCGGTCAACGCGAACAACTTCCCGGGCACGTCGCTCGCGGAGCTGGCGGAGATGGGCGTCGCGCGCGTCTCCTACGGCCCGATGCCGTACCTGCGCGCCCTGGACTCCCTGAAGGAGTTCGCGGGCCGCGTCCTGGCGAAGGAGAATCCCTACGCCTGACCGGGTCACCCGCTCAGGACCGGCCCGGTCGACCCTGACCGGGTCGCCCGACCCGGCCTTCGTGCGGGCCGCGTGTGAGCGCGCTCTCGCCGCGGGCGCCTTGCAAGTGCGTACTTACAATGGCACAGTGAGACAAAATTCGACTCGTTGTATCACATGTGGGCGCAGGCGCGAGCCCGTACGGAGGTGGGGCCGGCATGACCGCGACCGTTGAGGAGACGCCGCCGAAGGTCGTCCTGGACTCGATCAGCGGGGTGGCCCTGGCCGCCGCCGCGTCCAACGTCGTCATGCAGCTCTCCCGCCTCCCGATCGGGCACGGCGTCGCGGAGAGCACGGTCGACAGCGGCCGTGTCGACAAGCACCCGGTCAAGCGGGCCCGCACCACGCTCAGCTACATCGCCGTCGCCATGCTCGGCACCGAGGCCGAACGCGAGGCGATGCGCCGCGAGGTGAACCGCGCGCACCGGCACGTCCGCGCGAAGGAGCCCGTCGCCTACAACGCGTTCGACCGCGAGCTGCAGCTGTGGGTCGCCGCGTGCCTCTACGTGGGCATCGAGATGATCTACACGATGCTGTACGGGAAGCCGTCGCCGGACCAGGCCGCCGACCTGTACCGGCACGGTGCCCGCTTCGGCACCACCCTCCAGGTCACCCCGGACCTGTGGCCGCCGGACCGGGCGGCCTTCGAGACCTACTGGCAGGCGGGCCTGGCGAAGATCGAGATGGACGACGTCACCCGCGGCTACCTGCGCGACCTCGCCGAGATGCGCTTCCTGCCCGCGCCCGTCCACTGGACGCTCGGCCGGTTCCACCGCTTCCTGACGCTCGGCTTCCTGCCCCAGCCGTTCCGCGACGAGCTCGGCTTCCCCTGGACGGCCCGCGACCAGGCGCGCTTCGACCGCTTCGTCCGTGTGCTGGCGGTGGGCAACCGCGCCCTGCCGCGCCCTGCCCGGGAGTTCCCCTTCAACCTCTACCTCCGCGACGTCCGCCGCCGCATCAGGAACGGGCGCCCGATCGTGTGACCGCGTCCCGGGCCCTCAGGGTCGCGGGTCCTCCGCGGTGTCCTCCGCGGTGTCCTCCGCGGCCTTCGCGCCCTCCCGCCCGGACGGCCTGATCTGGAGTTCGAAGTCGCCCTCGTGGTGGGTGACGCCGGCGATGACGGCGTCCTCCAGGACCTCGGCGCCCTTGTGCTGGCGGCGCATCATCGGGTCGGAGCGCACGTCCTTCGCCAGCGCGACGCACAGCAGGATCAGCACGATCGCGAACGGCAGCGCGCCGATGAACGTGATGTTCTGGATGCCGTTGAGGGCCTTGTCCCCGCCGATCACCAGCATGATCGCGGCGACCCCGCCGGTCATCGCGCCCCAGAAGATCACGACCCAGCGGGACGGAGAGGTCGAGCCGCGCTGCGACAGCGTGCCCATGACGATCGACGCGGCGTCCGCGCCGGACACGAAGAAGATCGCCACGAGCACCATGACGACGACCGCGGTCACCGCCAGCCACGGCAGGTGGCCGAGGACGTTGAAGGTGATCTGCTCCTCGGTGCCGTTCCCGAACGGGTTCAGGCCCCTGCGCTGCTGGTCGATGGCCGTCCCGCCGAAGATCGCGAACCAGACCACGCTGACCGCGCTCGGCACGAGGATCACGCCGCCGACGAACTGCCGGATGGTGCGGCCGCGGCTGATCCGAGCCAGGAACATCCCGACGAACGGCGCCCAGGAGATCCACCACGCCCAGTAGAAGATCGTCCAGTTGGACAGGAACGTCTTCATCGGCTCGCCGCCCGTCGCCCCGGACCGGGACGCCATCTGCCCGAAGTCCTGGATGTAGACGCCGAGCGAGGTGGGCAGCAGCTCCAGGATGAACACGGTCGGCCCCACCACGAACACGAAGACCGCGAGGACGATGGCCAGCACCATGTTGATGTTGGACAGCCACTGGATCCCGCGCGCGACCCCCGACACCGCCGACACCACGAAGCAGACCGTCAGCACCACGATGATCAGCACGAGGACGGTGGTGCCGAGCGAGGAGATCCAGCCCGCCTCCTGCATCCCGGTCCGGATCTGCAGCGCCCCGATGCCGAGCGAGGCGGCCGAGCCGAACAGGGTGGCGAACAGCGCGAGGATGTCGATGACCTTGCCCGCCGGGCCCGCGGCGCGGCGGCGGCCGAGCAGCGGGACGAACGCCGAGCTGATCAGCTGGCTGCGCCCCCGGCGGTAGTGGCTGTACCCGATCGCGAGCCCGAGCACGGCGTAGATCGACCACGGGTGCAGCGTCCAGTGGAACATCGTGGTCGCCATGGCCGTCTCGATGGCGGCCTCGCTCTGCGCCGGGTCGGTGCCGGGCGGCGGCTCGACGAAGTGCGTGAGGGGCTCGGCCACGCCGAAGAACATCAGCCCGATTCCCATGCCCGCGCTGAACATCATCGCGACCCACGAGACGGTGTGGAACTCCGGCTCGTCCTCCTCCCGGCCGAGCGGGATGCGGCCGTACCGGCTGAACGCCAGCCACAGCGAGAAGATCACGAAGCCGGTGGCGGCGAGGACGAACAGCCAGCCGAGGTTCGTCAGCAGCCAGCCCAGCATCGTGTCCGCGGCCGAGCTGAGGCCGCCGGTGTCGGCCCCGCCCCAGACCACGAACGAGGCCGAGAGCACGGCCGCGACGCCGTAGACGATCCAGTCGGTGTGCGGCCGTCCGTGCTTGACGAGACTCACGGGCTCGGTGCCGGGGTACTCGTCCCGCTCGCCGGGCTCGGGCTTGCTCCTCTCCATAGCCCGGTGTCCTGCCCGGAAGTTCACCATTCAGTTACGCGGCGAAGCGATTCGCGCGCAAAGTTTTCGGGATCCGGAAACCGCGCGCCCCGTCCCCCCAGCGGCCTGCAGTGCCGGATCCGGTGCAGTCCGGGGCGACACCTGGGGAATTCCCGCCCTGGATCCCGCCGCACCTGACCTTGGCCGTTATCAGCCGCCTGTGAAGGAAACACTGGAGAAGGGGGGTTTTGATGGCTGAACAGGATGTGGCACTGGAGCATCTGCTGGCGGCGGTGGAGCAGGCGCCGCCGGTCGAATCCTCAGCGGTGATCGGCCGCATCCTGGCCGAGCAGCTCGGCGCCTCGGACGTGTGCTTCATGCTCACCGACTTCGCCGGCGACTCGTTGTGGCGGCTGCCCGCCGAAGTCCGGTTCGGAGAGGGCAAGAACGACCGGGAGGAGCTGAGCGGCAGCCTGTACGACCAGGTGATCAGTTCCCAGCGGCTCCTCGTGACCGAGTCGCCCGGACCCTCGGGCGGGTTCGATCCCGGGTGGCGGGTGGTGGCGCCGGTGACCAACCGCGGCGACGCGATCGGCGTGCTGGAACTGACGATGCGGGAACGGCCCGGCGAGCGGCAATGCATGCACGTCGCACAGGCCGCGCACGCCATGGCCTACATCGTGGTGGCCAACCGCCGCTTCACCGACCTGTACGAATGGGGACGGCGCAGCCTGCCGGTGTCGCTGGCCGCCGAGATCCAGCACAACCTGCTGCCGGACGCGTTGTCGTGCGAGGCCGGCCAGGCCACCATCGCCGGGAGCCTGGAGCCGGCCGGTCACATCGCCGGCGACACCTTCGACTACAGCCTGGACGAGCACACCCTGTACATCTCCATCACCGACGCCATGGGCCACGATGTGCCCGCCGCGATGCTCGCCACACTGCTGGTGGGCGCCCTGCGCAACGCCCGCCGCTCGCGCGCCGGCCTGGCCGCACAGGCTCGGGCGGCCGACCGGGCCGTGACCGACTACGGGCAGGACGCCACCGCCACCGGCCAACTGCTGAGCATCGACCTGACCACCGGCCGCGCCCTGTTCGTCAACGCCGGCCATCCCTGGCCGCTGCGCCTGCGCGACGGGCGCGTCACCACGGTCGAACCTCATATCGACCCGCCCTTCGGTGTGCCCAACCCCGACGGTCACCGGGTGCAGGATTTCGACCTGGCCCCCGGCGACCGGGTGGTGCTGCTCACCGACGGCATGATCGAACGCACCACCACCGCCCTGGACCTGCCCGCCCTCATCGCGGACGGCTCCGGGCTGCACCCCCGCGAAGCGGTCCGGTCCATGACCCGCGCGCTGCACGAGGTCAGCGGCGGCGAACTCCGCGACGACGCCACCGTCATCTGCCTGGACTGGCACGGCCCCGGCTCCAGCCGGCGCACCCCTCTCGACCAGTAGGCTGGAACCAGCCGGCAACGCGGTCGCAGGTGCCCTCGCCCGTATCCCCTGACCTGCTGGTTCAGGTGCGTGCCTTGGTCACGGCGTCGACGAGGTCCTCGACGTCCGCGATCGTGGTGCGGTGGCTGATGACGCAGGCGCGCAAAGCGGCGCGCCCGTCCAGCCGGACGGGGCTGATCCACGCGCGCCCGCTCCCCACGACCGCGCGGGCGAGCGCGTCGTGGCGCTCCCACGTCCCGTCGCCCGGGTCGGCGAAGCAGACGACGGGGAGCGGGGTGTCGTTGACGATCTCCCAGCCCGTCGCGGTGAGCCCGTCGCGCAGCGCGTCCGCCAGTCCGGCGTCGTGTTCGAGCTGCTCGGCATAGCCCGCGCGGCCGGCGACGGCGAGGCTGAGGAACAGCTTGAGGCCCATGAACCGGCGCGACCACTGCTGGCTCGAGGTGTAGGGGTCGACGGTGCCGTGGATCTCGTCCGGCATGTAGGACGTGGTGACCCGGAAGGTCTCCGCGAGGCCCTCGGCGTCGGTGGTGAGCAGCGCGCCCGCGCCCATCGGGACGCTCAGCCACTTGTGCGCGTCGAGCGTGATCGAATCGGCGCGCTCGATGCCGTCCAGGGCGGGCCGCAGCAGGTCCGACAGGGCCGCGGCGCCACCGTAGGCGGCGTCCACGTGCAGGCGGAGGCCGTGGGCCGCGCAGAGGTCGGCCAGGTCGTGCGTCGGGTCGATCGCCCCGGCGCCGGTGGTGCCGGCCGTCGCGACGACGAGGAACGGCAGGTCGCCGCGTGCGCGGTCGGCGGCGACCAGCTCGGCCAGCCGTGCGGCCTCCATCCGCAGCCGGGGCCCGGTCGGGACCAGGCGCACCGCCTCCCGCCCGATGCCGGTGGCGTGCGCGATCTTCAGCCAGGCCAGGTGGCTCTCGGCCGACGCGTACAGGACCGGACGGCCGGGCAGCGCCCGCAGTCCCTTCTCGCCGTACTCGGGCCAGGTCCGGGTCAGCGCCAGCAGCACGGCCGTCAGGTTCGCCTCGGCGCCCCCGCTCGTGAACGACCCGGCCACCCGTTCAGGCGGGTAGCCGAGCCGTCCGCCCAGGAAGCGCAGCAGGTGCGCCTCGATCTCCGCGGCGGCGGGCGCGTGCGACCACGCGGCCAGCTGCGGGTTGAACGCCGCCGCGAGCGTCTCGCCGACCACGCCCATGAGGGTCGGTGTCGGGTTGAACAGCCCGAAGTAGCGGGGATGCGTGGTGTGGACGGTGGTCGCCCGCAGCAGCTCCGCGACCCCGTCGACCACCGTGCCGGGCGCGACGGGACGGACGAAGTCGTAGGCGCCGATCGCGTCCCGCAGCGCGCCCACGTCCACAGGCGCGCTCACGTCCCGCCCGGCGATCCGCTCGCGCTCCTCCCGCAGCAGGTCGACGACCTGCCGCCACACGCGCTCGGCGCCTTCCGCGGGCGGGTCGAAGGAGGCTCGTCCAGAGGGGAAGTCGTCCATGCGTCCGAGCATGATGCGCACCGACCCCCACCCCAAGTGGCAGAAGTGACCATCACCGCTAAATTAGTGACATGCACACATTGGCCGTCGCCGTCACCGAAGGCGTGCCGATCTTCGAGCTGGCGATCCCGTGCGAGGTGTTCGGGTACGAGCGCCCCGGGCTCGCCGACTCCTGGTACGACTTCCGCCTCTGCGCCGCCCCCGGTACCCGCACCACCGCCGGTTTCGCCCCGCAGGCCGAGCACGGTTTCGACGCGCTCGCGGCCGCCGACACCGTCGTGGTCCCCGCCTGCGCGAGCGTCGTCGACGAGCAGCCGCCGGACCTGGTCGACGCCGTCCGCGCCGCGCATGACAACGGCGCCCGCATCGTCTCGCTGTGCACGGGCGCGTTCGTCCTCGCCGCCGCGGGCCTCCTGGACGGACGCCCGGCGACCACCCACTGGATGCACGCGGGCCAGCTGGCCGCCCGTCATCCGGAGGTCCTGGTGGACGCGTCCGTCCTCTACATCGACGACGGCGACGTCCTGACCAGCGCGGGCACCGCCGCCGGGCTCGACCTGTGCCTGCACGTCGTCCGCAACGACCACGGCGCCGCCGTCGCGAGCGCCCTGGCCAAGCGCCTGGTGATGCCCGCGCACCGTCCCGGCGGCCAGGCCCAGTACATCGACGCGGCCGTCCCCCTGACCGACGCGGACGAACTGGGCCCGCTCCTCGACTGGGCGCGCGAGCGCCTGCACGAGCCGCTCACCGTCGCCGCGCTGGCGCGCCGCGCCAACGTCACCACCCGCACGCTGATCCGCCGCTTCCACGCCGCGACCGGCACGACCCCCATGGCCTGGCTGTGCGGCATCCGCGTCGACCACGCGCGCGAACTCCTGGAGACCACGTCCCTCCCGGTCGACCAGATCGCCGAGCGCTCCGGCCTCGGCAGCCCGGCCAACCTCCGCCACCACTTCACCCGGGTGGTGGGCGTCCCCCCGACCGCCTACCGCCGCACCTTCGCGCCCGCCCCGTGAGCTGTCCCGGGTCCGGCAGGGCCCGGGACGTCATGGTTCCAGCGCCCGGACGATCGCGGCCTCGATGCGGACGAAGCCGTCGGCGACGAAGGCGGCCACCTGTGCGTCGGAGAGCATGAGCACACGATGGCCGCCTCGGCGGGGTCACCGCCAACGGTTATCCGCGTCAGAAGACGGGGGTGCCGTTCCGGACGAGCTTCCAGTTCTCGACGTGGAACGTCGCGGGGTCGATGGTGCCCGCGGCGGACGCGTACTCGACGATCGCCTCGCGGATCGCCACCTGGGCGTTGTAGACGACCGGGGCCGTGGCGATGTGGGGGAAGCCGCCGCCGCCCGACTGGCGGTAGTTGTTGACGGCGACGACGAACTTCTGGTCGTCGGCGACAGGCGTGCCGTCGTAGGCCAGGTCGGTGATGCGCGAGCCTTCGGGCTCGGCGATGTCGACGTTGTAGGTGACGCCGGAGAACTGGTCGTAGTTGTAGTCGGGGCGGTTGTTCGCGTTCGTCCACGAGGCCGGGTCGACCGGGGCGCCGGGGTCGACCGGCTTGAAGTACTGGGCCGAGTACTCCAGGTAGGCCTTGATCTGGGACCCCGTCAGAATGCTCGCCAGCAGCGTGTTGTCGTAGATGTAGAGGCCGGCGATGTCGCGGATCGTGACCTTGCCCGCCGGGAAGGTCGCGGCGCGGCTGAAGGGCGCGGCGATCGAGACGACCGGCAGGGACGCGTTCTCGGTGCCCGCGACCGCCTCCTTGACCTTCGCGGTCTGCACCTGGTGGACGTAGTCCAGGATCGCGGTGTCCTTCCAGCACGACTCCGCCGCCGACATCTCCTCGGTGGAGGTGGCGACCTCCTTGTTGACGTAGGCGACCACCGCGTCGTGCTGCTTCTTGACGAGCGTGACGAGCGCCGGGTCCTCCTCGACCGTGTTGCTGTTCACGGTCGTCGCGGACTTGCCGGTGACCTTCCAGCGGCCCCGCTCGTGGACGAGGGTGAGGTCGAAGACCGACAGGCGCTGGCCCCAGCACTTCGGCTCGCTCATCACGACCGTCCGGCCGGTGGCCTTGTTGGTGACGAACCGCTCGGGTATCTCCAGGTGCGCGTGCCCGAACAGGATCGCGTCGATGCCCGGCACCTGCTCGGCGACCAGGGCGGCGGCGTTCTCGACGGGCAGGGCGTCGCCGTAGGACGAGGTGCCGCTGTCGCCGGAGTGGGCGCTGACGACCACGACGTCGGCGCCCTTCGCACGGATGACCGGCACCCAGCGCCGGGCCGTCTCCACCAGGTCCAGAAAGTCGAGCTTGCCGGAGACGTTGGCCTTGTCCCAGATCGCCACGCCCGGGTTGGTGAGGCCGAGCAGCCCGACGCGGATCGGCGGGAGGCCGCGCACCCGCATCGTCTTGATCATGTACGGCAGGTAGGCGGGGCGGCGGGTGCCCGCGTGGACGGCGTTGGCGGCGAGCACCGGCGCGTCCATCTGCTCGATCCACCGGTCCAGGAACGGGAGGCCGTAGTTGAACTCGTGGTTGCCGAGGGCCACGGCGTCGTAGCCGACGGCGTTCATCTGCCGCGCCATCGGGTGGATCCCGCCGGTCTTCGTGATCGGCTCGACGGAGGCGTAGTAGAAGCCGAGCGGGGTGCCCTGGATCGTGTCGCCCGCGTCGAAGAGCAGGGTGCGGTCGCGGCCGCGGTCGGCGCGGACCTGGTTCACCAGGCTGGAAACGCGCGCCAGCCCGACCACGTTGCCGCCGCTGTCGGTGTACTCGGCGTCCTTGTAGTAGTCCCAGTCGACGGCGTGGCTGTGCAGGTCGGACGTGCCCATGACGGTGATCGTCACGGAGCGGCCGCGGGGCGCGGCCTGCGCGGGACCGGGCCATCCGGCCACGGCGAGCGCGCTCGCGGCGGTGAGGCCGCCGAGGACCTGCCTGCGACTGACGTCCGGCACGCGGCACGAGCACCAGCGGGGCTCGGGTGCCTTCGGATTCTGCATGACGCTCTCGTTCCTTCGGCGGAGGGGACGGCAGAACGATAGAGGCGCAGCTCACGATCGCTTTCGGCGAGATTCTCCGATCCTTGGCCGGATTCGTTGGCAGTCCTTGTGCAGCACCCCTGACCTGGGGCTGTTTGATCTTGTGCCGCGGACCTGCGGACACCGGTCGGCCGCGGCCGGTAGCGTCCCTCGGGCCAAGATCAACTCGACCGATCGGAGCTGTCCTTGCGGACGCGCGACAGGAAGACGACGGGAACGTGGCGGAGGCTCGCCGGCGCGGTGGTGCTGGCAGGCGGGACGGTGCTCGCGAGCGGGGCGGTCGCCGGCCTCGGGGCCGCGGCGCACGCCGACGAGCCGCCGCCCACGCCGAAGATCATCGGTGGGACGCCCGCCGACCAGGCCTACCCGTTCATGGCCTCCTTGGAGTACGAGCGGAACGGCAACCCCGACTCGCACCGCTGCGGTGGCGGGCTGATCGACGGGGAGTGGGTGGTCACCGCCGCCCACTGCGTGACCCAGGCGGGCCAGAACGGGGCGCCCTACTCGGTGATGGACCCGGGGCTGTTCCATGTCCGGGTCGGGTCCAACGACCGGACGCAGGGCGGCACCGTCGCCAAGCTCAAGGGGATCGTCGTCCACCCTGGCTACCAGTACCTGGACGACCGTTCCGAGGGGAAGGACATCGCGCTCCTGCACCTCGACACCGCGGTGCCGCAGACGCCCGTCCGGCAGGCGACGACCATTCCCGCGCCGGGGACGCCGGTCCGGCAGATCGGCTGGGGCTACACCTCGACGAGTGACGACGACCCGAGTCAGCTCCCCGTGCAGTTGCAGCAGCTCGACACGAAGGTGATCGCGCCGACCACCCTGAAGTGCCAGGTGGACGCGAACGGCGATGACGCGTGGGGCTACCGCGACCACGACATCTGCACCGACAACCCCGAGGGCGTCCGCGGTCCCTGCGGCGGCGACTCCGGCTCGCCGCTGCTGATCAAGGTGAGGGGCCGCTGGGTCATCACCGGGGTCGACTCCCGCGGCGTCGGCGACGTCTGCGGCGAGACGCCCGACATCTACACGAGCGTCGGCCACTACCACCGCTGGATCGCCGGCGTCATCGGCTGATCCCGTCCCGCGCGAACGCCCGGTCAGGCCATGCCCGACCGGGCGTTCCGTCATATCGGGGGTACGTCGCCTACCGGGACGCGTGTCCGAAACCCGGCCGCCGCGATGGTGTGGCCTGCGTCACAGTGGTGACCCGGCGTCTCAGTAGCTCACCGCTTGAACATCTTTGTGGCCTTTAAGTCAGTATTGCCGTATTTAGCGTTTCGTGTTCCTCTATTTAAGGCAATGTCTGATTGCGGACCACCGCTGGCCGTTTCCGCGCCGCCGTCCGCCCGCCCGCCGTCGAGCCGCCCATCGAAACCGCCCAGCCACCGAGCCGCCAGCCATCGAGCCGCCCCACGCCACGCAGCGACAGCGGAGGTCCGGATGCGCAAGGAGACGCTGGAGAGCTTCGTCCTCGGGGACGTCCTCCGGTCACAGGCGCAGGTTCACCGAAGACAGACGTTCCTCAGATTCCGCGACGGAGAGATCAGCTACGGCGAGGTGGACGCCGCCGCCGACCGGCTGGCCCGCGCGTTCTCCGCCGCCGGCATCGCCCGCGGCGACCACGTCGGCGTGATGCTGCCCAACTGCGCCGACTTCGTCCATGTCATCTTCGCGCTGGCGCGGCTGGGCGCGGTCGCCGTGCCGATCAACATCGCCTACCGGGGCGAACTGCTCCGGCACGTCCTGGACAGCTCCGACTCCCGCTGGCTGGTCGTCGACGGCCCGTACGCCGAGCGGCTCGTCGAGATCGCCGACCGCCTGCCCACCCTGGAACGGGTCGTCGTGCGGGACGCCGCCGCGGCCGGGGTGCTGCTCGACCGGCTCGGCAAGCCCGCCCGGGAGATGTCCGCGCTCCCGGCCGACGGGTCCGGGCCGGTGGACGCCGGGGTCGGCTTCGCCGACATGCAGGCGATCATGTACACGTCCGGTACGACCGGGCCTTCCAAGGGCGCGATGGTCCCGCACGCGCTCGCGCTGACCTGCGCCTACGACTCGCTGGACTTCCTGGACCGCTGGGGCAAGACGGTCTACTGCCCGCTGCCGCTGTTCCACGCCGCCGCGCTCTGGGACGGCATGCTCTCGGCCCTGCTCGGCGGCGGCTCCATCGCGATCGTCGAACGGTTCAGCGCGTCGAGGTTCTGGGACGACGTGCGCCGCTTCGACGCGCAGGTGTGCATGAGCGTGTTCTCGATGATCCCGATCCTGCTGAACCGCCCGCCGACGTCCCGCGACCGCGACCACCGGCTGGAGACGTTCTACATGGGCAAGTCCAACCTGGACGAGCCGCTGCGGGAGCGGTTCGGCGTCCGGTCGGTGGAGACCTACACCAGCACCGAGGCGGGCATCGCGACCGGCAGCCCGTACGGGGAGTGGCGGCTCGGCTCGTGCGGGCAGGCGCACGAGGAGCGGTTCCAGGTGGCCGTCGTGGACGAGTGCGACCGCGAGGTCGGGCCGGGGGAGCCGGGCGAGCTGGTGCTGCGGCCGAAGCAGCCGTTCGTCCTCACCACCGGCTACTACGGCAACTGGGAGGCCACGACCCACTGCTTCCGCAACATGTGGTTCCACACCGGAGATCGGGTGTGGCGCGACGACGACGGGTATTTCTACTTCCTCGACCGGATGAAGGACGCGATCCGCAGGCGGGGGGAGAACATCTCGGCGTTCGACCTGGAGACCGAGATCAACCGGCATCCGGCGGTACTGGAGTGCGCCGCGATCGGCGTGCCCTCGGAACTGGAGGACGAGGACATCAAGGTGTCGGTCGTGGTGCAACCGGACACCGGGCTCGACCCGGAGGAACTGGTGGCCTACTGCGAGGAGCGGCTGCCGCGCTCGATGGTGCCGCGCTACGTCGAGTTCATCGACGCGCTGCCGCGCACCCCGACGGACAAGGTCGCCAAGTACCGGCTGCGCGCGCAGGGCGACGGCGGGATCACCCCGACCACCTGGGACCGGGAGGCGAGCAGCCCGTGAACTGGGACGACACACCGGAGCAGGCCGCCTTCCGCGAGGAGGTCCGGGCCTTCGTCAAGGAGCGGTTCCCCGCGTCCTACCGTCCGGCGGGGGACGAGGAGCAGAGCCTCGAACCCGAGGACGTCGCCGGCTACAACTGGCCGGTCGACCGGGTCGCGGACGACCCCGAGCGCCGCGAGGGCGCGCGGGCGTGGGCGGCGGCGCTGGCCGAGCGCGGCTGGATCGCGCCGCACTGGCCGCGGGAGTACGGCGGCGCGGGCCTGTCCGCGCTGGAGGAGTTCGTCCTGCACGAGGAGATGATGCGGGCCCGGGTGCCGACCGTGAACGGCATCGGCGCGTTCCTCCTCGGCCCGACCCTGCTGGTCCACGGCACCGACGAGCAGAAGGCCGTCCACCTGCCGCCGATCGCGGCGGGCGAGGCGACGTGGGCGCAGGGCTTCTCCGAGCCGGAGTCCGGCTCCGACCTGGCCTCGCTGCGCACCCGCGCCGTCCGGGACGGGGACGAGTACGTCGTGGACGGCCAGAAGGTGTGGACGTCCCTCGGCCAGTACGCCGACTGGCTCTTCGTGCTCGTCCGCACCGACCCGTCCGCCGAGCGTCCCCATCGCGGCATCACGTTCCTGCTCGTCGAGGCGGACGCGCCCGGGGTGACGATCCGCCCCATCACCGACATCCGCGGCACCGCTCCGTTCTGCGAGATCTTCTTCGAGGGCGTCCGGGTGCCGGTGGCGAACCGCGTCGGCGAGGAGAACCGCGGCTGGTACGTGGCGATGTCCGCGCTCGGCTTCGAGCGGGCCGGGATCGGCGCCACCATCAAGTACGAGCAGGCCCTCGCCGAGCTGGTGGCCCATCTCAGGTCGCCGGAGGGGGAGCGGCACGCCCGGCGCGGCCCCGCGCTGCGGCAGGAGATCGCGCGCCGGCGGACCGAGATCGCCGTCCTGTACAACCTGGCCCGCTACACCGTGTCGCGGCAGGCTGCGGGCGACGAGCCCGGCTTCGAGGCGTCCGTCAACCAGCTGTTCGGGGCCGAGCTGCACCAGCGGCTCGCGCGGACGGGCGCGCTGGCGTTCGGGCGGTCCGCCGCCCTGTGGGAGCGCGAGGGGGCGCCCCTCGACGCGGTGTTCACCCACATGCGCCGGGACTCGGTCGCGTCCACCTTCCTCGGCGGCACCACCGAGATCCAGCGCAACGTCATCGCCACCCGGGGCCTGAACCTGCCCCGCGGCTGACCAACACGGGAGGAGCGCACGAACATGCCCGACGAGAACGCCTACGAGACGGTCGACCTGCGGATCGAGGAGCGGGTCGCCTGGCTGACGCTGAACCGGCCGGACAAGCTCAACGCGCTGACGCCCACCACGATGACGGAGCTGCGCGACATCTTCACCCGCGTGGACGACGACGAGGACGTCTGCGTGGTGGTGCTGCGCGGCGCGGGCGAGCGCGCGTTCTGCGCCGGCATGGACCTGTCCTGGTCGGAGAAGCTGACCCCGCGCGAGCGGATCGAGCAGGGCCGGCTCGGCGAGAAGACGTTCGCGATGATGGAGCGGCTGTCGGTCCCGGTGATCGCCGCCGTGCACGGGTACGCGGTCGGCGGCGGCCTGGAGCTGGCGCTCGCGGCGGACTTCATCATCGCCTCCGACAACGCCAAGATGGGGCTCGTCGAGATCACGTTGTCGGCGCGCCCCCCGTACCGCCCGAAGATGACCGAGGACGGCGACCCCGACCAGCCCGAGTTCGGCGGGTCGGCGCCCGGCTGGGGCGGCGTGAAGCGGCTGCCGGAACGGATCGGCAAGGCCCGCGCCAAGGAGCTGCTGTTCACCGGCGCCCGCATCGACGCCGAGCGGGCGCTGCGCCTCGGCCTGGTCAACGACGTGTATCCGGCGGAGGAGTTCGACAAGCGGATCGGCGAGCTGGCCGAGCGGATCGCGGCGATGAACCGCTACAACCTGCGGCTCGTCAAGGAACTCGTCACCTACGGCTACGACTGGATCGAACCCCACCCGAGCTAGGAGGACCCGTGCAGATCTACCGCATCGATCATGTCGCGCAGGTGACCCCCGACCTCGACACGCAGGTCGCCCTGCTGGAGGGGCTGTTCGGGTTCCGGCGCGTCCGGAGCTGGGACAACCCCGCCGAGGGCGTGCGCGGCGCCCGGCTGGAGATCCCGGGAGGCCGCGGGCAGGCGTGGGAGGTGGTCGCGCCCGCCGGAGACGGCGCGTCGCTGCAGACCTGGCTCGACGAGCACAACGGGCGCCCGGGCCTGCACCACGTCGGCGCCGAGGTGCCCGACCTGGAGGCCGTCCGCGCGGAACTCGAAGTGCGCGCCATCAAGCCGACCGACTGGGCGTGGGGACGCTGGCTGGAGGCGTCGCTGAGCCCGCCCGAGCACGGCCCCGGCGTGCTGTGGCGGCTCCGCGGGCCGGGCGGCCTGGACATGTGCGGCGACACCGCCGCCTCGGTCACCGAGCCGTCCGGGCCGTCCGGACCGGACGGCCCGTCGCTCGGCGTCGTGACGCTCGACCACATCTGCCAGGCCTTCCACGACCGGGACGTCCTCGCCCGCTGGTACCGCGACCTCGCCGGATTCGTCCAGGTCTGGCGGACGGCGGACGAGGAGCACCCCGACATGGCCGACCTCGTCCTGAACATCCCCGGCTCGACGATCTGCTGGGAAGTGATCATGCCGCGCGGGGAGGACTCGTTCATCGACCGCTTCCTGGAGCGCGGCGGCCCGGGCGCCCACCACGTCACCTTCGAGGTGGCCGACTGGGACGCGGCCCTGGCGGCCTGCGACCACCACGGCGTCCCCACCTTCGACGACGAGGAGGGCGTCACCGACGGCGCCGCCTGGAAGCACACGTTCGTCCACCCGAAGCACACCGGCGGCATCCTCGTCCAGCTGTTCTGGGAGGAGCGGCCGGGCGTGTGGGTCCGCTCGGACAAGGTGCCGCCGCCATGGACCTGAGCCTGACCGAGGACCAGGAGCTGATCGCCGCCACGGCCCGCGAACTCCTGGAGTCCAAGGCCGCGGCGGCGGGCGCGCGGGCCCTCGGCGGCGACCCGGCCGGGTACTCGGCGCCGCTCTGGAAGGAGATGGTCGAGCTCGGCTGGACGGGCCTCGCCTTCCCCGAGGAGCACGGCGGCGTGGGCGGCGACTTCCTGGACGTCTGCCTGCTGTTCGAGCAACTGGGGTACGCGCAGGTCCCGAGCCCGCTGCTGGCCTCGGTCGCCTGCTGCGGCATGCCGGTCGCGCGGTTCGGGACGTCCGCCCAGAAGGAGCGCTGGCTGAACGCCATCTCGGACGGCCAGATCGTGACCGCCGCGCCCCTCCCGTGGGACCGCCCAGGGGAGGGGCCGGTCGCGACACGCTCCGACTCCGGTTACGTCCTGGACGGCACGGCCACGTTCGTCCCGTTCGCCGCGTCCGCCGAGCACATCCTCCTGGCGGCGCGCCTGGACGGCGAGCCGCACGCCTTCTGGGTGGACGCCGCGGACGTCACCCTGAAACCGCTCGGAACGATCGGCCACGACCGTCCCTGCCAAGCCGAACTGGACGGCCTGTGGGTCCCCGGCGAAGCCGCCCTGGGCGCGGACGCCGCCGCCGCGATCTCCCTGTTCGGCGCGGCCGCCACCTGCGCCGAGATGGTCGGAGCCGCGCAACACGTCCTGGACATGACGGTCCAGTACGCCACAGAACGCGAGCAGTTCGGCCGTGCCGTCGGCTCGTTCCAGGCCGTCCAGCACCACTGCGCGAACATGGCCATCGACGTCCTGGGCTCCCGCTTCACCGCCTACGAGGCCATCTGGCTCCTGTCGGTGAACCGCGACGCGGAGCAGCAGGTGGCGATGGCCAAGGCATGGGTGAGCGAGGCGTACGAAAGAGTGTGCGCCCTGGGCCACCAGGTGCACGGCGCAATCGGCTTCACCCAGGAGCACGACCTGCACCTGTTCTCCGAACACGCACTTGCGGCGTCCCTGGCCTTCGGCGACGCAGACCTTCACCTGGACCAGCTGGCCACCGCCCTCGACCTTCCCTGACCGCGAACCTGATGCCCGCCGGGCCGACCCGGCGGGCGTCAGCTCGCACGCCGTGACCCTCAACCGCCCGACGCGACCTCTGCGAGCCGCTCCCACCGGTACAGATGCCCGTCCCCCACCTGGGCGACCAGATAAGCGGCGGTCACCCGCAGAGGGACCGGCTCGGGGCGCAGGTCGAGAGCGTCGATGACGGGCGCGGCGGGCCCGTCGGCGTTGCTGTAGGCGACGGAGATGTGCGGTGTCCAGCCCGGCTCGCCGTCGAGCGGGTGCACACCCACGGTCTCGGCCGCGGCCTGGCGCATCGCCTGCCGGACCGGATCGAGCCCGCGCCCCGGACGGACGCCGAGCGCCACCCCCTCGCTGTGAACCCACAGCCGCCCGACCTCCACCTCGATCGGTTCAAGGGCGGCCAGACGACCGGCGACCCCCGCGGTGAGCGCCTCCACCTGCTCGCCGGATATCTCGTCCTCGAACCCGACGATCTGCGTGGTCATGTGCAGCCACTCGGCAGGAACGAGATCCAGCCCGTCCACCCCGGCGAGCTTCTCCTGGTAACGACGGACCAGGTCGAACACCTCCGGCTGCCCGTCGGGCAGGATGTGCCAGAGCAGCATCCTCCGTCCAGGCCGCATCCCCGGAAGCCACCACCAGTGGTCGGACATGCGTTCGGGCATCGGGTTCACGGGGCCTCCAAAAGCGCTCAACGCCAGCATGCCGGACGCGCCGCTCAGGCCGGGAACACCGGCCCGGCCGCGCGGGCCCTTCGAGGGACGGGGCGACGGGCGGTGCCGGTGGCCCACCCTGTGGCCACCGGCTACGACGATCAGGCGGGTGGTGCGATGCCGAGCGACCCGATGAGGTCGATCATCTCGTCGCGGTAGATGGTGGCGGGTTCGTGGGTGAGCGTGCGCAGGTGGCCGTAGATCTCCAGGGCCACCAGGCCGTGCATGCGGCCCCACACGCGGAGCGCGAGCGCGACGGCGGCCGGCGGGAGGCCGGGGAACTTCGCCTGGATGTGGGCTGCCAGGCCGGGGTCGAAGTCCTTCCATGAATAGCGGCGCAGGCCCGGCTGCAAGGGCTCGGCCTGCGCCCAGATCGCGGCGATGAGGCCGGTGAGGCCGGTGCAGGCGCGCTGCTCGGCCTCCTTGGCGGGTCCGTCGTCGGGCGCCTGGTAGCCCGACACCGGGTCGCCGTAGACCAGACGGAAGCCCTCGGGGTTGGCCAGGGCCCATTCACGAACGGTCTGAGCCCAGGCCAGGATCCGTCCGCCGGGGTCGTCGGCGGGCACGGCGTCACGCGCGGCCTCCGCCGCGTCCACCAACGAGGTGTAGACGTCGCTGATCAGCGTGGTGATCAAGTCGTCGCGGGTGGCGTAGTAGCTGTAGATCGCGCCCGCGGTCATGCCCATCTGGCGGGCGATGGCCCGCAGCGAGATGGCGTCGGGTCCGCCGTCCGCCATGAGCTCGAGCGCGATCGTCTTGATCTCCGCGCTGGCCTGCGCGCGCAGCCGGTCGCGTCGGCTCGTCGTCTGATCGTTCACGCTTGACACTCTACAGCGTTGTAGTACTGTCCGCCGTGGCAAAGTTGAACGGCGTGTAGTAAATCAACGCTGTGAAGGAGAACTTCGTGGAACAGGCCCCGTCCCGGCCGCCGACACGTGCCGGCCTCAGGCTGGCGCTGCTGGCGTCCACCCAGCTCATCGTCGCTCTCGACTACAACATCGTTTATGTGGCGCTGCCCGACGTCGCTGGCGCGCTCGGCTTCACCGCGGCGTCGGTGCAGTGGGTGGTCAGCGCTTACGCCGTCGGTCTCGGCGGGCTCCTGCTCTTCGGCGGCCGGGCCGTCGACAGGCTGGGCCCGCGCCGCATGTTCATGCTCGGTCTGGCCTTGTACGGCGTCGCCTCCCTCGCCGGTGGCCTCGCGCCGGACGCCGGTGTGCTGATCGCCGCCCGCGCCGTTCAAGGTGTCGGCGGGGCACTGCTCACCCCGGCGACGCTCGCGCTGATCTACAGGGGGTTCGCCGAAGGCCCCGAACGCAACCGGGCACTCGGTGCCTGGGGCATGGCGGGCAGCGCCGGTCTGGCCGCAGGTTCGCTGCTCGGCGGCGTGCTGACCAACTACCTGGGCTGGGAGTGGGTGTTCTTCGTGAACGTCCCGCTGGCCCTCGGCGCCGCACTGGCCGCGCTGCGGCTGCTGGCAACCGATCCGCCCCGCGTCTCCGGCTTCGGCGGGTTCGATCTGCCGGGCGCGCTGCTGGCGACCGCGGGCTCGGTGCTGCTGGTGCTCGGCCTGGCGAGCGGGCCGGAGCACGGCTGGGGGTCGCTGCGCGGCGCTGGTGCGCTGACCGCCGGAACCGCGCTGCTGGGAGCGCTGCTCGTCGTCGAGTCACGCACCCGGGACCCGCTGGTCCCGCCGCGACTCCTGCGCAATCGCGGCCTGGCCACGACCATGGCGGTGATCGCCGTGTTCCAGGGGACCCTGGGCGGAGGCTACTACGTGCTCACCTCCTACCTGCAGCCCGTCCTGGGCTACAGCGCCCTGGAGGCGGGGCTGACGTTCCTGCCCCTCACCGTCGTCTGCATGGCCGCCGCCCTGAAGATCGCCCCGGCGATGCTCGGCCGGTGGGGCGTCCGCACCACGCTCAGCATCGGCATGCTCGGCGCCGGAGCGGGGATCGCCGTCCTGGTCGCCGGGATGCCGGCCGAGGGCGGATTCTGGACGCTGATGCCCGGCAGCCTCATCTGGGGCGTCTTCGGCGGTGTCGCCTTCGTCGCCCTGTTCGCCTCGGCCGGCGCCGGAATCACGCCTCATGAGCAGGGCGTCGCCTCTGGGCTGGCCAGCACTGCCAAGGAGGTCGGCGGCGCCATGGGTTTGGCGGTCTTCGTCGCCGTCGCCACCGCGGGCCGCGCCACCGGCCCCGCCACCCCCGGCCTCCTGGACGGCCTCCACACGGCCGGATGGGCCGCCGCGGCCGTCACCGCCGCCGGGGGGCTCATCGCCCTTGCGCTCAAGCCCGACGCGGCGAAGACCGCGCCGGGGAAAGAATCCGACCCCGCGCCTGTGGAGGAAGTCGCCCCATGAGCACCGACAACGAGTGGTCGGCTTCTTCAAGTAGCACCGCAAGCCGAAGAGGTGTGTTTGGGTACACCGCCTGAGGGGCCTGAGTTCACCGGCTTCCGGGTGTGTAGGCCGATGGTGTGAAGACACCCTGCTTCCTAGCGTCATGGGCATGGAAATGAGCTTCGTGGGCAGGCGCGTGTCGCGGGTCCTGATCGGTGCCGCGCTGGTCGTGTCGGGCGCGGGTTGTGCCGCGCAGCCCGGAGAACATGCCGCGGCTGCGGCCGGACGGTCGGACGTCACCGGCGGGCGGGGGACGGTGGTCTCGGTGACGCCGGTGGTCGGCATGTCGCGGTCGCAGGTCCGCGACTACCTGGGCGATGAGGGGCTGACGTCTCCGCCGCCGCGCAGTGGGGTGAGCGGCTTCAGGGTCGTCTACCGCACCGTCTCCGCGACCGGCCGGCCCACCGTTGCCAGCGGCGTCGTCGTCCTGCCCAGCGACACCGCCGGGACGTTGCAGGCCGTCAGCTTCACCCATGGAACCCATGCCGGCCGCAGTACCGCCGGTTCGGTCGCCGCGGACGGCCAGAGCAGGATCGCGGCGATCTACTACGCCACCGCCGGATACGCCGGTGTCGCCCCCGACTACCTCGGTCTTGGCGAGGGGCCCGGAGCGCACCCCTACCTGGACGCCGCCTCGGAAGCGTCCGCATCGCTGGACATGCTCCGCGCCGCCCGCGCCGTCGCCGCCCGGCAAGGCAGAGGACTGGAACGGCGGGTGCTGGTGACCGGCTTCTCGCAGGGCGGCCAGGCCGCCATGGCGCTGGGACGCCGACTGCAAAGCGGCACCGACTCCTATCTGCGGCTGGGCGCGCTGGCCCCGATCAGCGGGACGTACGACCTGCGGCGCGCGCAGCTCCCGGAATCCCTGCGCGCCCGGGGATCGCTGGACCCGCGCGTGTCCGCGTTCAACCTCGCCTACGCCACGGTGTCCTGGAACCGGCTCCACCACCTGTACAAGGCGCCCTCGGAGGTCTTCCAGGCGCCCTATGACACCACCGTGGAACGGCTCTTCGACGGGAGCCATGATGAATCGGACATCTTCCCGCAACTCCCCGCCAGTCCCGATCGGCTGGTGACCCCGCGCTACCTGCGCCGGCTCGATCACCCCTCCGGCGCCCTCCTGCGGGCGATCCGTGCGGCCGACGGCACCTGCGACTGGGCTCCGAGCGTCCCGACCAGGCTCTACGGCGCGTCCGGCGACGAGCAGGTCACCTTCGGCAACACGCGCAACTGCGTCCGCGCTCTCCGCGCCCACGGGACCCGGCCGCAGGTCGTGGACTACGGCACCGGCACTGGCACCGATCATTTCGCGACCCTCCACCGCGCCCTGCCCGACACTCTGCGCTGGTTCCAGACCCAGACATGAGCCGAGCGGCCATGACAAAAAGGAAGTCCTGGCCGCATAGCGGCCAGGACCCTTATAGGAGCTCCCGAAATTCATCGGGATGAGAGCTTTGAAAGCAGTTGCTTACCCGTAGTAGACCCCACTGCAGTACGTGCAGATCTTGAAGCCCTTCGTGTGGTGGTCCACCAGATTGTGGTTGCCATCCGGGCTCGAAGGGCAGTCCCCCATGCAGATCGGAAGGTTGGAGGACTCGGGCTGCTGGTCGAACGGTGTCTCGGGCGGCAGGTCGGACTGCGGCTCGAGCTTCGGCTCCATCAAAAGCACGTTTGTAACTCCCCAGTTTGTTTGCTGGTCCGCGGTTGAGGTGCGGCCAAGCGTTCACGCAGGACTGTCCGGTGCGGCGTCGGGCGGCAAGCTTCAGGGAAGAAGAATGTGGCGATTGTGGGGCTTGTCACACGGGCTACGTGCTGAGATAGTTGAAGTTTTGCCCAGGCAGGCGAGGTGGAGGAGAAGGGGTGAGAGAGCCCGGTTCGGCATAGGTTTGTCGGATGAGCGTGGTTGTTGCCGTTGCCGCGACGTTGGTCCTCACCTGGGTTCCGGCGTGGTTGTGGCGGCGGCATCGGCGGCGGGGGGATCTCGGGGGGCCTGAGCGGCGGGCGACCTTCGAGACCCTGCACACCGCTTCGCGGGCGGCGCCGGCGTTTCGGGGCGGGTTGACCGAGCAGGGGGCGCAGAAGGCGGCTCGGCATCTGCGGGCGCTGCTCGGGTGCGAGGCGCTCGCCATCACCGATGGGGAGCGGCTGCTGGCCTGGGACGGGGAGCACGACCATCACGCGGTGGACGGGCCGAAGCACGCCGAGGTCACGCGCGGAAACGGGCGCACGCAGGTGCACGATGTGGACTGTGACCGGCTCGACTGCCCGATCCGTCGCGTGGTGGTCGTGGCGCTCGCCACCGATGACCGGGTCGTCGGGACGCTGGCCGCCTACGGGGAGGACGTTCCGGCGGGGTTGATCCGCGCAGCCGAGGAGGTCGCGCAGTGGGTGGACGCCCAGCTCGAACTCGCGGATCTGGACCATTCGCGGACGCTCCTGATGGAGGCGGAGATGCGGGCGCTGCGGGCGCAGATCTCGCCGCACTTCATCTACAACTCGCTGACGACGATCGCCTCGTTCGTCCGGTCCGACCCGGAGCGGGCGCGGGAACTGCTGCTGGAGTTCGCCGGGTTCACGCGGTACTCGTTCCGGCGGCACGGCGACTTCACGACGCTGGCGGAGGAACTGCGGTCGATCGACCGGTACCTGCTGCTCCAGCGCGCCCGGTTCGGCGAGGAACTGCGGGTGATGCTGCGGATCGCGCCCGAGGTGCTGCCGGTGGCCGTGCCGTTCCTGTGCCTGCAGCCGCTCGTGGAGAACGCCGTCCGGCACGGGCTCCAGGACCGGTCCGAGCCCGGGGTGATCACGATCATCGCGGAGGACGCCGGGGCCGACTGCGTGATCAGTGTGGAGGACGACGGGATCGGCATGGATCCCGAGGACGTCCGCCGCCTGCTGTCCGGGGAGCGGCCCGAGCCGTCCGCCGACGACGCCGCCGGGATCGGGCTCGCCAACGTCGACACGCGGCTCCGGCAGGTGTACGGGGACGAGTACGGCCTCGCCGTGGAGACCGGGCCGGGCGCCGGGACCAAGGTCACCGTGCGGGTGCCGAAGTACCGGCCCGGCGTCACGGCCTCTTGACGCCCGGCCGGTACTTGACTGGAATGTGGCGAATGGCGGCGGAAGGACGGTGCGGTGTTGCGTGTCCTGGCGGTGGATGACGAGGCGCCCGCGCTCGACGACCTCGTCCACCTGCTGCGCGCCGACCCGCGCATCGGCGAGATCGACACCGCCCGGGACGGGGCCGCCGCGCTCCGCAAGCTCGACCGGGCCCTCGCCGAGGGGCGCCCCGTCGCCGCCGTCTTCCTCGACATCCGGATGCCCGGCCTGGACGGCACCGTGCTCGGCCGCGTCCTCGCCCAGTTCGCCCGCGCCCCGCAGATCGTCTACGTGACGGCCTACGAGGAGCACGCCGTGGACGCGTTCGAGATCAAGGCGACCGACTACATCCTCAAGCCGGTGCGGCCGGAGCGGCTGGCGGTGGCGATCCGGCGGGTCACCGAGGCCGTCCGGGAGGACGAGGTCGCGCCGGAGCCGTCCGAGCCGGAGGCCATGCCGGTCGAGCTGGGCGGGGTGACGCGGTTCGTCACGCCGGGCGAGGTGCTGTACGTGGAGGCGCAGGGCGACTACGCGCGGCTCCACACGTCCGGCGGCAGTCATCTGGTGCGCATTCCGCTCGCCGCGCTGAGCGAGCGGTGGAGCGGCGCCGGGTTCGTCCGGGTGCACCGCAGCCATCTCGTCGCGCTGGCGGCGATCACGGAGCTGCGGCTCGACACGGGACGCTGCACCGTCATCGTGGGCGGCGCCGAGCTGCCGGTCGCCCGCCGGCACGTGCGCGAGTTGCGCGACCTGCTCGTCCGCCGGGCGAGGCGGTCCCCCTGAGCGGGCCGGACGCGCGGGACGTCGCGCCCGGGCGGACGCTGGTCACCGGGCCGCGGACCCGGACCGTCCGGCGGCCCCGGTACCCGGTGACGCGGGAGATCGACGAGCAGACCGGGCTCGGCGAGGCGTACATGCGGTCGCTGGTGCGCGCCCAGTGGCGGCTCGCGGCCCGGTTGTGCCTGGTCCTCGCCGTGGTGGTGCTCGGCCTGCCGCTGCTGTTCGCGCTCGTCCCCGCGGTGCGCGAGCAGGAGGTGCTCGGGCTGCCGCTGCCGTGGGTGCTGCTCGGCGGGCTGATCTACCCGTGGTTCGTCGCCTGCGGCTGGTGGTACGTCCGGCAGGCCGAGCGCAACGAGGACGACTTCGCCGACCTCGTCGACCGGGCCGACCGGCCGTGAGCGCCGCGTACGGGCTCGCGGGCGTGCTGCTGGTCGTCGTCGCGACCATGCTCGTCGGCGTGCTCGGGGTACGGATCTCCCGCACCACGTCCGACTTCTACGTCGCGTCCCGGACGGTGACGCCGCTGCGCAACGCCTCCGCGATCGGCGGGGAGTACCTGTCGGCCGCCTCGTTCCTCGGCATCGCCGGGCTGATCCTCGCCTACGGCGCCGACATGCTGTGGCTGCCCGTCGGCTGGACGGGCGGATACCTCGTCCTGCTCGTCCTGGTGTCGGCGCCGCTGCGCCGCTCCGGCGCCTACACGCTGCCGGACTTCGCCGAGGCGCGGCTGGAGTCCATGGCGGTGCGCCGGGTCGCGAGCGTGTTCGTGGTGCTGATCAGCTGGCTGTACCTCCTGCCCCAGTTCCAGAGTGCCGGGCTGGTGCTGCGCACGGTCACGGGCGCGCCGGTGTGGACGGGCGGCGTCCTCGTCGCGGTCGTCGTGGCGGCGAACGTGCTGGCCGGCGGCATGCGCAGCGTCACGATGGTGCAGGCGTTCCAGTACTGGCTGAAGCTGACGGCGCTGGCCGTGCCGCTGGTGTTCCTGCTCATGGCGTGGCGGTACGACGGCGCGCCCGGCCTCTCGTCGGACGTCCCTCCGCGGTTCGGCGAGCGCACGACCGTCTCGGTCGGCATGGCGGTCACCGTGGAGGTCACGACGCCCGTCCAGGTGACCGCGGACGGCCGGGTGGACGGGCGCGCCCACTCCGGTTCCCCTCTCGCGTTGGGGCCCGGGCGGCACCGCTTCGACAAGGACACGTCCGTGACCTTCCCGGCGGGCGCCGACGTCCCGCACGTCAGCGGGCGCCCCGCCACCACCGGACGGGAGTGGGCGCTGCCGCTGGACGGGCGCGACCACTCCCTCTACGCCACCTACTCGCTCATCCTCGCCACGTTCCTCGGGACGATGGGGCTCCCGCACGTCCTCGTCCGCTTCTACACCAACCCGGACGGTCGCACCGCCCGCCGGACGACCGTCGTGGTGCTGACGCTCCTCGGCGCGTTCTACCTGCTGCCCGCCCTGTACGGGGTGCTCGGACGCCTCTACACCCCCGAGCTGCTGATGACCGGACGGGCCGACGCCGTCGTCCTCACGCTGCCCGGACGGCTCATCGGCGGGCTCGGCGGCGATCTGCTGGGCGCGCTGGTGACGGGCGGGGCCGTGGCGGCGTTCCTGTCGACGTCGTCCGGCATCACCGTGTCGGTCGCGGGGGTGCTGGCGCAGGACATCCTGCGGGGCGGCGTCCGCTCGTTCCGCGTCGGGACGCTGCTCGCCCTCGCCGTCCCGCTGGGCCTGGCGATCGCGGCCCGGTCCCTCGCCGTCGCGGACGTCGTCGGGCTGGCGTTCGCCGTCGCGGCGTCCACGTTCTGCCCGCTGCTCGTCCTCGGCGTCTGGTGGCGGCGGCTCACCGTGCCGGGCGCGCTCGCCGGGCTCGTCCTCGGCGGCGCGCTCGCCGGGACCGCGGTCGTGGTGACGATCGCCGCCGGGCCGCCGCCGGGGCTGCTCGGCGCGCTGCTCGCCCAGCCCGCGGCCTGGACGGTCCCGATCGCGTTCACCGTCATGATCCTCGTGTCGCTGTGCACGCCGGGACGGATCCCGCGCGGCGTCGCGCGGATGATGGTGCGCCTGCACACCCCGGAGTCGCTCGACGTCGACCGGGGCACGTGGCGGCCCAAGCGGGTGTGACCGTTCGTCGCGCGAGAACGACCGTTCGGCGACGGGGGCGACCTTTGGTCGACCGCGAACGGCGGCTGGTCGCAGCCTTGCCGCCGACCCCTCGTCCGCTCCCAGCAGGATCTTTACGGTTGCGCGTGACCGGCGTCACAACCGAGGAGGGGTGGGCGTGTCCGTCGACAAGAGCGCCACCGGCACCGTCTATGAACGGTTCCAGGGCAGCACGGAGTTCCAGGAACTCCGGCGCAGATTCCGTCGCTTCGTGTTCCCGATGACCGCGGCGTTCCTCGCCTGGTACCTGCTGTACGTCGTCCTGTCCGGGTGGGCGCGGGACTTCATGGGCACCGAGCTGTTCGGGGCCGTCAACGTCGCCCTGGTGTTCGGGCTGCTGCAGTTCGTCTCCACCTTCCTCATCGCCTACCTGTACGCGCGGCACGCCGAGCGCCGCCTCGACCCGGTCTCCGACGAGATCCGCGCCCGCATCGAGGCGGAGTCGGCCCCGGCCGCGAAGGACGCCCCATGAGCAACGAGACCCTGTCGATCATCCTGTTCCTGGTCTTCGTCGCGGCCACCCTGGCGATCACCGTGTGGGCGAGCCGCAACACCCGCAACGCCACCGACTTCTACGCCGGCGGGCGGTCGTTCTCCGGCGCGCAGAACGGCATCGCGATCGGCGGCGACTACATGTCCGCCGCCTCGTTCCTCGGCATCGCCGGGCTGATCGCCCTGTACGGCTACGACGGGTTCCTGTACTCGATCGGGTTCCTCGTCGCGTGGCTCGTGGCGCTGCTGCTCGTCGCCGAGCTGCTGCGCAACTCCGGCCGCTTCACGATGGCGGACGTGCTGGCGTTCCGGATGAGCCCCCGCCCGGTCCGCACCGCCGCCGGCGTCTCCACCATCATCGTGTCGATCTTCTACCTGCTGGCGCAGATGGTCGGCGCGGGCGCCCTGGTGTCGCTGCTGTTCGGCTTCACCAGCGACTTCGCCAAGGGCGCGACGATCGCGCTGGTCGGCGTGCTGATGATCGTGTACGTGGTGTTCGGCGGGATGAAGGGCACCACCTGGGTCCAGATCGTCAAGGCCGTCCTGCTGATGACCGGCGCCACCCTCATCACGCTGCTGGTGCTGGGCAAGTTCGGGTTCAACCTGTCCAGCCTGCTGAACGACGCCGCCGACCAGAGCGGCAAGGGCGGCGAGTTCCTGGAGCCGGGGCTGCGCTACGCCACCGCGGAGCAGGGCCTGAGCGGCAAGCTCGACCTGGTCAGCCTCGGCCTCGCGCTCGTCCTCGGCACCGCCGGACTGCCGCACATCCTGATCCGCTTCTACACCGTCCCGACCGCCCGCGACGCCCGCAAGTCGGTGCTGTGGGGCATCGGCATCATCGGCGTGTTCTACCTGCTCACCCTGGTCCTCGGCTTCGGCGCCGCCGCGCTCGTCGGGTCCAAGGAGATCGCCAAGGCCAACCCGGCCGGCAACACCGCCGCCCCGCAGCTCGCCCAGCGGATCGGCGAGATCGTCTTCGGGGACGCGGGCGGGACGATCCTGCTCGCGGTCATCGCGGCGGTCGCGTTCGCGACGATCCTCGCGGTCGTGGCGGGCCTCACCCTCGCCTCGTCCTCGTCCTTCTCCCACGACCTGTACGCCCACGTGTTCCGCAGGGGCAAGGCCTCGGAGCGGGACGAGGTGCGCGTGGCCCGCATCTCCGCGTTCGTGATCGGCGCCGTGGCGATCGTCCTCGGCATCTACGCCCAGCGCCTCAACGTGGCGTTCCTCGTCGCCCTCGCCTTCGCGGTCGCGGCGTCGGGGAACCTGCCCGCGATCCTGTACAGCCTGTTCTGGAAGCGGTTCAACACCACCGGCGCCGTCTCCGCCATCTACGGCGGCCTCGGCTCGGCCATCTTCCTGGTGGCGTTCTCGCCGGTGGTGTCGGGCTCGGAGAAGGCCCTGTTCACCGACTCCGACTTCAGCTGGTTCCCGCTGGAGAACCCCGGGATCATCTCCATCCCGTTCGGCTTCCTGTGCGGCTGGATCGGGACCATGCTCAGCAAGGAGTTCAACGCCGAGAAGTACGCCGAGATCGAGGTCCGCTCCCTCACGGGCGCGGGCGCCGAGCAGGCGGCCGAGCACTGAACGAGCACTGAGAGCCGCCGCGCGGGCGGGCGTCGCCCGGTCCCGCGCGGCACGGCGGTCCCGTCCCTTTCTGCCCCCGCAGGGACGGGGCCGCCTCCATGCCCGGGGTCAGGCGGGCTCGACGCCGGTCAGGCCGGCTTCGCCTGGCCGGCCCGCCACTCGCGACCGATCGTGCGTATCAGCGACGGGTAGACGAGCACGTGGCGGAACGGCAGGATCGCGGCCATGTAGGCCCTGCCGAACAGGCCGTTCGGCTTCACCAGTACGGCCATCTGGGCGCGGTGGCCGCCGGAGCCGTCCGGGACCCAGCCGATGTGCATGACGCCGTGCACCGTCCGGTTGGCCATCTCCGCCGCCCACTCGTCGCCGGTCAGGTACAGCGACCGGAACGGCAGTGAGCCGGGGGCGGGCCCCGAGTGCTCGCGCAGATCGTCCGGCAGCCGGTCGCTCAGCGTCCGCACCCGCGCGTCGAGCCCGGCGTCCTGCTTGTCCAGGCCGAACAGTTCTCCGAGCTTCCAACGGAGCTCCATGAGCACGCCGGCGATGCCGGGCAGCTTCGCCTCGCCGGAGGTCATCTGCTCCACCAGCTTCGGGAAGTCGTCCGGGCCGCCGGTGGCGGGCAGGGCCCACACGTCCTCGAGCCGGAAGTCGGGCGCGATCTCGTGGATCCGCCAGGGACGGTCGGTGTGCGCGCTCGCGGGGAGCTTCATCGGTTCTCCTTCGTAAATGCCCCGGCCTTCAGGCTGGGGAGGAAACGGGCTCTTGCGGAGCAGGCCGGGGGGGAAGCCGGGGCGTTTCGGCGTCCGCCGGGTCGGCTTGCACCGGGCCTGCTAGAACGTGGGTCATGGCGCGGCAGGTCAGGCGGGCCTTCAAGTACCGCTTCTATCCCACGAGCGAGCAGGCGGCCGAGCTGTCGCGCACGTTCGGCTGCGTGCGGCTGGTGTACAACAAGGCGCTGAAGGAGCGCACCCGGGCCTGGTACGGCGAGCAGCGCCGGATCTCCTACACGCAGTCGTCCGCGCTGCTGACGCAGTGGAAGAAGACCGAGGAACTGGCCTTCCTGGCCGAGGTGTCCTGCGTCCCGCTCCAGCAAGCGCTGCGGCATCTGCAGACCGCGTTCACCAACTTCTTCGCCAAGCGGGCCGCCTATCCGCGGTTCAAATCGCGCAAGAGGTCGCGTTCTTCGGCGGAGTACACCCGCAGCGCCTTCACCTGGCGCGACGGGCACATCACACTGGCGAAGATGGCCGGGCCGCTGGACATCCGCTGGTCGCGTCCGCTCCCCGAGGGCGCGGAGCCGACGACGGTGACGGTGTCCCGCGACGGCGCCGGACGCTGGTTCGTCTCGATGCTGTGCGAGGACACGATCACTCCGGCTCCGGACACGGACGCAGCGGTCGGGATCGACGCCGGGATCACCTCCCTGGTGGCCCTGTCCACGGGGGAGAAGGTCGCCAACCCCCGGCACGAGCGCCGTGACCGCGCCCGCCTCGCGAAGGCGCAGCGGAACCTGTCCCGCAAAGCTCCGGGTTCGGCTAACCGGGACAAGGCCCGCCGCAGGGTCGCCCGGGTGCATGCGCGGATCGCCGACCGGCGCCGCGACTTCCTGGACAAGTTGTCGACTCGTCTCGTCCGTGAGAACCAAACGGTCGTGATCGAGGACCTCACCGTTCGCAACCTGCTGAAGAACGGCAGGCTCGCCCGTGCCATCTCTGATGCGGCGTGGGCGGAGCTGCGCTCGATGCTGGAGTACAAGTGCGCCTGGTACGAGCGCGACCTGGTCGTGATCGACCGCTGGTTCCCCTCCACCAAGCTGTGCGGAACCTGCGGCACGATCCGCACCAAGCTGCCCCTGGACGTCCGCGAGTGGACGTGCGGGTGCGGCGCGGTGCATGACCGCGACGTGAACGCCGCGCGCAACATCCTGGCCGCCGGGCTGGCGGTGTCCGCCTGTGGAGACGGTGTAAGACCTCAACGGGACTCCTCCCGGACGGGGCGGTCGTCGGCGAAGCAGGAAACCCAGCGGGCGACCGCCGGAATCCCCCGCCTTCAGGCGGGAGAGGAAGTCAACGCCAAGCCACCTCCTCCGTCGTCCGTCCGGCGGGCGCACCCGCCTCGCGTTCAAATATACGGCACCGTATGAATCGCCTCTGGAGGGGGAGGCGATAATGGGCTATGCCCGCCGTATTGCGCACGCCACGCAGCAGCTGGATCGAGCAGGGCCTGAAGGCCCTCGCCGCCGGCGGGCCCGACGCGGTCCGGGTCGAGGCCCTCGCCCAGGCGCTCGGCGTCACCAAGGGCGGCTTCTACGGCCACTTCCCCGACCGCAAGGCCCTGCTGGGCGCCATGCTCGACCACTGGGAGCGGCAGTCCGTCAACGACATGCGCGACCGGGTCGAGCGCGAGGGCGGCGACGCCCGCGCGAAGATCCGGCGGGCGGGCATGCTCACCCGGGCGGGCGACCACCTGCACATCGACCTCGCGATGCGCGACTGGGCCCGCCGCGACCCGGCCGTCGCCGAGCGCGTCCGCCGCGTGGACAACCAGCGCATGGACTACCTGCGCGAGCTGTTCGGCACCTTCTGCTCGGACCCCGACGAGGTCGAGGCCCGCAGCATGCTCGCCTTCTGCCTCCTGGTCGGCAGCCACTTCCTCGCCGCCGACCACGGCGCCCGCACCCGGGGCGAGGTCACCGAACGCGCCGGCCGGCTCCTCCTCGGCGACGGCTGATCCGGTCAGGCCGGCGGGGCCCAGTGCGGGTCGCGGCCCAGGAGGGCGGCGATGTTGTCGATCGCGGGACGGGACGGGTCCTCGGCGAGGGGCGGGCGGTAGGCGCCGCCGGGCCCGTTGAGAGGGCTGCCGGGCGCGGTGTTGGCGCGGGCGAGGGGCAGCGCGGCCTCGGTGATCCGGGACGGGACGGTGAGCGTGGTGCGGAGCGCGCGCGCCAGGTCCCAGCGGTGGACCAGCATGTCGACCATGTGGATGCCGAGGACCCACTCGGTCGACAGCGGGCCCAGCCGGGGCATGGTCACGGTCTCGCCCGCCCGTTCGAGCACGGCGAGGCAGCGGGCGGCGATCAGGGCGAAGCCGTCGCGCGGGTCGCCGCCCGGTTCGAGGGGCGGCAGGACCGTCCGTGCGATGGCCTCGTGGCGCTCGTTCATGTGGTGGAGCAGGTCCGCGACCGTCCAGCCTTCGCAGGGGGTCGGGTCCGCCATCGCGGTGTCGGGGATCACCGCCACGTCGTGTCCGATGAGGGCCAGTGCCGTGGCGTCGAGGCTGAGCAGGTCGGTCATGTCGCATCCCATCTTTGGCGAACGGGCGTTCGCCAAAACCATAGCGTACGCCCGTTCGCTATCCTGGTGGGCATGTCACCTCGTCACTCGGCGGCCGAAGCGGCCCGGACGCGCGAGCGGATCGTGAGCGCCGCCGTGCAGGACGCCTCCCGGCTGGGCCTGGAGGGTCTGACGGTCGGCTCGCTGGCGCAGCGGCTCGGCATGAGCAAGGCGGGCCTGGTCGGTCCGTTCGGGTCGCGCGAGCGGCTGCTCATGGCCGCGCTCGACCAGGCCTGCGAGGTCTTCCGCGCGGCGGTGACCGGACCCCTGGAGGGCCTGCCGGCCGGGCCGGAACGCCTGGAACGGCTCATCGGCGGGTGGGTCGACTACCTGGCCGACTGCCCGTTCCCCGGGGGCTGCTTCATCACGGCCGCCACGTCCGAGCTCGACGGGCGGCCGGGGCCGCTGCGCGACCGGCTGCGGGAGCTCGTCGCGTCCAACCGCCGGACGCTGGCGGGCGAGGTCGCCGCCGCCCAGGCCGCGCTGCCGGGCTCGCACCGTCCCGCGGAGGAGGTCGCCACGACGCTGATGGGCCTGTCGATGGCGGCCAACCAGGAGATCCAGCTCCTGGGCGACCCCTCGGCCGCGACCCGCGCACGAGCCGCCATGCGCCACGCCGCCGGGTTGCCCGCCCGAACCCTCGGGTCTCCGTAAATCTGTGGAACGGGGCGCGGGTTGCCGTGAGGCTTGGGGGGTGGGGTACGGAGAGGTCGGGCGGCCGCGGGTGCCGGTCGTCGAGCTGGCCGATCGGCGGGCGCTGGAGCGGTGGCGGCCCGCCGACGAGGAGGTCGTGGAGGCGGCGCGGCGGTTGAAGGAGCGGGCGCTGCTCGAACTGGGGATGACGCACAGCGCCGTCGCGTCGTGGCTGTTCAGCAAGTGCCACCACCAGTTGCCCACCACGGCGGTGGACACGGCGGCCGTGGTCGCCTCCGGGGACGGGTCCTGCCTGCTCCTCTACAACCCCGAGTTCTTCGTGGGGATCGGGGGCGAAGGGGTGCGGTTCGTCCTGTTCCACGAGGCCCGGCACCTCGTCCAGCGGCACCTCTTCGCGGACGCCGACCTGCGGAGCGACCCGGTGTTCACGCTGGCGTGCGAGGTCACGATCAACCATGTCGCGATGGCGCGGCTCGGAGCCGGGCTGCCCGAGATCGGCGGCGCGCCCGTGGGGATCTCGCCGCGCGGCGTGCACGCGTCCTATGCGGAGGACCTGCGGGAGCAGGGCGTCGAGCCGCTTCCGTTCGAGGAGTGGGTCGAGACGGACATGAGCGTCTACCGGGAGCTCGGACGGATGCGGAATCCGTCGGGCGTCGGGCAGGCCGCATGCGTCCACGTGCTCGTCGACGCGCTCGACCAGGAGACGGTCGGACGGGTCGGGGACGACGTGCTGCGGAGCGTGCTCATCGCCGCGCGGCGGGGCGACCGGGTGGCGCGCGACGAACTGCTCGACCTGCTGGGGCGGACCGAGGGGGCCTCGGAGGGCGTCGACAAGATCTGGGGTGACCTCGGGGCGCACGCGCTCCGGGGCGTCACGTCGGCCACGCGGCGGGTGGAGTGGTGGCAGCGGTGGCTCGTGGACGTGCTCGCCTCGAAGCTGGAGGAGGGGGAGCGGCTCGTCTACCCGAAGAAGCGCGGGGCCGTGCTGGCGGCGCTCGGGCACGAGCCGATGCTGGCGCGGCGCGGACAGCAGCGGGTGAAGTCGCTGGTCATCGCGCTGGACACGTCCGGGTCGATGCCGGACGGCCTCGTGGAGTGGCTGGGCGAGCTGGTCGGCCGGATCGACGGGACCGAGGCCGAGTGGGTCGCCTTCGACGCTTCGGTGAAGCCGTTCCGGCCCGGGGAACCGCTCCGCGGCGGGGGCGGGACGGACTTCGAGGCCGTCCGGCGGCACGTGGAGGGACGGGACGAGCCCGCCGACGCGGTCATCGTGGTGACCGACGGGTACGCCGACCCGATCGTCCCGGCCGACCCGGGGAAGTGGATCTGGCTCATCACCTCTGGGGGCGACGAGTGGCCGGAGCGGCGGGGAATGGCCTGCCACCGGGTCCGGCCGGAGTGATCTTTCGCTACGGTGACGGCCCATGGCCCCCCACCCCACGACCCGTGCCTTCGACATCGCCCGCTGCACGGCCGGGCTGCTCCGGTTCGCGACGCCCGGCGAGATGGACGCGCTGCTCGGCCATCTCCCGAAACGCCGCGTCGAGTACGCGGTGCGCAGCTTCGGGAGGCCGAACCGGGTCGTCCTCGAGGCGCTGCTGCGGCGCGGCCGGCCCGGTGACCTCGACCTGCTCGTCCAGCACGCGGTGCTCGCGGGCGACCCGCCGGAGCTGCTGGGGCGGCTGCTCGACCTGGACGCCCCCGAGGTCAACGCGGCCCTGCTGACCGCCGAGAGCGCGCTCGGGCGCATCCCGCGGAACCTGCGCCGCCAGCTCGCCCACCAGACCTCCCGGCGGGACGGCGTGACGCCGCTGCCGCTGCCCGCCGAGGTGCGGGAGACCCTGCTGTCCACGCGCGGGCAGGAGCCCCTCGACCACGCGCTGCTGTGCGCGGCCGACCCGGAGCTGGCCGGGGACGCGCTGCTCTACCTCGGTGCGGGCGCCGATCCGCACGGCGCCGTCCTGGCCTGCCGGACGCTCCTGGAGGCGGACCGGCGGCACGAGATCCGGCAGCTCGTCGAGGAGGGGCGGCTGCCCGCGTTCCGGTGGGGCCCCGAGGACTCCGAGCCCAGCGTGCTGGCGTACGCGCAGGCGGCGCTGGCGAGCGCGGAGGGGGAGCGGCGGCTGCGGGAGCTGTCGGAGCGGGTGCGCCGTCCCGAGTTCCTCCGCTCGGTCGCCGAGATCGCCGACGTGGACGGCTGCGAGCCGTGGCGCGGGACGCCGCTCGTCCGGACGGTCGTGAACCGCCGCCATCCCTGCGTCCCGCGCGTGGGCTGGGACGCGGTGCTGGCGGACGAGCCGCGGCGCCGGGCGGCGGAGGGACCGTTCCCCCTGCGCGCGGCCCGGTTCGTGGCGAGGCGCACCGACGCCCCGCTCGACCTGGTCCGGATCGTCGTCGCCGACCACCCGGACGTGGCCGCCCTCCTGCCCGACCCGGCGCCCGAGGTGCTCGCCGACCTCGCCGGGGCGGGGGCGGGCCCGGACGTGATCGTCAAGGTCGCCGGGAACGGCTTCGCCGCCGGGACGCTGACCGCCGAGTTCGTCACCGCGACCGTCCCGAAGAGGACGCTGCGGGTGGTCGCCGAGACGCTGTGGATCCCGGGCCTGCGCGGCACGGCGCAGGTCAGGGCGCGGCTCGGGCTGGACGAGGACGTCGTCCTCACGCCGCGGTTCGTCGACGAGACCGGCCACGGGCGCACGCGCCGCCTCCGCGAACCCGGCGTGCGCCACCACTGGGACCCCGTGCTCGCCTACGGCGAGAGAGCGGGACGGTTGTTCGCGGAAGACCGGGAGGTCACCGCCGACGCCGTGCTCGCGGCGGCGCACGTCGACGCCGTGCTCGCCGCGGTGGACGTCGACCCGCTCCTCGGCGAGGTCGAGGGCATGCCCGACCCGCGGGTGCTGCGCCGCCTCGCCGAGCACGTCGACCGGCATCTCGGCGGGCGGCCCGAAGCGTGGATGGTGGCGCTGAAGCTGCTGGAGGACGGGTTCGTCGGCACGCTGCCCGAGCTGCTCGCGACCGCCGGAGCCGTCTCCGCCTGACCGGTCACCAGTTGACGACCTGGTAGTCCTTCAGCAGGCAGCCGCTCGGCGGGTCGCCGTCGCGCTCGCCGCTCACGATCGGGTGGTAGATCCGGGCGGCGGCGTCCACGACGTCCAGCGGCGGGCGGAACCCGGCGGCGGTCCGGCGCGCCCGCGCGGGCTCCGGTTGCTGGTCGGTGAACCAGCCCGGGTCGACGCTGGTGACGTGCACGCCGTGTTCGGCCAGCTCGGACGCGGCCGTGCGCGTCAGCATGTTCAGCGCCGCCTTCGCCATGTTGGTGTGCGGATGCTCGGCGCCCTTGTACACGCGGTCGAACTGCCCCTCGACGGCCGAGACGTTCACCACGTACCGCCGCGGATGCCGCGAGAGCTCCAGGAGGGGGCGCAGCCGTCCCAGCAGGACGAACGGCGCCGTCACGTTGATGAGCTGCACCTCCAGCAGCTCGACGGGATCGACCTCGTGCACCAGCCGGGTCCAGGAGTTGACCGGGGACGGGTCGGGAAGCAGGCCCGCGACGTCGACGGCGCCGGTCCAGAGCGGTACGGGCAGCGGGCCGGGCGCCGGGAGGCCCTCGCCCGCCGGCAGTTCCCCGCCCGGCGGCCCCTCGCCGGCCAGCAGCTCCGCGTACGACTCCGGCGGATGCCGCAGCGTCTGCGCCGCCAGGTTCACCAGGATGTCGAGCGGCTCGCCCGCCTCGACGAGCCCGTCGCACCACCGGACGAGGGACGGGACGTCCCGCAGGTCCATGCCGACGACCGTGAGGCGGTCGTGCCACTCGGCCCGGTCGGCGACCTCGGCGAAGCGGCGGCGCGCGTCGGCGGGGAAGCGGGTCAGGGCGGTCACGGCGGCACCGTCCCGCAGCAGCTTGAGCACGAGCTCGAACCCGGCCTTGATCCGCCCGCCCGTGACGACCGCGCGGCGTCCCGCGAGGTCGGCCCGCGCGTGCCGGTGCCGCCGGTGCTCTCGCGCGCACGGCGGGCAGAGGCGGTGGTAGAACGCGTCCGCCTCCCGGAAGTGCGCCTTGCAGACGTAGCAAGCGCGCAGCCCGCCCGTCACCGTCCCGGACGGGACGGCCTCGCGCGGCGGCTCGGCGGGCGCGCCCTCGACGCGTCCCGCCGCCCCGGTGGCGGTCGCGGCCAGCATCCGGGCGTCGGCCGCCGCGCGCCGCAGCCGGGCCGCCGCCCGCTCGCGCTCGCGGGTCCGCCGCACGAAGGCGCCGGCCGCCGCCCGCACCCGCGCCATGTCGGGGTCGCCGTCCGGCGCGTCCGCCAGCTCCGCCAGGACGCGCAGGCAGGTCCGCACATCGTCGTCGCGCATGCGCACCATTTAAGACCCGCGAACTCCTCGTCGTGCATCGAGGCTCTCGCTCTCGCCCTCCGGACGTTCCTCGGCTCCAGGCGGACCGGGCCGCGGCCGGCCGTCCCGGGCCGAAACTCAGTCAAGATCACAAATTGTGCGGGTGCGCCCGAACCGCGCGAAGCCTGTCGCCCCCGGCTGTTAGCGTCTGTCCGATGAAAGACGCCGCCCTCGAACAGACGCTTCGGGACGACCCCGGCGACCTCGCCTCTTGGCGCGTCTACGGCGACCGGCTCCGGGAACAGGGCGACCCCCGCGGCACCCTCATCGAGCTCCAGCAGCGCCGCGACCGCTCCCGCCCGGCCGATCGCGAGGCCCTGGACCGCGAGATCGCCGCGCTCGTGAACGAGCACCGGCGGAGCTGGGACGCGGCCCTCCCGGAGGGGGCGACCGTCCTGGAGCGCCGGTACGGGTTCGCCACGAAGGTCTCCGTCGTATGGTCCGACAACGCGCCCGTGGTGATCGAGCAGGTCATGCACGCCCCCTTCGTGACCGCGCTGCGGATCGCGCCCTCCGACGCCCAGGAGCAGGACGACCTCGACTGGGACGACCCGTCCGAGGCCCTGCGGCCGGAGCCGTCCTCGTCCATCGACACCGGTGCCCTGGCGACGCTCGACCTCGGCCGGCTCGTCGAACTCGACCTTTCGTACCTGCGCATCGGCGCGCTCGGAGCCGAGGCCCTCGCGGTCTCGACGTACTTCCGCCTTGAGGCGTCCGGCCCCGGCGCCTCGGCGGGGAGCGGCCGAACCGAGATCCTCGACCTGCGGTACAGCCGCGTCGGCGACGCCGGCCTGGCCGCCCTCGCGGCGTCCCCGGGCTTCGCCGGTGTCCGCCGCCTGCACCTCCAGCGGAACCTGCTCACCGCCGAAGGCCTGCGCGCGCTGCGTCCTCTCATCGGACTGGTCGAGCTCGACCTGCGCTACAACGAGATCGGTGCGGAGGGGGTGGAGGCCCTGCTCGCCGCGCCCTTCATCGGCTCCCTGGAGCGGCTGCTGCTGTACCGCGACGACGTCGGCGACGTCGGCGCGAAGATGCTCGCCGACGCACCCCGACTCCCGGCCGGACTGCGCAGCTACTGGAGGAATGTGTGAGCGTCGAACTCCGCGACGGCTTCTTCGCCCTGTCGAACGGCCGGGCCCCCGCCGAAGAGGCCGACCGTTACCGCGCCCTGGTCGACGCGACCGACGCCGAGCCCGTGACGACGATCGACGGGCTGGCGGTCAGCTGGCACCCGACGGCGAGGTTCAAGGCGGTGCGGTTCGTCGACGCCGAACGCATCGACGCCGGTGTACGGGAGCTGTTCGCACGGCCGAGCGAGAACGCGCCGTACCTGGCCGCGGTCTTCGTCGATCCCCGCGAGTTCTCGTTCCGCACGTTCGAGAACATCCTCCCGCTCGACCATCGGTTCGCGGGCGTCGAGCTGGAGCTGGAGCTGGCCGAGCGCGACGAGGTCGCCGACGGCGTCCAGACGTTCTCGCTGCGGCTCCCCGACACCGCCCGGGCCTGCCTGGAGCAGCTCGACTCGCTGGACCTGTACGTCCCGCCGCTGAACGCGGGCTCGCGGGGCGGCGACCGGTTCATCTTCCACTCGGCGCTGCTGGCCGAGGCCCTCACCGACGCGGTGGCCAAGGCGATGCCCCGGCCGGCGCTCGACGGCTTCTCGCATGTGAATCCGGTGTTCCGCTGCAACCGTTTCGAGCCGGGCGACGCCAACTTCCACCGCCATCGGGACACCCCCTACTACGACGCCTCGCGCCGGCACGTCTCCCGGTACACGGTGCTGCTGTATCTCACCGGCGGCTCGGCCGAGCCCGCCCTCGCCCTCGAAGACGGCGCCGCGATCGAGACGATCGAGCCCTTCACCTGCGTGATCTTCGATCAGCGGTACGAGCACGAGGGCGCGCCCTACCGCGACGGCCGCAAGGTCTTCCTGCGCACCGAGCTCGTCTTCACCGATCCGGAGGTCGCGCACGATCCCGAGATCGGCGCGCTGTTCAGCAAGGCCTGCTACCTGACCGGCGAGAGCGTCTTCGCCCCCGAACTCGCCCGCCATGCCGACGCCTACTACAACCAGGTCGCCGCCGCGCACTGGAACGGCCTGACCGCCGGTGCCGGGCGCGAGCCCTTCGTCCACAAGCAGTTCCGCGGTGTCCATTTCGTCGCGAACGGCTATGACTTCTGGTTCGCGAAGGGCGACGGGCCGACCCTCGCCGAGTGCGCCGCCATCACGCTTCTGGACTACTTCAACTGCAAGCTCGGCGACAAGGCCTTCCGTGCCCTGTGCGACACGGAGGTGATCGAGGCCGACCACACCGACTGGATCCCGGCCTTCCTCGGCGACAGGCGCGGTGAGTCGCCGGTCGTGCCGTTCGACAAGTCCATGCTGTTCCCGGCTCCGGAGGCGCCCTCCACCGACGACCTGCCCGACTGCGCCTGTGGAATCTGCAGCGGGGATGTGATCGGCCCGCATTTCGAGACCACGCGCAACGCCGAGATCATCGAGCACTACACGCGCGCCCAGGACTCCGCGAAGGCCGACGTCCTGCCCGCGCCCATTCTGATGCTCGGCGAGGACGTCCATCTCGACCCGGACATGTTCGTCGTCGAGGGCAACCGCATCCACGTTCTCGGCAAGGAGACGCCGGCGCCGGTGAACTTCGCCTCCTGCCAGGGCGGCCCCCGGTTCCCGAGCGCGGAGAAGTTCATCACCGCCGCGTCCACGGTCGACGTGGCGCACTTCCTCGTTCCGCCGATCCTGTTCGCCGAGTCCGCCGACTGCTATCACCTCAAGTTCGACTTCTTCCGCAACACCTGGACGGCGAAGCACGAGCAGTCCACCGTGACCGTGCCGATGATCCGTCCGATCGACATGGACGAGTTCGACGAGTACGAGTACGAGGCCGACTGCGAATGCGCCTGCGAGTGTGACTGCGGCTGCGATGAGGACGAGTGCGTGTGCGAGGCCGACTGCGAGGAGTGCGGCTGCGGATGCGCCGAAGACGACGATGAAACAGGCGAGGCCGAAGACGACGAGGCCGAAGACGACGAGGCCGAAGACCCAGGAGAGGCTGAAGACGACGAGGAGACTCGTCGCGACCACTCGACGGTGTAGGCGCCGCGCCCGGCGACCGCGCAGGCGGGTCACCGGGCGCGGCCGTTGGCAGACCGTTCGCCGTTCAGGCCCTGGTCGGCTGTGGCCCGGGCGTGCGGCCGTGGCCGTCTGCGGCGGGTCCGGGCACGGACAGCTGGGCCATCCGCGCCAGGGCCGCCACCCAGAAGCGCTGCCTTTCCCGGGTCTGCCCGACGAGGTAGGTGGCCCGCAGCTTCGGCGGCAGGTACGGAAGCAGCCGGGCCACCACGTCGAGATGCCTTTCCAGCTGTGACACCTCGGCGTTGGAGAACACCTGGTGGACCAGGTCGGTGTCGTCGGTGCCCTCCTGCGACGTCTCGGCCGCCTTCGACAGCCGGGCCGCCCAGCCGGAGCAGTTCTCGGCGATCTCCGCCAGGCCGATCTGCCGGCGGTCGGCCAGGCGGGCCTCCAGCCCGGACAGCGGCACCGGGGCGTACTCGCCGTCGCCGAGATACATCAGTGCAGGCCGCAACGGCATCTCCGCCTGATGCAGCTTGATCAGCCGCTCCATGGTGCGCTTGGTGATCCAGTCCCGGCCCTCGTCGTCGATGTCGTTCTTCCACCATTCCAGGACCGTCTCGGCCGTCTCACCGTAGGTCGAGATCAGCCACTCGTTGGCCGGGATGTCGTCCGGATGGACCTCGTAGCTGATCGTGAACCGGCTGGCCTGGGCCACGTTGTTGCCGGCCACCAGCATCTTGCGGCCGAGATGGTAGGGAGGGTTCTGCAGTGCCACCTGTGCCCGCAGGCCGGGGATCCGCCGACCGGCGAGCGTCCACTCCTGGGTGATCTCCATGAGCTTGGCGAAGGCCGCCTTGTCCTTCGGCCGGTTGTACTCGTCCCAGATCAGCACCTTGGGCCCCGGGGCGAGCAGCGACCGGGCGAGCATCGCCTCCAGCGACCCGTCCGGGGTGGGCACCGGCACGCACAGGTCCTCGACGTTGGTCACCGGCAGCGAGAAGTAGACGGGCTCGTGGCCGGTCTCCTCCCGGGCGATCTGCTTGGTGATCTCCGTCTTGCCGCACCCCGGCGGACCCTGCAGGAGTACCGCCCAGCGGTTGCTCATCGCGGCCCGCAGGATGCGGCGGACCGGGTCGGGGACGGTGGCGGGGTTACTCGCCCCGACCGCCGCGGCGACGCCGTCGAGCACTTCCGCCGTGCGGTCCCGGCCCGGCCGGCCGTCCCCGCCCTCCTCCGCCAGGGCCAGCCGGCGGCCGTTCTGGATCGGCAGCCCCCAGGCGAGTGGGAAGCCCGCGCGGGCGCAGTCCAGGACATGCTGCAGGGTGCGCGGCGAGAACAGGCGGCGCAGCTCCGGGCTGAGCCCGGCCCAGTCACGGAACACCTCGCGCAGATCCCAGTCGGGATAGCGCTCGGCCAGCGCCTGCCTCCACGCGGTGTCGTTCGCGGTCAGCTGGATGGTGACCATTCGGTCCAGGATCGCCGGGTCGGACCGGCGAACGCTGGTCTCGGCCAGCGACTCGTTGTCGGTGAGGAACACCCCGACGCAGCCGAGCTCGCGCAGGTCGTACTCGCCGAGGCTCCAGTTGCAGGCGATCTGCATCAACTGGGACTGCACCGTGTTGCCGGCCTGCAACGAGTCGTCGATGAGCAGGACGAACGGGTTGCCCGGGACGAGCTGCCGCATGACGAGCTGACGGAGCACCAGCTCCCCGCTGCGGTCGTCGCGCACCGGGGCGTTCACCAGCAGGTCGTCGGGGGAGAGGTTCGCGGCGGGCACGACGACCAGGGTGGTGCCGGGAAAGCGCTTCGGTACGTACGAGACGAAGGTGGAGGTCTTGCCGATGCCGTGCTCGCCGAAGATCTGCCCGGTCTGCCCGGTCGAGATCATCGCGTCGATGAACTTCTCCAGCTTCGCGGCGGGCCCGTCCTCCGGTGGGTCGGGATAGGTGGCGGTGGGCTTCCACCGCCGTTCCGCGGAGCGTTCCCCGGCCTCGTCAGCCGCCACTGTTCGATCCTCCTCGGTCATGGCCCGGACGTGACCCGGTGGCAGGCCATCGGCGGGTGGTGGTGGTCCGGCCAGTCGTCGCCGCCGTCGGTGATCAGCCAGATCCACCGGTCGGGGGAGGCCGGGGTGACGTGCGGCGCGTGTCCGTCGGTCACCATGATGATCGCGTCGGGTTCGGTCTCGCACCGCTTTCCGTCGACCTCCAGCCGGCCCTCGGCGTAGTCGACGACGTTCTGGAAATCGGTGCCGCCTCCGCCCACCACCCGCTCCCCGGGGACGAACGGCGTCACGGCACCGTCGAAGGCGAGCCAGTGGCTCTCCACCCCGTCGGTCCTGCCGACCAGCGTGGTCAGCCAATCGATCACGTGGTCGGGCATCGATCCCGACGTGTCGAAGGCGATGAGCACCACCTTCGTCCGCTCCGGTCCACGCCGGGCCAGCATCGGGTCGTGGCCCAAAGCCAGCAGGATCGCGCCGTGCTTCCTCGGATAGACCAGCCGGTCGCTCTCGCTCAGCTTCGAGGCGAGCACGTCGGTCAGCCACCGCTGCCACCAGTCGACCTTGCGGGTCTTCGGGGTGACGCCGCGCAGTCTGTCCAGACCCAGGCCGCCCCACAGCCGCTCCAGCCGCTCCCCGCCGTCCGCGGTGCGGTCGGCCAGATCGAGGAGCTCGCCGCGCGCCGCCGGATTCCCGCGTAGCGCGGCCTGCATCACCTCGCGCAGGACGTCGTCGCCCAGACGCTCCACGGTCTCCGGGTCGAGCGGGAGGTCCCGCAGCCCGGCCCGGTCCCCGTCCCGCGTCTCGTCGGTCTCGCCGGGGTCATCGCCGCTCAGGTGGACGCAGTACGCCGCGGCGGGTTCGCTGAGCGCCTTCATCCGGCGCAACTCGCCGTACACCGTGAGATCGGTGTGGCTGAACTCGTCGTAGGCGAGCGGGGCGAGCCCCTGCCGCCGAAGATCTTCCTGGTACGCCCCGTAGACCAGGTCGGGGTCGACGCCGACCGGCTCTCGCTCCTCGCCGCAGGCAGCCGGACCGGCCCCCGCGGCGCCCCCTGCCGTGTGCACGGGGATCGTGGGCAGGCTGGACCGTCCGAGGCGGCGCAGGGCGACATGGTTGATGGACACCTCGGCGGCCATCGTGAACACCGGGTCGGAACGCAGTTCCTCGTCCACGTAGAGGTGCCGGTGCATCAGATGCCGGGCCTCGTGGAACAGCACGAACCTGACGCCGTCGTAGTCCAGCCGCATGAAGAAGTACGGGTTGTAGAGCAGGGCGCAGCTCCCGTCGCCGACGGCCGCCACGGCGGCGGTGGGGATCGCGGTGGTCGGAACGTGGTGATGGCACTTGGCGTACAGCCAGGACGCCACCACGCTCTGCCCCACCCCGAAGCTCAGCAGTACGGACTCCTTGCGCCGGCGGGCCTGCTCGACCACCTGCGGGTCGGCCGGCTCCTCGGCCAGCAGCCGGCGCAGGTCCAGCCGGCGGTGCTCCCGCCGGCGCCGGCGGACCGGGCGGGCGGGTCCCCCGCCGACCGGATGGTGATCCGCGGTGCGGACGTCCCCGGTCACGTCCTCTCCCCGTGAATGGCGCGCTCCCGTCCTGCCCCGTGCCGTCTGGACGCAGGAACGATAGCGGGCCGATACGACAGGAGCGGCACATCTGGGCCGCGGCCGGGGAGGGGCGGCGGGACTCGCCGTTAATTCGGGTGATCCGGGCATCCCCGGACCGCTGTACTTGGTCGCATGAGCATGCCGGACGGGCCGCGGCTGGCCCGCTTCATCGACACGATGATCGAGCTGGGGATCACCGGGCAGGTCTTCGGCGAGCACGGCATCGGCAAGACCTCCACGTTCTTCCACCACGTCCGGCGCCGCGAGGACACCGCGCTCGTCTACGTCCCGGCCGCGAACCTCACCCCGGACGACCTGCTGGTCAACGCGCCCGTCCGGCAGGACGGGGAGCTGGTGCTGCGGCAGCTCGTCATGCGGCAGCTCAAGCCGGGCAGGCCCTTCGTGCTGCTCATCGACGACTCGCTCCAGGCGGGCGCGACGATCCAGTCGCAGCTCATGCAGATCGCCTGCAACTGGACGCTCGGCGAGCACGACCTGCGCGCGCTCGGCTGCGTCGGGGTGTTCCTGACCGACAACGAGACGCTCGCCGAGACCGCCGCCCTCCGCACGGATCCGGCCGTCCTGGACCGGATGGCGACGCTGCGGGTCACCGCCGCCGACACCGCGTGGCGGGCCGCACTGTCGCGCAGGTTCCGCGGCGTCGACCTCACCGGCGTGTTCCGGGTGTGGGCGTCGCTGCCCGCCGAGCTCCGCAGGCTGCTGTCGCCGCGCACGCTGGAGCACGTCATCGACTGCGCGCTCGCCGGGTTCCCGCTCGCCTGGGGCCTCCCCCTCGTGGACGGACGCCGCCTGCCGCTCGTCACCTCGGGCAGGAAGCGGGGAGCCGACCAGGCCCCCGAGATCCTCGGCCGCATCGCCGCCGAGCTGCGGCGGGCCGGGGCCGACGTCCCCGACCCGGCGCACGTGCCGGACGCCGTCCGCCGGGTCGTCCGCGCGGCGATCGAGCGGCGCTGGGCCGTGCTCGTCCAGGGACCGCCCGGCTGCGGCAAGACGGAGGTGGTGAAGGAGGTCGTCCGGGACGAACTCGGCGCGGACCCGCTCTACTTCTCGCTGCCCGTCACCAACGTGGAGGACCTGTGCGCGCCCGTCCCGACCCTGGACGGAACCCTCGACAACCTTTTGTCGGGTCCGTTCCTGGAGCCCGGTGACAAGGCCATCGTCTGGGACGAGTACAACCGGCCCAAGGACAAGGCCACGTTCGCCCGCCTCATGGAGGTCACGCAAGAGTGGACTCTGGCCGGACGGCGCATCAAGGGTCTCCGTGCCCAGATCGCCTTGCAGAATCCTCCGTACTACCTGGGCCGCAAGCTGCTCGTGTCACGCAACACCATCGCGCAGGCGTCCCGCTTCACCGTCTCGCTGGAAATCGAGCCAGATGACATTCCGGCGAACGAATGGCTCATTTCCCGTTACGGTGGAGTGGCCGAGACCGTCCTTGAGTGGTGGAAGAACGACATCGACGACGAGGGACGGCAATGGATGACCAAGCGCACCCTGGAGCGCCTCATCCGACTGCACGGCACCGGCCTGCCCATGGACATCGGCAAGATGTACCTGGGCGACGGCGACTACGCGCCCGTCCCGCTCACCGCCCTTGAGGCGCGGCTGGCCCGCCGGCAGGTGACCGGCCTGCGCGAACTGGCCGCGGACCTGGACGGCTGGGCGGAACGGCTCCGCGCGGCCGGGGACGAGGGCTCTGACGCGACGGACATCGTGCACCGCGTCTTCGCCAACGCCGAGCTGTCGCAACTCCGCCACCACGCGGAGGCGGCCGCCCGGCTCGCGCCGATGCTGCCGCCCAAGTTGAAGGCGACGTACCTGTTCGGAGCCGATCCGGACCGGCAGCGGTTTTGGACCGGCGTCTTCATGGGAGGTCTCTGAGGGGGGAGATAGATCGGCAAACGTCCTCGCCACGGTCTGACTTGGCTAGAATCCGTCCGTCAGACGAGGCTTCCGCCGAGAGTGCGCATCTTTGTCGCGATCTGTTCCCCGCGAGGAAGCCCTTGCTCGTCGTCTCGCCCTAAGGAGCCCGTGCATGCCCGTGGAATCGGAAAGGCCCGTCCCCGCGGCGAGTCCCGTGATCGGGGAGGCGGAGATCGAGGCGGCCGTCCGCGTGCTCCGCAGCGGGCGGGTCGTGCAGGGCCCCGAGGTCGCCGCGTTCGAGGAGGAGTTCTCCGCGCTGGTGGCGGGCCGCCACTGCGTCGCGGTCAACTCCGGGACCTCGGCCCTGCACCTGAGCCTGATGGCCCTCGGCGTCGGCCCCGGCGACGAGGTGATCGTCCCCTCGTTCACGTTCGCGGCCACGGCCAACGTCGTCCGCCTCGTCGGCGCCGAGCCGGTCTTCGTCGACATCGAGGCCGGCTCGTTCTGCGTCGACCCGGACGCCGTCGCCGCGGCGGTCGGCCCCCGCACCGCCGCCATCATGCCGGTGCACCTGTACGGGCACCCGGCGGCGATGGACCGCGTCGGCGCCATCGCGGAGCGGCACGGCCTCGCCGTCGTCGAGGACGCCTGCCAGGCGCACGGCGCCGCCCACGGCGGCACCCCGGTGGGCGCCCTCGGCACGATCGGCTGCTTCAGCTTCTACCCGACCAAGAACATGCACGCCCTCGAAGGCGGCATGATCACCACCGCCGACGCGGAGACCGCCCGGACGCTGCGGCTGCTGCGCAACCAGGGCATGGAGCAGCGCTACGCCAACGAGATCGTCGGCGCCAACGTGCGGCTCACCGACGTCGCCGCGGCCATCGGCCGCGTGCAGCTGGGGCGGCTGCCCGGCTGGACCGAGCGCCGCATCGCCAACGCCCGGTTCCTGGACGCCAAGATCACCGGCGCCGCGGTGCCGCCGGTCGCGCCCGGCGTGCGGCACGTCTACCACCAGTACACCGTCCGCGTCGCCGGCGACCGGGACGCCTTCCAGGGACGCCTTGAGGAGCGGAAGGTCGGCAGCGCCGTCTACTACCCGACGCCCGTCCACCGGCTCAGGCCGTTCCTGAAGGACGGCGCCCCCGACCCGCGCTGGGACCTGCCCGAGACCGAGCGCGCGGCGGCCGAGGTGCTGTCGCTGCCGGTGCACCCGTCCCTCGCCGACGACGAGCTGGCGCGCGTGGCCGACGCGGTCAACGCCGCCGGGGCGGCGTCGTGACCGCGCCGCTGCGGGTGGGCCTGATCGGGCTCGGCGTGATGGGGCGCAACCACGCCCGGGTGCTGTCCGGGCTGGACGGCGTCGACCTCGTCGGGATCGTCGACCCGGCCGGGCGGCCCGAGGGAACCCCGCACGGGGTGCCGCTGGTGCCGTCCCTCCAGCAGCTGCTGGAGGCCCGCATCGACTACGCGGTGGTCGCGTGCCCGACGGCGCTGCACGAGGAGATCGGGCTCGCGCTCGCCGAGGGCGGCGTGGGCGCGCTGATCGAGAAGCCGCTCGCCGAGTCGGTGGAGGCCGCCGAACGGCTGGTGACGGCGTTCGAGTCGCGCGGGCTCGTGGCCGGGGTCGGCCACATCGAGCGCTACAACCCGGCGCTGCAGAGCATGCGGTCCCGCCTGGAGGCGGGCGAGCTGGGCGAGGTGTTCCAGGTCGTCACGCGCCGCCAGGGCCCGTTCCCGCACCGGATCGCCGACGTCGGCGTCGTCAAGGACCTCGCGACCCACGACATCGACCTGACCGGGTGGGTCACCGGCCAGGACTACGTGTCGATCTCCGCGCACACCGTGGCGCGCAGCGGCCGTCCGCACGAGGACATGGTCGCCGCCGTCGGGCGCCTGACCGACGGCTCCATGGTCAACCACCTGGTGAACTGGCTGAGCCCGCTCAAGGAGCGCACCACCGTGGTCACCGGCGAGCGCGGCTGCTTCATCGCCGACACGCTCACCGCCGACCTCACCTTCTACGCCAACGGCGAGATGAACACCGAGTGGGAGGCGCTGCGCGCGTTCCGCGGCGTCTCCGAGGGCGACATGATCCGGTACGCGATCCCCAAGCGCGAGCCGCTGCTGGTCGAGCACGAGCGCTTCCGCGACGCGGTCCTCGCCGGGCCCGGCGGGTCGGCCCCGGGCGACGTCGTCACCCTGCGGCAGGGCCTGCGGACGGTCGAGGTGTCGGCCGCCGTCCTGAAGTCCGCCCGCCTCGGCGAGACCGTCACACTACAGCTCGCGGAGGTGCTGGATGGCGTCTGACCGAGATGCCGGAGTCCCCGACGTCACCGTCGTGGTCGCGGTCTACAACACGATGCCGTACCTGACCGACTGCCTGAACTCGCTGGTCGGGCAGAGCATCGGCCCGGACCGCATGGAGGTCGTCGCGGTCGACGACGGCTCCACCGACGGCAGCGGCGCCGAGCTGGACCGGTTCGCCGCGGAGCACCCCGACGTCATCACCGTCCTGCGCCAGGCGAACTCCGGCGGCCCGGCGGCCCCCAGCAACCGGGCGCTGGACGTCGCGACCGGACGCTACGTGTACTTCGTCGGCGCCGACGACCACCTCGGCCCCGAGGCGCTGGAGCGCATGGTCACGGCGGCCGACGAATGGGGCTCCGACGTCCTCGTCGGGAAGATGGAGGGCGTCAACGGGCGGGCCGTCCGGCGTCCCGAGCTGTTCGCCGAGAACCGCCCCGAGATCGACCTGTACGACTCGGTACTGCCGTGGGTGCTGTCGAACTGCAAGCTGTTCCGCCGCGAGCTGGTGGAGCGGCACAAGCTGCGGTTCCACGAGCACATGCGGATCGGCAGCGACCAGCCGTTCACCCTGGAGGCGTGCGTGCGCGCCCGGCGGATCTCCGTCCTCGCCGACTACACCTGCTACTACGCGGTGCTGCGCGACGACGGCGGCAACATCACGCAGGGCGCCGTCGACGTCCACACCCGGCTCGAATGCGCGGAGAGCCTCTTCGGCGTCGTCGCCGACCTGATCGAACCCGGCCCGAAGCGGGACGCGATCCTCAGGCGGCACACCCGCTGGGAGCTGACGATGCCGACGCGGGAGGGGTTCCTCGAACTCGACCGCGCGACGCAGGAGGACGTCTGCGCCCGCATCGGAACGCTCGTCGAGCGGTACGTGACCGACGAGGTCCTCTTCACGCTGCCCATCGTCCGCCGCGCGCGGCTCCGGCTGGCGCAGCTCGGCGAGGTCGACCTGCTGTGCGAGGCGATCCGGGACGGGGTCGCCGAGCGCTCCTACCTGATCGCGCTCAAGGACGGCCGTACCCACCTCGCCTACCAGGGCTTCGAGGACCCCCGCCCGGAGCTGGCGGACGACCTGTTCGAGATCACCAAGGGGATGCGCAAGCGGCTGTCCCAGGAGGCCCGGACGGTCGCCGTGCGGCCCGACCGCGACACCGTGGAGATCACCGTCCGGACCCCGCTCACCGGTCCCGAGGCCGGCGACCCCGCGACCGTCCGGCTCGCGCTCGCCCCCCGCGGCGGCGGCGAGACCCTCGACCTCGACGAGCACACCACCCGCGAGGCGCGCGAGGACGGCCTGCACGTCACCGCCCGGATCCCGGCGGCGCTCACGGCGGCGTCCGGCAAGCACCGGCACGCGCTGCGGCTCATCGTCCGGGCGGCCGGGGAGACGCACGACATCACCGTGCCGGTGGGGGCGTCCGTGGTGCCCGGCCCGCGCGGCGAGCTCTTCTGGCACCGGGCCAGGCCCTACCGGCTGGCGGTGGCCGGCGACGACCGGCACGGCACGATGATCGAGACACGTCCGGTACGTCCGGCCCAGGCCGTCGCCCAGCGGGTCCGGCGCGTGACGTCCCTTGGAGGTAGGTAGCACATGCGGATCTGCGTGGTCGCGCTCGGCAAGATCGGTCTCCCGCTCGCGGTGCAGTTCGCCCGCAAGGGCCACCGGGTGATCGGCGCCGACGTGGACGAACGCGTCGTGGCCGAGGTCAACGCGGGGCGCGAGCCGTTCCCCGGCGAGGCGGAGCTGGACGTCCACCTCGGCGAGGCGGTGCGGGCCGGGCTGCTCACGGCGACGACCGACACGGCGGCGGCGGTCGCCGAGTCCGAGGCGGTCGTCGTGGTCGTCCCCCTGTTCGTGGACGGGGCGGGCGTCCCGGACTTCGGCTGGATGGACGCCGCGACACGCTCCATCGCGCAGGGCCTGCGACCCGGCACGCTCGTCAGCTACGAGACGACGCTGCCCGTCGGCACCACCCGGGACCGCTGGGCCCCGATGCTGGCGGAGGGCTCCGGCCTCACCGCGGGCGCCGGCTTCCACCTGGTGTTCAGCCCGGAGCGCGTGCTGACCGGACGGGTGTTCGCCGACCTGCGCCGCTACCCCAAGCTCGTCGGCGGCGTCGACGAGGCGTCCGCCCGGCACGGCGTCGAGTTCTACGAGCAGGTCCTCGACTTCGACGAGCGGCCGGACCTCGACCGCCCGAACGGCGTCTGGGACCTCGGCTCCGCGGAGGCCGCGGAGCTCGCCAAGCTCGCCGAGACGACCTACCGCGACGTCAACATCGGCCTCGCCAACCAGTTCGCCCGCTACGCCGACGCGGCGGGCGTGGACGTCATGAAGGTCATCGAGGCCTGCAACACCCAGCCGTACAGCCACATCCACCAGCCGGGCATCGCCGTCGGCGGCCACTGCATCCCGGTGTATCCGCGGATGTACCTGTGGAACGACCCGGACGCGACCGTCGTCCGTGCCGCCCGCGAGGCCAACACGGGCATGCCCGAGTACGCCGTCGGCCTCCTCGCCGACGCCTACGGCGATCTGACCGGCGCCGGCGTCCTCGTGCTGGGCGCGGCGTACCGGGGCGGCGTCAAGGAGACGGCGTTCTCCGGCGTCTTCCCCACGGTGGAGGCGCTGCGGGGGCGCGGCGCCGTCCCGTACGTGTCCGACCCGTTGTACACCGCCGAGGAGCTGGAGGCCCTGGGCCTGCCGCCCCACCGCGGCGAGTCGGTCACGGCCGCGATCGTGCAGGCCGACCACGCCGCCTACCGCGAACTCGGCGCGGACGACCTGCCGGGCGTCAAGGCGCTGGTCGACGGCCGCCGCGTCACCGACGCCGCCCGCTGGCCCGGAGTACACCGCGTCGTCATCGGCGCCCCGGACGCTCGGACCGGTTCGTAGACGCCTCGCTGACCGCTCGGGCCGGTCCGCGCAAGCGCCCCGGCCGACCGCAACTGGAGAATCGAATGCAAATCGAAGACGGGACGGTTCCCGGTGCGCCGTCGCGCGGCCGCGTCGTCATGCTCGTCGACAACGATGTCGTGCGCGACTCCCGGGTGCAGAAGGCCGCGAAGTCGATGGCCGAGGCGGGCTGGGAGGTGCACCTGCTCGGCAGCGCGAGGGGCAAGAGGCGCCGCTCGTGGGACCTCGGCGGCGCCCGCGTGCGCCTCCTGCCGGTGCAGCACGTGCTCCTGCGCGACCGGCACGGCGTCCTGCGCGCCATGCTGCGCCGCCCGCTCGCGTACGGGCACCCGAAGGTGGCGGACTACCGGCGGCGGCTCGTGCAGTCCCGGCGCGCCGACCTCGCCGCGGCGCGCCTCGACCGCAAGTCCCGCGGCCCCGCGCGCAAGGTGTGGCTGCTGGCCCGGCGGGTCACGGCGAAGCTCCAGTCGCGGTGGGTCGCGCTGCGGGTGCGGCAGACCGAGTCGCTCGCCGCGGCCCGCGGCAACCCGCGCGCGCCGATGGAGCGGCTCGCGATCAACTTCTGGATGAAGGTCCTCGGCGACCGCGCGTGGCGCGTCCTGCAACGCAACCTGTGGGACTGGGACAGCGCCTACGGCAAGGTCATCGACAAGCTCGAACCCGACATCGTCCACGCCAACGACTTCCGCATGCTCGGCGTCGCGGCGCGCTCGGTGCGGCGGGCCCGCGCGAAGGGCCGGACGGTGAAGCTCGTGTGGGACGCGCACGAGTTCCTGCCGGGCATCCGCCCCTGGGGCTCCGACCCGCGCTGGCATCCCGCCATGTGCGCGTACGAGCGCGAGTACGCGGGCGACGCGGACGCGGTGGTGACCGTCTCGGAGGCGCTCGCCGACCGGCTGATCGAGCGCCACGGCCTGCGCGGCAGGCCGACCGTCGTGCTCAACGCCCCGATCACCGGGGGCGAGCCGAGCACGTCCGATCCGGTCCCCGACATGCGGGAGATGTGCGGCGTCGGCCCGGACACCCCGATCGCCGTCTACAGCGGCGCCGCCGCCCCGCAGCGCGGCCTCGACATCATGATCGAGGCGCTGCCGCGGCTGCCCCGGCTCCACGTCGCCCTGGTCGTCTCCTCGGCGGGGTCCGAGTATGTCCGCGGCCTGGTCGCCCGCGCCGCCGAACTCGGCGTCGCCGACCGCGTCCACACGGTGCCGTACGTGCCGTTCGACCAGGTCGTCCCGTTCCTGGCGGCGGCGGACATCGGCGTGATCCCGATCCACCACTGGCCCAACCACGAGATCGCGCTGATCACGAAGTTCTTCGAGTACTCGCACGCCCGGCTGCCGATCGTCGTGAGCGACGTGGAGGCGATGGGCGACATGGCGAAGGCCACCGGGCAGGGCGAGGTCTTCCACGCCGAGGACCTCGACGACTACGTGCGGGCGGTCGAGGCGGTCCTCGGCGACCCGGGGCGGTACCGCGCCGTGTACGACGACCGGCCCGACCTGCTCCACGAGTGGACGTGGGAGGCGCAGGCCGAGATCCTGGACGGCGTCTACGCCAAGCTGCTGCCGTCCGCCGCGAGGCGCGCCCCGGGCGCGCCCCCGGCGGGTCCGGACGACCAGCTCATCGGCGCGCAGGACTGACGTGGCGGCGGACGGGAGAGTCGGCGCGGGCGTGGCCGTCGTCACGCCCTGGTATCCGAACCCGATGCAGGAGTGGGCCGGGTCCTTCGTCCGGTCGATGGTCGAGGCGACGGCCCCGGGCTGCGGCGACGTCACCGTCTACCACACCGAGGCGTGGCTGATGAGGCGGCCCGCGGAGGAGGTCGAGGCGGCGCGCGCGGCGCATCGCCGCCTCCTGCCGGTCGCGCTGCACCCCGCGCCCGACGTCGCGGGCTCCCGGCTGGTGCGCGTCCCGGTGCCGACGGTGCCGGACTACACCTTCGCCGAACTCGCCGTGCAGCACGCCCGGTGGCTGCGCGAGGCGCTGGGCGGCGAGCCGATCCCGGCGCCCGTCGTCCACGCCCACGTGGGGCTGCGCGGCGGCTGGACGGCGCTGGAGAACGCCCGCCCGGACGCGCGGGTGTTCGTCACCGAGCACGCGTCCTTCCTGGACAAGGTCCTGGAGCAGCCCGACTCCCGGGAGATGTACGAGCGGGTCCTGGAGCGCTGTACCGGTTTCCTCGTGGTCACCGACGTGCTGCGGGACACCCTCGCCGAGGCGTTCCCGGCGCTCGCCCACAAGATCGAGATGATCTCCAACCCGATCGCGTTCGGGGAGCCGCGCGAGCGTCCCGTCACCGAGCTGCGGCGCTGGCTGTACGTCGGCACGCTGGTCGAGCGCAAGGGCGTCGGCTGGCTGCTGGAGGCGTTCGCCGAGTGCCTCGCCGACGACCCGGGACTGACGCTGACGATGGCCGGGCCGGGCGTGCTCGCCCGGCGGCTCCAGGAGCGGGCCGCCGAACTGGGCGTCGAGCACGCGGTGTCGTTCCTCGGCGCCGTCGCCCCCGACGAGGCCGCGCGGCTCATGCGCGAGCACGACCTGCTCGTCCACCCCGCCCGGTGGGAGACCTTCGGTGTCACGATCATCGAGGCGGTGGCGGCGGGCCTGCCGGTACTGGTCACCCGCTGCGGCGGCCCCGAACGCACACTGGCCGGCATAGAAGCCGCCGCAGGGGAAATGATCGACGTCGAGGAGAACGCGAGCTCGATCGTCGCCGGGTACCGCCGCCTGCGCGACCGCTTCCCGGACGGCCTCGACCTGGCGAAGGCCCGCGAGATCCTGGACGGGCGCTTCGGGTACCGCACGGTGGCCGAAGCGCACCACCGGCACTGGTTCCCGGAGGGCGCGGCCGCGCGTGCCGCGAACGACGGTGCCGCGAACGGGGGAGAAGAAGCGTGAACGTGCTGTTCGTGGCGCTCGGCGCCTCCCGCCGGCCCGCGGTCGTCCGGGAGGCGGCGCAGGTCGTCGCGGACGGGGGCAGCGCAGCCGTGCTGGTGCGCAAGTCCTCGACGTGGGCGAAGGACCCGCTCCCGGACGGTGTCGACGCCGTCGAGCTGTCCGCGCTCGAACGGCGCTACCGCCCCGACGCGGTGCGGATCCCGCTGTACCGGATCCCGGGGCTGCTGCTGCGCGTGTGCTTTCCCGGGCCGCTGCGCGGGCTCGGGAAGCGGATCGACTCCGCGTACCGCAGGCGCGTCGCCCGGCCCATCGACCGGCGGCTGGCCCGTCGCTACCGGCGCGACGCCGGTGCGGTGCGCCGCCGGACGGTCGAGCGAGACCTGCTGCACGCCCGCTCCATCGACCTCGTCGTCATCGCGGACCCGCAGTCGCTGGTGACCGTCGCCGAGCTCGCGGACACGATCGCGGGCGCCGGAGCGACGCTCTCCTACTCCGTCGCTCATGAAAGGTCCCCGGCAGGCAACGCCAGAGGATGACGCCATGACCGAACGCCGCCCACGCCTTCTCTACCTGGCCTTCTACTTCCCGCCGTCCCGTGCGAGCGGCGTGTACCGGCCACGGGCGACCGCCAACCGGCTGACGGAGCTGGGCTGGGACGTCACGGTCTTCGCGGCGCCGCTCCCGTTCCTGTACGACACGATCGGCTCGGTCGACGACCGGCTGACGAAGACCGTCGACCCGCGGATCACGCTGGTGCGGCCGGACCTGAACCGGTTCGTCTGGCAGACGGACCTTCGCGAGTACAGCCGGTTCCGGGGGACGTTCCCCCAGCTGGCCCAGTCGCTGTACACGTGGGGGCAGAAGCACGTCTTCCCGGAGCACTACGCGTCCTGGGCTCGCGACTCGGTCCGGCGCGCGCTGCGGATGCACGCGCGGCGCAGGTTCGACGTGGTCCTCGCGACGGGGAACCCGTACTCGTCGTTCGCCGCGGCCTGGCTGTTCCACAAGCTGACCCGCACCCCCTACGTCATCGACTACCGCGACTCCTGGACCCTCGACCAGTTCAGCGAGGAGCCGATGTTCGAGGACGGGCATCCCGCCTGGCGCTGGGAGCGCCGGGTGCTGCGGTCCGCGGCGAACTCGCTGTACGTCAACGACGCCCAGCGCGCCTGGCACGCCGAGCGCTACCCGCGCGCGGCGGACCGCATGATGACCGTCCTGAACGGGTGGGACGCCGACACGCTCCCGCAGAGCGCCGCGCCGCCCCCGGCCGCCCGCGCGACGACGGACGGGCACGCGCCCCGCTTCTCCTTCGTCGGCACGGTCACCGACAAGCAGCCCATCGAGGAGCTGATCGAGGGGTTCTCCCGTGCGCGCGCGCATTCGGACATGCGGGCCGCCACCCTGGACTTCTACGGCTACTTCGGGTTCTTCCAGGGCACCGACGACAAGCTCCGCAAGCGTTTCGCCGCCGCGGCAGAAGCGGCCGCCGCGGCCGTCAGCGCCCAGGAGGTCGGGGGCGGGGCGGCGGTGGCCGAGCAGGCGGAGCTCGCCCACGGCGGGGAGGACGACGAGCACGTGCTCGCCCCCGGGGTCCACCACCGCGGGCCGGTGTCCAAGACGGCGCTCGCCGACGTCTACCAGGACTCCGACGTGCTGGTCTTCCTCAACGGCGGCGGACGCTACGTCACCTCCGGGAAGATCTTCGAGTACATGGCGGCGGGACGTCCCATCGTGTCGGTCCACACGCCCGGGTCGGCGGCCGAGGAGCTGCTGCGCGGGTACCCGCTGTGGTTCAACCCGGGCGGGCTCGCCCCGGCCGACATCGCCGCCTCGATGGTGGCGGCGGCGAAGGCGGCGGCCGGCCTGGACGAGAGGCAGGTGGCGGAGGCCCGCGCCTACGCGGACCGCTTCGAACGGAACGTGACGCTGGAGCCGCTCGTGGGACGGCTCACCGAGCTGGCCGCCCGCCGGCGCGGCGTGGGCGGGTGATCATGTTGGGAGACGGCGACGTGCACGGCGCGCGACCCCCGAAGGTGCTGGTCCTGGCGATGGACCCGAGGCTGACCATGGACCCCGTCCCGAACGTGCCGCCCAAGCGCCAGCACAAGAGGGTCATCGGGCTGGCCGGGTACTTCGCGGAGGAGGGCGCGCGGGTCGACGTGGTGACCGCCGAGCCGGACGGGTGGGCGAACCTGGACGAGCGGGTGCGCCTGCACCGGCTCGACAAGGCGGAGGCCCGGCACCCGCTGCCCTGGCTGGAGCACACGGTCGTGATCAGGGCGCCGCGGATCGCCGTCCGGCCGGTGGCGCGGGCGGGCCCTCTCGGCGCCCGCCTGGACCGCCTCCGGAGCCGCGTCTCCCGCGCCGTGCACCGGCGGCTCTTCGTGCCGTTCTACCGGCACGTCCGGCCGCACCTGCTGGCCCGCATCGCGCGGCGGCGCGTCCTGCGCGAGATCGACACGGGCGGGCTCGTCCGCGTCGTCGTCATGGACCGGACGTCGGTGCCGCTCGGCCGCCGGCTGGCCCGCCTGCACCCCGACCTCGTCGTGACGACGCGGCAGGTGCGCAGCCTCGACGCCAAGCCCTGACCGGGCCCGCCGCCTGCTCCGGCTTCAGCCCTTCTCGGTCAGGACGGTCGTCTCCGAGCCGTCGCCGGCGGGCGCCTCGACGTAGATCTCACCGGTCCGCGGGCACTCCCACGTCCCGTCGGAACGCTCGGTGAGCCGGGCGCCGGCCCTGCCGACCCAGCCGATCCGGCGGGCGGGGACGCCCGCGACCAGCGCGAAGTCGGGGACGTCGCGGGTCACCACCGCGCCCGCGGCGACCATCGCCCAGCGGCCGACGCGGACCGGCGCGACGCACACGCTGCGGGCGCCGAGCGAGGCGCCCTCGGCGACGTGGACGCCGACCGCCTCCCAGTCGTCACCGCGCTTCAGCCTGCCGTCCGGGTCCACCGAGCGGGGCTCCCGGTCGTTGGTGAGCACGACGGCGGGACCGACGAACACGCCGTCCTCCAGCACGGCGGGCTCGTAGACGAGCGCGTGGTTCTGCAGCTTGACGTTGTCGCCGATCCGCACGCCCGTGCCGACGTAGGCGCCGCGTCCCACGATGCAGCCCGTGCCGAGCCGGGCGCCCTCGCGGATCTGCGCGAGGTCCCACACGGTGGTGCCGTCGCCGAGTTCCGCGCCGGGGTCGACCTGGGCGCTCGGCAGGATGCGGTGACTCATTCGGTGCCTTCCATGCGAAGGTTCAGCGGGTGGATGCGGGTCACGACCGCGGCTTCGTGCCCCCGCCGGGGAGCAGCCGCCGCCAGGTGCGCCTCGCCAGCGACGCCAGCGGCGCGGTGACGTGCACGGTCGCCGTCCTGCGGTCCATCTTGACGTGCACGCGGCGCGGGGGCACCAGCGACGCGGTCACCGGCCCGAGGACGCCGCCGCCCTCGGCCGGCAGGCGCACCGGGACGGGATCGCCCACGCCGTCGACCGCGAAGCGGGCCCGCCAGCGGCCGGGACGCGCGCCCGCGAGGGAGAGGTCGGCGCGCAGGCGGGACGGGTCGTCCGGCGTGGCCTCCAGCACCGCGCGGATCGTCGTCCCGTCGTCGGCGTGGTGCAGCACGACGCTCATCGCGGGGCCGTCGCCGAGGACGGGCGGCGCGTCGGCCTGCACCCGGACCCGCCGCCCCGGCCCCCAGCCGACCTCGACGTCACGGAAGTCGGCGGAGGTGAGGGCGCCGCCGATCTCCAGCGCGAGGGGCCCGCCGTCGCGCTCCTGCCTCGGGCGCAGGAGGCGGGCACCCGCCAGGGCCGCCCGGGGGAGGGGCAGATCGCGCGGCTTGACCAGCGGCAGCGTCCGCACGTGCCCGCTGAGCGAGACCTCGATCTGGACCGTCCAGCCGCCGTTCCGGAGGGGTGCCGCCCGCGGGCCGAGAGCGGCGGTGAAGGACACCTCGACGCCGTCGTCCACGGGCGCGGCCGGGACGGTCTCGCACTCCACCGGGCGGCGGGCGCCGTCGCCGTCCGTCAGCAGCAGGCGGACGGCCGGGCTCTCCTCGTCCACGTCCTGGACGAGCACCGTGCCGCCGACCATCAGGGCGCCGTCATCCCAGGCCAGCCGCGCCAGGGTCGGCCGGACGGCCAGCGGCTTGGGGCTCGCGAAGCACGCGTCGGGAATGCGGACGGCGGGGTCGCGGAAGAACGGGTACTTCACGTAGGCGCGCCCGTCCTCCAGGTGGAGGCGGGGCCGCGTCCCGCTGCGGCGGAACCGCAGGACCTCCACCAGCTCGTCGTCGAGATCGTGCAGGACGCAGTGCGCGATCACCCGGTGGAGGGGGAGGGCCAGCTCCTGCTGGGCGGGGGTGTACCACTCCTCCAGCAGTTCGCGGCAGCCCGCGAGGGTGATCTTCTGGTCGTCGGGCGAGGAGTCCAGGTAGAGGCGGTCGAGGCGGCCGAAGACCTCCAGCCGCAGGTAGCGCCGGTTCAGCCGGTCCCGGGTCTCGCCCGGCTCGGTGTGGTCGGCGACCTGCCGCATCGCCTGGGCGATGATCGCGTACAGGTCGGCGGGCGGGGCGCCCGCTCCCTGCGTCGCGCTGGAGCCGTCCTCGCGGGCGGCCCAGTAGTAGCAGTCGTAGTCGGCCAGGACGGAGACGCCGCCGGCGTTCAGGTACGCGCCGGCGGTGAAGAGCTGGTCCTCGTGGGCCACCAGGCCCTCGGTGAAGCGGAGCCCCGCGCCCTCGACCAGGGACCGGCGGAAGAGCTGGAGCGCGGCCATCGACATGCGCCCGAACAGGTCGCAGTCGGGGTCGAGCACGTGGGTGCGCTCGATGGAGCGGGCGAACACCTTGGGCGACTTGCGGCCGCCGGTTCCCACCTGCTTGCCGAGCACGACGTCGGTGCCGTTGCGCTCGGCCATCGCCGTCATGCGCTCCAGCGCCTCCGGGGCCAGGCGGTCGTCGGCGTCCAGGAAGAACACGAACGTCCCGGACGCCAGCTCCAGGCCCCGGTTGCGCGGCGCGCCCGCGCCACCGGAGTTCGGCTGGTGGAGGACCGTCAGCCGGTCGTGGGTGCGGGCGAGTTCGTCCAGCAGTTCGCCGCCGCCGTCGGTCGAGCCGTCGTCGACGGCGATGACCTCGACCTGCTCGGCGGGCAGGGACTGGGCGAAGACCGACTCCAGTGCCCCGCCCACCGTGTCCCGGCACTGGTAGACCGGGACGATAACGCTGACCAGGGGTTGCCTCATGGCCCCTCTACGCTCGGGAGGTGACTGTGAAGGCCACTCTAGGCGTGCTCGGTGGCCGCGGTGACCGCTCGCCGGGGGATTTCGTACATCGTCGACCTGGGGCCGGCCTGCGCGAGCGCGTCGACGGCGGCGGCGAACCGCGTCATGGCGTCCGGCTGCTCGGGGCCCAGCAGGTAGTCGCGGAGCGTGCGCCGCTCCGCGGCCAGCGGGTCCTGGCCGGGCGTCGCCGCGACGGCGAGGATGTCGGTCAGTTCGCCGCAGCCGGGGCTCAGCAGGTAGGCCGCCGACGCGGACGGGAACTCGGTCTTGAAGAGGTTCTCGTCCATACCGTCGGGGTTGGCGACCACGTACGGCTTCAGGCTCGGGATGTAGTCGGAGATCACGCTGCTGATGTCGGTGATCAGCATGTCCGAGCGGTTGAAGCACTCGTAGAGGGAGGCGTCCGCGCCGGTCACCACCTGGTGGCCGCCCGCGCCGCTCCGGTTCGCCTGCTCGATCATCCGGATGAGCCGGGCGTGCACGGCGGCGGCCTCCGCCAGGCGCCGGCCGGTGTAGGGGTGCGGCCGGTAGATGACGCGCAGCCGCGGCCCCTGCTCCAGCAGCGTCCGGACGATCCGCTCGCCCATGCCGAGCAGGGAGCTGTAGCCGTGCTCGCTGTCCCAGCCCTCCCAGGTGGGCGCGTACAGGACGGTGGGGACGGGCCCGCCGGACGGCTCGGTGGTGATCTCGCCGAGTTGCGGGCGGCCCACCTCGACGATGGCCTCGTCGCGCACCCCGGCGTCGGAGTTGTGGTAGCGGTCGCGGCCCGCCGGGCCGGCCACCCACACCTCGTCGAAGACCTTGCTGACGGGGTTGGAGCTCGGGCCCTTGTCGCTGTCGCCGTGCCCGACGAACACGTGCTTGATGTGCTCCTCGCGGAGCAGGTGGAGGTTCTTGCCGGTGTTGCCCGGGTAGAGCGCGACCTTCACGGTCCCGAGGTCGAAGTTCATCATGTCCTCGGCCCGCGTGATGCACACGACGGGGAGCCGGGTGGGCGCGAGCGCGCCGACGACCTCGGGGGAGCGGACGAGGACCATCGCCTTGCGGTCCAGCCGCTCCAGCGTCTCCAGCCACATGTTGGCCTGGTAGACGGTGGTGGGCGGGCCGGTGAAGTACAGGACGATCTCGGGCTTGTAGTGGTCCACGCGGCGCTGCACGTCGCGGCCCGACCGTTCGGCGTCGAGGAGGGCGCGCATCCGGCGCAGCCGCGGCGCCTGCGCGGCCGCGACGGCGATGGCGGCCGCCGCGGTGCCGAGGAGTCCGGCGACCACCAGGGCCGGGAGGCCGAGCAGGAGCCCGGCGGTTCCGAACAGCAGCGGCAGGAGGTCGGCCTGGCTCTCCAGCAGGAGCGTCAGCCGGGCCTGCCAGGCGGCGCCGGGGACGGGGGAGGCCGGCTCGCCCTGCCCGAGGTTGCGGGTGACGAAGGGGAGCCGGTTGACGCGCCGCGAGGCGACCGCGCCGGCGAGGGTCGCGGCGCGGATCCAGTCGACCAGCAGGAGGCCGATGGCCGCCAGGACGACGGTCGGCCTGCCGGCGTCGCCCGACTGGACGAGCAGCAGCACGAGGGCCGCCTGCCGGACCAGCACCCGCGCGCCCGGGTTCATCTGGCCCCAGCGCAGCGGCCTGGCCGCGTCCGGCAGCGTTCGCCCGAGGGCGAACTCGGCCGTGTAGCAGAGCACGGCGGCGCCGAGGAACGCCCAGGGCGACCCGGCCGCGGCGGCCCCGATCAGCAGCCCGAGCGTGACGGGCAGCGCCAGCACCGATGAGTACCGCATGAGAGTTGAGTACCGGGAGACGAGACGCCGCACGGCACACCTCCGTCTTGTCAGCGCCTGAGGGATGGCGCATTTGGGGAGAGGGGAAGGGGGGACCTGCGCCCGCCGGGCCGAGCGGGCGCGTGCGGGGGTGGGGTGTCAGCCGGAACGGCCGCCGAGGAGGGGGTCTTCACGACGCACGTCGATGACCTGCCCGGTGAGGCTGGAGAGCAGGACATTGAGGGAGGTGCGGGCCACCTGGTCGGCGCTCAGCAGGGTGTGCGGGGGCTCCTGGCCGAACGCCGCGGTCCGCATGGGGGTGCTGGTCCGCTCGGGGTTGATGCAGTTGATCCGCACCTTGTCGCCGGACCACTCGTCGGCCAGCGCCTGGGTGAGGTTCACCGTGGCGGCCTTGGCGGAGGAATACAGGCTGTAGTCGGCGCGCCCGCGGGTGTAGGAGCTGGAGGTGTAGAGCAGCAGCTGCCCGCCGGTCTTGGCGAGGTAGGGGTACGACGCCCGCGCGATGTGGATCGGCGCGAGGTAGTTGACGCGCAGCGCCTCCTCGATCGCCTCGGGGTCGATGGCGTCGAGCCGGCCGATCCGCAGGATGCCCGCCGTGTTGACGACGAAGTCGACGCGGCCGGTCGCCGAGTAGGCCTGCGCGAGCGCGCCGGCGACGTCGTCGGGCCGCTCGACGTGGGTGCGGGTGGCGCCGCGGCTGTAGCCGAAGACGCGGGCGCCGAACCGCTGGGCCAGCTCCGCGATGGAGGCGCCGATGCCCTGGCTGGCGCCGAACACGACCATCGTCTTGCCGCCGAGGGCCTCGGCGTACTCGTCCTCGGTCAGGTCGGGGGCGTCGGAGGAGGCGAGCTGGAACAGCTTGTCCGCGACGAACATGTCGACCGGCTCGGTGACCTTCATGTTGTGCTCGTCGCCGGGGACGACGTAGATCGGAGTGCCGGGCAGGTAGCGCAGCACCACCGTGCAGTCGTCGGTCGCCTCGAAGTTCTCGTCCCGCCACGCCTTCTCGTAGGCGTCGCGGATGGTGGCGAGCCGGAAGCCCTGCGGGGTCTGCCCGCGGCGCAGGTTCGCCCGGCGCGGGACGTCCACGATGACGTCCTGGTCGACCTGGATGATCGTGTCGGCGGACGGGATCGCGACGTCCACCGCCCGGTGCTCGCGCAGCGCGGCCACGCAGTCGCGGATGATGCGCTGCGAGAGCAGCGGGCGCACCGCGTCGTGGAACAGCACGCTGGTCGTCTCGGCCGGGTGGTCGGCGAGGGCGTCGAGGGCGAGCTGCGTGGTGGCGTTCCGGGACGTCCCGCCGGGGAGCACGGCCTTGACCTTGGTGCAGCCGGCCTTCCGCACGCAGTCCGCGGCGTCCTGGATGAACCCGGGGTTCATCAGGACGATGATCTCGTCGACGTCGGGGGCCTCCTCGAACACGCCCAGCGTGTGTTCGAGGATCGTCTTCCCGGCGATCTTGAGGAGCTGCTTGGGAGTGCTGAGACCCATCCGCTGTCCGCTGCCACCCGCAAGGATGACGGCTACGACGCGATGCTCACCCTGCGGCGCCATGACCAATGCGACCGTCCTTATTCTTCATGGCAGCCGGAACGGCGGCCGAAAACCGAACGTGATGCAGTCACCCGTGGGATCTGGGGGTGCGGGCGGCACGGCTTTCGCAGGGCTGGTGATCCGCACAGGGGGGAACTGCCGCCTAACTGTACCCGGTCTGTGGAACTTTGAGGCGAATTCACCAACGTTCCAGATTCCTGTAACCCTTGCGTGAAGGGGCCTGCGGCGCCCCGGACCATGATCGTTGCGGTCCCGGGCGTCCGGTCGTCACCGGCCGAAGAGCGGCCTCATGTCGGGCTCGACGGCCCAGCGGGTCACGCGGCGCACCGGGGAGGTGCTCAGCACCGTGACGATGACGAAGCAGGCGAGCACGACCGACAGGACGCCGGGAACCGTGTCGAACCAGGCGAGCTTCTGCCAGCCCTCGAACGTGAACAGCCGCGTCAGGAAACCGTGCAGCAGGTAGCCGTAGATGGTGGCGGCGCCGAGGTCGCTGTACCACGTGCGGCGGGACGGGGTGACCGCGAGGAAGGCCAGGATGAGCACGGTCCCGGTGAGCATCAGCCCGGCGCGCATCACGGTTCCGGTGAGCTCGTCCACGCCGAGGTCGCCGTTGGCCGTGTCCCAGTTCAGCCAGCGCGCGTTCATGTGGTCCCGGGTGAGGTACGCGCCCGCGAGCGCGGCCGCCAGGAGCGCGGCGCCCGTGATCCGCGCCCACGGCCGCCGGACGATCTGGATCACCTCCGGCGACAGCGTCAGCCCGAGGACGTAGAACGGCGCCAGCCCGAGGATCCGGTACAGGTCGAGCGTGCTCCCGATGTCGGACATGTAGCAGAGGAGGGCGACGAGCACGGCCGTCGCCAGCGGGAACCTGAGCCGCCGCCACACCGGGGTGAGCAGCCGCCAGACGAACAGCGCCAGCAGGAACCAGGTCAGGTAGTAGGGGTCCAGCGCGTCGAACTGGAACGCCCGCCCGTCGACGCCCCAGGCGAACAGGCTGTAGGCGCACTGGAAGATCAGGTACGGCGCGACGGTCGAGCCGACCAGCCGCACGGCCTTGTCGTCGGTGAGGGTGAACCGCTTGGACAGGTAGCCGCTGACCATGACGAACAGCGGCATGTGGAACAGGTAGATGAAGTTCCAGAGCGCCGCGGCCAGCGGGACGTCCCGCAGTCCCGACAGCCCGTGCCCGCCGGCGACGAGCAGGATCGCCAGGAACTTGGCGTTGTCCAGGTGCGGGTCGCGTCCTCGGGGAGCCGCGCCGCCCTGCGTCCGCGGCTTGTCCTGCGTGCGCTCGGCGGGGGGTGCCGCCGCCGGGGCGGAGTCGGGAACCGGCGCCTCGGCGGAGTCGGGAACCGCCACGACGGACGCCTCGGGTGTCTGTGTCATGAAAGATCTCTGATCCTGGGAGGGGCTCGTGGAGCATACCTAACGAAACGGTCCAGAACCCTCGGAGTCACAGCGCGCTGCCGCGGCGTCACGGGCGGGCGCCGCGGATTTCGCCGGGCGTCCCGCGCGCAAGATCCTCAGGGACGGGTACACGCCCGTTACCGAGGCGGCGGCCGTTACCTGAAGCGATGGCCGGGGCAGGGGCCGGGGGACGGGCCCCCGGCGGGGCGGGAGGACGGGAGAGGCATGGGATACGGGAGGTCCACCCGGCAGGGGGTGGTGATCATCGCCGGCGGCACGGTGCTGGTGGCCGGTGTCGCGCTGCTCGTGCTGCCCGGCCCGGGGCTGCTGCTCGTGCTGGCCGGCCTGCTCATCCTCTCCCGGGAGTTCCCGGCCGTGAACCGCTACGTCGAGCCCGTCCGGGAGCGGGCGATCCAGGCGGCCGAGGAGAGCGTGACGTCGTGGTGGCGCCTCACGGGCTCCGTGCTCACCGGGCTCGCGCTGATCGGCGCGGGTGTGGCCTGGGGGCTCGTGGAGGAGCTTCCGCTCAGCGGATGGAGCACGGGCTCGGGGCTCATCCTGTCCGGCTTCATCCTCTTCGGGCTCCTCTACTGGAGCTGGCGGCGGGTCAGGGCCCGCCGCGCCGGCACCCTCCCCGAGTGACGGGCCGGGCGGACGGCTCGACGCGGCCGGGCCCGGCCAGGGCGAAATGTTCTGCCAGGTTGATCCGCCGGCCGGGTATCACCGTGTCATGGGTATGGGCATCCTTCTTCGTGTACTCGTGGCCGCGGGACTCGCGGCCGACGCCGTCGTGCACTGGCGCTTCGCGCCCGACATGGCCCCCGGGCCCAACACTCCGAGCGATGTCATCCCGGGAGACGACCTGTTCCGCGGCCAGGCCATCGCGGCGGCCGTCGCGGCCCTGCTGGTGCTCTTCTGGGCCCGGAGGTGGACGTACGCGATCGCGTTCGTCGTCGCGGCGAGCGCGGCCGGGGCCGTGCTGCTGTACTACTTCGTCGACTTCGGGCAGCTCGGCCCGATCCCCCGGATGTACGACCCGCAGTGGTACGCCGACAAGACGATCAGCTTCGCCGGGGAGGCCGTCGCCGCGCTCGCCGCGCTGATCGGATTCTTCACCGTCGGCAGGAGGGAGAAGGCGGAGTCCTACTCCTCCGCCGTGCGGTGACGCCTACGGACGCTGCGTCCGTGCGATGAGGGCGCAGTGTCCGCCGGCCAGCCAGAGAGCGAGTCGCGCCGGCCCCTTGACCCGTCAAATGAACGCTCGTTTAATTCCGTTATGGGGCGTATTGCGGGCGTCACTCGTGCGGAGACGCGGGAACGGCTGCTGAGCGCCGCGGCCGACGAGTTCGCGCGGCGCGGCTACGACGGGACGCGCGTCGCCGACATCGCGCGGGCCGCCGGCGTCAGCAACGGCGCCCTGTACGCGCACTTCGACTCCAAGGCCGAGCTGCTGGTGGCCGCGCTCCGCGCGCACGGGCGGCGGCTGCTGGCCGACCTGTTCGACGCCGACCCCGACCGCCCGGTCGTCGAGCTGCTGCTCGCCACCGGGCGATGGCTGCCGAAGCGCCGCGACGCCCGCGCCCACCTCGTCGTGGAGGCCCTCGTCGCGGCCCGCCGGGACGAGGAGGTCGCCCGTCCCATGCGCGACTACGTCGGCGAGCGCGGCGACTGGCTCGCCGGGCTCATGCGCATCGCCCAGACGGGCGAGGAGATGGACCCGGCGCTGTCGCCGAACGCGCTCGCCCACCTCTGCCTGCTGCTCGGGATGGGGAGCGCGCTCATCCCGCCGGACATGCACGCCGTCGGGGACGAGGAGTGGGCCGCGCTGCTCGCGCGGATCGTGGCCGCGCTCGCGCCGCCCCGCCCCGCCGCCGCCCTACACGGGAGGAACACAGTGAAGGTGCAGATCGATACGAAACGCTGCCAGGGGCACGGCCGGTGCTACGACCTGGCCCCCGGCCTGTTCGGCGAGGACGACGAGGGCTACGGCACGGTCCTCGGGGACGGCGCCGTCCCCGAGGGCGGGGAGCACGAGGCCCGCCTGGCGGGCGCGAACTGTCCCGAGCGAGCGATCGACGTTCTCGGGGAGGCGTGAGATGACCGCGGACGACCGCTTCGGCAAGAGCTTCAAGGAGGAGCGGGAGAGCCGCCCGCTCGGCACGCGCAACGAGGTCGTCACGGGCCCGGTCTCCGACTGGGCGACCGACTTCTCCCACCTGGAACCGGAATGGGCCAGCGACCCGTATCCGATCCAGGACGACCTGCGGCGGCGCTGCCCGGTCGCGCGGACCGAGCGGTTCGGCGGCGGCTGGCTGCCGACCCGCTACGAGGACGTCGCGGCGATCGCCTACGACACCGAGCGCTTCACCTCCCGCTCGGTCGTCATGAGCAACTTCCGGCCGCCGCGGGAGGTGGCGCCGGTCGGGGTCACGCCGCCGATCTCCTCCGACCCGCCGTTCCACCACGACGCGCGCAAGCTGCTGCTCCCGGCGTTCACGAAGTCCGCGGTGGCGCGGCTGGAGCCCGCGACCAGGGCGTACTGCCACGAGCTCATCGACTCCTTCGAGGGCCGCGACATCGTGGACGCCGCCCACGAGTACGCGCAGCACATCCCGATCCGGGTCATCGCCGACATGCTCGGCTTCCCGTCCGAGGACGGGCCCCGGTTCCGCGAGTTCGTCGAGAACACCCTCGAAGGGGTCAACCTCCCGCCGGACGAGCGCATCGCGCGCATGGACAAGCTGTTCGACTACCTGCTGGAGCAGATCCGCGACCACGTCGCCGACCCGCGCGACGACCTCACCACCTACCTCGTCGAAGCCGAGCTGTACGGGCGCAAGCTCGAACGGTCCCACGTTTCGGGGACGATGGCACTGCTGCTCATCGCGGGGATCGACACCACCTGGAGCGCGATCGGCGCCTCGCTGTGGCACCTGGCGAAGACGCCCGCGGACCGCGAGCGCCTCGTCGCGGACCCGTCGCTGGTGCCGACCGCGATGGAGGAGTTCCTGCGCGCCTTCGCGCCCGTCACGATGGCGAGGCTGGTGCGGGAGGACATGACCTGGCGCGGCGTCGAGATGAAGGCCGACGACTGGATCCTGCTGTCGTTCCCCGCCGCCAACCGCGACCCGGAGCAGTTCGACCGGGCGGACGAGATCGCCATCGACCGCGAGGTGAACCGGCACGCCGCCTTCGGCCTCGGCATCCACCGCTGCGTCGGCTCGCACCTGGCCCGCATGGAACTGCGCGTGGCCCTCGAGGTCTGGCTGGAACGCGTCCCGTCCTTCAGCCTGGCCGACCCGGCGGCGGTCACCTGGGCCGCCGGCCAGGTCCGCGGCCCCCGCACCCTTCCCGTCCGCATCAGGTAAGGCGTTCGGCCAGCCGGGGGAGCAGGCGGAGGGCGTTCCCCCGGTCGACGGCGTGGTGGGCGCGGTCGTCCAGCACCGGGTCGCGGTCGAGGTCCCGGGTGTTGAGCGCGACCTCGCGGGCGGAGTTCGCGGGCCAGTCGGTTCCGAACAGGACGCGGTCGGCGCCGGCCGCGGCGATCAGGGACGGTGTGGCGTACGGGGACACCGGCAGGGCCGTGTCGTAGTGGAACCGGCGGAGCGCCGGGCGCATCCTCGCCGGGAGCGGACCGCCGTCCTCCCGGGCCGAGCGCTCGGCGCGGCCCGCCATGTACGGAAGGAACCCGCCGCCGTGGGACAGGATGACCGACACTCCCGGGTACCGGTCGAGGGTCCCGGCGGCGATCAGGTTGAGCGCGGTGCGGGTGGTGTCGAGCAGGTAGTCGGCGAGCCAGTCCCCGACGCCCGGCGCCTCGGCCAGGCCCTTGGGGGCGACCGGGTGGGTGAACACGACCGCGCGGCGCCGGTCGAGCTCGGCCCACAGCGGGTCGAACATCGGTTCCCCGAGGTAGTGCCCGCCGGCGGAGGTGTTGAGGAGCACCCCGTCCGCGCCCAGGTCGTCGAGGGCGTGGGCGAGCTGCCGCACGGCCAGGTCCGGGTGGAGCATCGCCACGTTGGCGAAGAAGCCGAACCTCGTGGGGTGCTCGCGCGCCAGTTCGGCCAGCGACTCGTTGCACACCTGGACGCCTGAGGCGGCGACCTTCCGGTCCAGGAACACCTCGGCGGGCACCGGCGCGGAGGCCACCCCGGCGGCGATGCCGTTGGTGTCCATCGTCCGCAGGGTGTCCGGCAGCGTCCACTGGGCCCAGGACGGCCCGCCGGTCGGCGGGAGGAGGCCCTGCTCGACCGCCCACCGCCGCATCCGGGGCGGGACGGCGTGGTGGTGGGTGTCGATCCTGCCGCGCGACCGCCCGGGGGTGGCGGCGGCCGCCTCGCCTGCCGGAACGGCGGCCGCGGCCATCGCCAGGCCGGTCACCTGCAGGGCGCGTCGGCGGGTCGTCTCGGGCATGGGCGTCTCCCTCACTCGTTCGATGCGCCGCCCACCATGCTTTCTCTTATGAGAAAGTCTCATCTGAGACTATATCAGAAGCCCCTAAACTGGTCCCATGCTCGACGACCTGCTCGAACGCCTCCTGTCCGAGGACGGCGACCCCGCCGTCCGGCACGTGGGGCTCGGCATGCTCCTGGCCTCCGCGCACAACCGGAGCCGGGCGAGCATGAACGACGAACTGCGACCCCTCGGCATCGACGTGCGCGGGTTCGGCATGCTGCTCGCCCTGGAGATGTACGGGCCGTCCAGCCAGCGGCGCCTCATCGACCTCACCGGCATCGACAAGTCCACGATGGTGCGCATCGTCGACGAGCTGGAGGGCGGCGGCCTGGTCCGGCGCGAGCGCGCCCCGCAGGACCGCCGGGCCCACGCGATCAGCCTGACCCCGGACGGGACGAGGGCGCTGGAGGGCGGGCGGCGCGCCGGCGGCGACGTGGGCGAGCGGCTCTTCGGCCGTCTCGACGGCGACGAGCGGGACCAGCTCGTCGCGTTGCTCCGCCGCATCGCCGGGCGCGCGGGCTGAGCGGGCGCCCGCGCCGGGGCGTGTCGCCTGGTCAGGGCGGCATCACGGGACGACGTGTGTCGCGTGAGAGACCGGCGGCGCTGGATAGGAGAGAGGTTGCGCCGTCGAGGAGCGCCCAGCGCCGTACAGGAGAGTTAGCATGATCCTTTTGTCGGGCCGGACTTCATGAGCACTGCGGACGAGGTCGTCGTCCACGAGACGCCGCCGTCCCGCGTCCTGATCGGGCCGGGTGCGAGCGAGCTCGTCGCGGACGAGGTCGCGCGGATCGGGGCGGGGAGGGTGCTGCTGGTCGCGGCGCCGTCCGCCGCCGGGCCCGCCGACCGGATCGCCGGGGCGCTCGGGGCCCGGCTCGCGGCGCGTTTCGACCGTCCGTCCCCGCACACCCCGGTCGCCGTGACGGTGCGCGCCATGGAGGCGGCCGCGGGCGCGGACTGCGTGGTCGCGGTCGGAGGCGGCTCCGCGATCGGCCTGGCCAAGGCGGTGTCGGCACGCACGGGCATGCCGCAGGTCGCGGTGCCGACCACCTATGCGGGCTCGGAGATGACGCCCGTGCTGGGAGAGACCGAGGACGGCGTGAAGACCACGCGCCGCGCCCCGACGCTGGCGCCCGGCACGGTCGTCTACGACCCCCGCCTCACCCTGGGCATGCCGTCCGGCCTGACCCGGACCAGCGCGATGAACGCGCTCGCCCATGCCGTCGAGGCCCTGTGGGCGCCGGACGCCACGATGGTCACGGACGCGTTGGCGACCGAGGCCGCGGGCGGCATCCTGGGCGCGCTGCCCGAGGTGCTGGACGACCTGACCGGACCGGAGGGACGCGCACGTCTCCAGTCGGCCGCGTGGCTGGCCGGGATCTGCCTGGCGCAGACCCGGATGGGGCTGCACCACCAGCTCGCCCACGTCCTCGGCGGCGCGTTCGGCCTCCCGCACGCCGAGCTGCACACGATGCTGCTGGCGCACGTCATGGCGTTCAACCTGCCGTCGGCGCCCGCCGCCTCGGCCCGGCTCGCCCGGGTGGCCGGGCCGGACCCGGTCGCGGTCGTCGCCGCGCTGGCACGGGCGCACCGGGGCCCGACCCGCCTGTCCGCCCTGGGCGTCCCCCGCGAACGGCTCCCCGAGATGGCCGGGCGGGTGGCCGCCGACCCTTATCCCAACCCCCGGCCGCCGGACGCCGGCGCGGTCGCGGAACTGCTCGACGCGATGTGGTGAGCGGCCGGTAGCGAAGAACCCGTGGAACGGCCTGCCCGAGTACTTCTCCAGCGAGCTCACTCTGGTCTACGCGGGGGACTGATGCCGGCCGTGTCGTTCCCCTGCCGCCGCAGGGCCGTTGCCCTACGCTCACACCCCATGCATGGACCACTGGTGCGAATCACGTCCGTCCTGGTCGCCGGGACGTCCCTGCTCGCCGCTCCCGCCATGCACCCCGCGGCCACGGCCGCCGCCAAGGGAGACTCCGCCAAGGGAGATCTGGGCACGGACCTCGACGCCATCCTCGCCGACGGCCGTCTCAAGGGCGCCACCGTGGGCGCCGTGGTGCGCGATGCCCGGACGGGCGCCGTCCGCTACTCGCGCGGCGCGACGGCGCCGGTGATGCCCGCCTCGAACATGAAGCTCTACACCTCGGGTGCGGCACTGTCGCTGCTGGGGCCGGGGTACCGGTTCCGCACCGGCGTGTACGCCCGGGCCGTGTCCGGATCGTCCGTCAAGGGCGACCTCTACCTCAAGGGCACCGGCGACCCGACGACGCGGGCGGCCGACTACGACCGGCTCGCCGCCCGGGTGGCGGCGCGCGGCATCCGGCGCGTCGAGGGCGACCTCGTCGCGGACGACACCTGGTTCGACGCCGTTCGCACGCCCTCGCACTGGGATCCGACGGACCTGCAGTACTACTACGCCGCGCAGACGTCCGCGCTGACCGTCGCGCCGAACGACGACTTCGACGCGGGCTCGGTCGAGGTGTCGGTGAAGCCGGGCGGCGCCGAGGGCGCACCGGTCGCGGTCGGTCTCGCCCCGGCCACCGGCACCGTCAAGATCGACAACAGGGCGGTCACGGGACGTCCTGGGACGCCGTCCACGCTGGCGGTGAACCGGGCCAACGGCACCGACACCATCGTGGTCAGCGGTTCCCACCCGGCGGGCGCGGCGCCCTACACGACCCTGCGCACGGTCGAGAACCCGAGCCTGTACGCGGCGGACGTCTTCCGGAGCGCGCTCAGGGCGCACGGCGTCCAGGTGAAGGGCGCCACCGAGCGCGGCAGGACCCCGAAGCGCGCGGCCGCGCTCGCCGCCCGCTCCTCGATGCCGCTGTCGCGGCTGATGGTGCCGTTCCTCAAGCTCAGCAACAACATGGTCGCCGAGACCCTGGTCAAGGCGATCGGCCGGGAGAAGGCGGGCAAGGGGAGCTGGACGGCGGGGCTGCCCGTGGTCGAGCGGTACGCCCGCGGCCAGGGCGTCCCCGCCGCACGGCTGGAGATGGCCGACGGATCCGGGCTGTCGCGCAAGAACCGCACGACCGCGCAGGACGTCGGCACCCTCCTGAGGAAGGCGCAGGACGCGCCGTGGTTCGGCACCTGGTACCGGGCGCTGCCGGTCGCCGGTGACCCCGACCGCCTCGACGGCGGCACCCTGCGATCGCGCATGGTGAGCACCCCGGCCGCGGGCAACGTGCACGCCAAGACCGGGACGCTGACCGGCGCCTCCGCCCTGTCGGGCTACGTCACCGACCCGTCCGGGCGGCGGCTCGTCTTCTCGGTCGTGCTGAACGGCTACCAGGGCGCGGCGCCCAAGGACATCGAGGACAGGGTCGCGATCCGGCTGGCCGGGGGAGACCCCTCCGCGGTCCGGACGTTCCGCGTCTCCGGGAACGCCCCGCAGGTGGAGTGCTCCTGGATCGGCCGCTGCTGAACGGCGGCCGCTGTTGACCGACGACGGGGCGCGTCCCGCCGCCGGCGGAACGCGCCCCGCCGGCGCGGATCACCTCTGGTTCTTGGGGATGTAGAGGCGGACGTCGTCGACGAACGCCTCGCCCTCGTAGTAGTTCAGGTGCGGGTCGCCGATGATGAAGGAGTCGGGGTAGGCCGAGCCCTTCGGCCAGTTGTGCTCGGTCGTGTACGTCCCGGCCGGGCCCTTGTGGACGAGCCTGCGGTCGAACCGGCCGTCGTACTCGCCGGGCGTCTGGTTGTAGTGCCAGATCGGGCGCCCGTTTTCCACGAAGCCGTGGTGGACGCGCAGCGTGGTCTGCCCGGTGTGCAGGAACGGGCCGCTCATCTCCAGCGTGTACCCGGTGCGGTCGCGCTCGATGGCGAACCGGTAGGCGGCCTTCGGCATCAGCTCCGGCCGCAGCTCGGCGCTGGTCAGGTGCCCCTCGAACCGGCCGCCCGGCCCGTACCGCCGGTCCATGGACGCCTCCCCGCACGCGGTCTTGGCGTAGTACTCGTTGCTGATGTTGTTGTTGGCGGTCTCGCGGAACAGGTCGCCGCGCGGGAACAGTGCGTTGATCCCGTTGAAGGTGCCGTCGAACGTCCGGTACATCGTGCGGGTCTTCGGGTTGCAGGTCGCGGCGTTCTTCCAGCGGGCGTCGTCGCTGTAGTAGCCGTCCATGATGACCTTGCGCCGGAAGTGGATGCCGGGGTTGCCGTGCGGCGCCGGGTTCGCGTGGTCGAGGATCGTCAGGTAGTAGAACCCGTTCTCCCGCGTCACGTCGGGGTACTGGCACCGGGACTTGCCGGGCAGCGCGCCCTGGAACGTCCACGGGTACCGGGTCTTGCACGGTTCCCTGGTGTAGCCGTTGTGCCTGCCGTTGTAGTCGAACGTGCCGCCCCGCTTGCCGCCGAACTGGATGCCGCGCAGGGTCATCTCCACCCGGTAGTACCGGGGCAGCGGGCGGGTCGGCCGGATCAGGACCCCCGCGTCCCATTTCGGCTCGGAGATCCGCGCGACGTTGTGCCCGCCCGGCAGCGTCACGGCCGACAGCCCGGGGCGGGAGTCGGGCCGCCCGTCGCGGTCCTTGTCGACGGCGGCGACCTCCGCCGTCAGCCACCCCTCGCGCCCGAAGGCGACGCGCTTGCGGAACACGTTGAGGGTCTTCATCTGCCGCTCGAACAGCGGCCCGCTGATCTTCTTCCAGGCCGCCCCGTCGTCGTCGAACGCGTCGACCGCCCACGGGCTGCGCGGCCCCTGCGGGTCGAGCCGCCACGGCGACCCGTCGACGCGCAGCGGCCGGTCGAACTCCTCATGCGCGACCAGCCTCCACCGGCCGTCTCCGGAAGCTCCGGCTCCGGAGGCCCCGGCCGACCACCCCGCGGACACGACCGCGGCGGCGGCCGTCCCGACGGCCACCCCCGCCACTTTCCAGCTCGTCCTCAAGACGCACACCCCTCCCGCGGAGCGCGCGGCCGCGCTCCGCCCCCGAACGTCGCAACGCATCGGCATTATACGAACACGGAGGGTGATGAAGGTGGAAGGCCGGGCCCTGACGTCGTCAGCGCTGGGAAAGGTACCTCTCGGCGGTGCCGCGCAGGCGCGCGTGGACGCCGTCGTATGCGGAGACGCCCGGCAGGGCGGTCTTGGGCATCTTCGCGAGCATCGTGTAGTTGGTGTCGACGACGTTGCCCGCCGGGGCGAGCGCCGCCTGGCTGACCAGCTGGTAGGCGTCCAGCTCGTCCAGGCCGAGCAGCGAGGACGTCCAGCCGACCAGGTCGTGCTGGCTGATCCGGAACGCGTCCTCCAGCGGGCGGGCCGAGCCGGTCGACATCAGGTGGAGGTCGTCCTCCAGACGCGGCCAGGCGGGAGCCGCACCCTTGATCAGGTCGACGACCACCACGGTGCTCATCGCCGCCTCCACGGCGGTCCCGCAGACCTCGCCCTCGCCCTGGCGGCAGTGGCCGTCGCCGATCGAGACCAGGCCGCCCGGCACGTTGACCGGGAAGTACGCGGTGGTGCCCGCGCGCATCTCCGGGGTGTCCATGTTGCCGCCGTGCGCGCCGGGGGTGATGCTCATGATCACCTCGTTGGCGGCCGGGGCCACGCCCACGGTGCCGTGCATGGGATCGAGCGGCAGCTCGATCTCCAGGTCGCTCGCGCGGGCCCGGAAGCGGCAGATCCCGCGCGCGGCGTCCACGTCGTACATCCACACCCGTTCCGGCAGGGCCGGGTGCAGCATCGCCGTCGTGTGCGTCGCGGTCAGCGCCCCGAAGTGCGGGAAGGTGGACGAGACCGCCCAGTCGCGGGCGGGGCGGATGTCCACGAAGTGCACCGCGACGGCGTCGCCCGGCTCGGCGCCCGCGACGGCGATGGGGCCGGTGACGGGGTTGAGGTAGGGGAAGGTGCACACCCGGCTCGGCAGATCGTCCACCCCTTGGACGGCGCCGCCGAAGCAGTCCTCGGTCGTCAGTTCCACGACGGTGCCGGGCGCGACGGTGAGCGCCGCCTCCCGGCCGCCGAACGCGAAACCGGGCTCGGTGTCCCTCAGCGGGACCACGTCGAACGTCACTTCTCGTCCTCCTCTGCGATGCCGGCCAGGGCCGGACGGCGGTGGGTGACCAGCAGCCCGACCAGCAGCACCAGCCCGATGCCGAGCCACAGGAAGCCCAGCTCCTGCGCGGCGACCTTCGCGTTGACCACCACGTAGCCGAGGATGCCGAAGCCGATCGCCGGCGCGACCAGGTGGCGCCACCAGTCCCGGCTGCCCGACCGGACGACGTAGTGGACGACGACCGAGACGTGCAGCACCAGGAAGGCCGTCATGGCGCCGAAGTTGACGAGCGAGCTGAGCAGCGTGATGCCGTCCTCGCGCTGCTCCATGTAGAGGCCGAGGCCCAGCGAGACGGCCGCGACCAGCAGGGTCGCGTTGACCGGGACCTGCCGCCGGGGGTGCACCCTGGCGAGGAACTTCGGCAGCTGCCGGTCCCGCGCCATGGCGTACAGCAGCCGGGACGTCGCGGCCTGCGCGACCAGGGAGTTGGCGAAGCCCCAGGCGATCGCGGTGGCCAGCGCGGTCAGCTTGGCCAGCCACGCCCCGCCCGCGACCCGCGCGGCGTCGTAGAACGCGGTCCCGTCCGGGTCGCCCTCGCCGACCAGCCTGTCGGGATCGGTCACCAGCAGCGAGGCCACCCACGTCTGGACGATGAACAGCACACCGACCAGCAGCAGCGAGGCCACCATGGACCGTCCGATGGCGCGGGCCGACTCGCGGTTCTCCTCCGCCAGCGTCGAGATGCCGTCGAAGCCGAGGAAGCTCAGCACCGCGATCGACACGGCGCCGAACACCAGCCCCCACGAGAACGTCGCGCCGTTGTAGATCGGGCTGAGGCCGCCCCCGCCGTGGCCCTTGCCCTGGGCGAGCGCCACCAGGCCCACCACCAGGAAGACCGCCAGGACGGCCAGCTCGGCGACCAGCATGATCCGGTTGATCCGGGCGGTCATCTCGATGCCGAAGAAGTTGACGACGGTGTTGAGCACGACGAACGCGATGAGCCAGAGCCACACCGGGACGTCCGGCACCAGCGAGTTCATCGCCACGCCGGCGATCAGGTAGAGCAGGGCCGGCACCAGCACGTAGTCGAGCAGGATCATCCAGCCGGACAGGAACCCGACCGGCGCCGCGATGCCCCGCCCGGCGTAGGTGTAGACCGACCCGGCCATCGGGAAGGCCCGCGACATCTGCGCGTACGAGCCGGCGGTGAACAGCATGGCCAGCATCCCGATGGCGTAGGCGAGCGCGACCATGCCGCCCGAGCCCTCGAAGACGCTGCCGAAGATGCCGAACGGGGCGATCGGCACCATGAAGATCAGTCCGTAGACCACCAGGTCCCGGAACGTGAGGGAGCGCCGCAGCTCCTGGGCGTACCCGTAGCGCTCGATGCCCTCCGGCGGCGTTGGGTCGACGGCCATGCTTCCTCCTCAGCCGAGGACGCGGGTCGTTCCCGCTCCGCGAACCCTAGAGGCAATCTTTTCAAATGAAAAGATTTGATGCGCACAGATCTCAGAGGCGGGTGACGACGGTGAGGTCCAGGCCGTCCGCCCTGGCCAGGTAGCCCTCCGGGCGCGGCGGGCCGAGCGGCGCGGCCGACCAGGCGCCCCGCGCGACGGGGTCGGCGCCCGCCAGCAGCCGCGCCGAGGCCGGCCGCCCGTGCCGCGCGGTCAGCATGCCCGCGGCGGCCAGCGCCGCCAGCAGGTGGACGCCGTCGTAGCAGCCCTCCGCGTAGGCGTCGAGGACGGGGGCGACCTCGCCGAACACCGTCCGGTACCGCTCGGCCAGCGCGAGCTGCCGCTCGTCCCCCTGCCCGGCGAACGACCGCATCGCCGAGTACAGCTCACCGGTGTCGTCTCCGCCGGCGGCCAGCAGGACGTTCTCCTCCAGCGCCCCCGACAGCCGGACCACCCCGGCGGACAGCCGCGAGGCGGCGAACACCCGGTTGAACACGGCGAGGTCCCGGCCGACCAGGCTGAGCAGGATCGCCTCCGCGCGCGTCCGCGCCAGCGCGTGCACGACCTCCTCGAAGAGGGCCTCCGGGTCGTCCCCGGCCGCCCACGGGAAGGGGACGAGCCGGTCCAGCACCACCTCGCCGCCCGCCGACCGGACGAGCCGCGCCGCCGTCCGGTGCACCGCCCGCGGCCAGATGTAGTCGCTGCCCACCAGCGCCCACCGCCGCAGCCTCAGCCGCGTGCTCAGCCAGCGCAGCGCGGAGCCGAGCTGCCGCTCCGGCGAGTCGCCGAGCAGCACCACGCCCTGCCGCCGCGGCCCGCCCTCGTGCGGCGGCGTGAACACGTACGGCACCTGCCCGGCGAGCGCCGCCTCCAGGCCCCGGTGCACGTCGCTCGTGTGGAACCCGACGAACGCCTGGACGAGCCCGGCGTCGGCGAGGAACCGGGCCTCGCCCGCCACCGCGCCCGGCGCCCGCCCGGCGTCCACCGGCACCAGCTCGACGGCCCGTCCCGCCGCCCCGCCGGAGGCGTTGACCTCGGTCGCGGCCAGGCACGCGGCGCTCAGCCCGGACGGCCCGGTCAGGCCGAGCGGTCCCGACAGCGGCAGCAGCAGCCCGAGCCGCAGCACCGCGGGGTCAGGCCCGGTGACCAGCAACCCCGTGCCGTCCCGCACCACCGCGCGCATGACCGCCGAACCCTTCATGACCAGGCCAAGTATGCTCTCCCCACGGGCGGCTGGCGAGGGAGGCACCGGGTGGTCGAGCGGCACGGCGCGGCGGCGCGCACGGCGGAGACCGAACTCGTCGACCTGCTCACCCGAACGCAGCGGGCCCTGGCCCGCGACCTCGGCGCCCGCCTGGACGAGGAGGGCGCGACGGTCGAGCAGTGGCGGGTGCTGCGCGCCCTCGCCGAGGCCGACGACGTCTCGATGGGCGAGCTGGCGCTCATCGTCGAGATCCCGCACCCCACCCTGACCCGGCTCGTGGACGCCCTGGTCGACTCCGCCTGCCTCTACCGGTCCCACTCCAGCCGGGACCGCCGCCGGGTGTCGGTGCACGTCTCCGACCTGGGCCGCGCCAAGCTGGAGCGGCTGGAGGCGCTGGCCCGCGCGCACGAGCAGGCCCTCGCCGAGCGGCACGGCGACACGATCCAGAACCTGTCCGCCCTCCTGTCCGACCTCTGGAAGGGCATCCGCTGACCCGCGGCCCGGCGCGTTCGCCGGGGTGCGTTCTGTCGGGAGGCGGTCATAGGGTCGGCGCATGTCGCGGCGGCGTTTCGATCAGGCCATGCAGTTCATGCGGACGAGGGAGCCGCGGGTCCGGGAGGACGCCTTCGACTTCCTGCGCGAGCACGCCGACGCCTACGTCGGCGAGCTGATCGCGGAGTTCGCGGCGGAGCGGGACGACCCCGGCCTGCGCTGCTGGCTGCTCGAACTGATCGCCGAGGCCCGGTCGCCGGAGGCGCTGGAGGTGTTCCGCGGCCAGCTGGAGAGCCCCGACGCGTCGCTGCGGTTCTGGGCCGTCCGCGGTCTGGAGATGCTCGACACCCGCGAGGCCGACGAGGTCCTCGACCGGGCGCAGGCCAACGGCTGGATCTCCTAGCCGCACCTGGCCATGATCTTGGTGACGCCCGAGACGGCCGCGCCCCCGCACCGCTGACGGTGCGGGGGCCGGCCGGTCCCCGGCGGCGCGGGGTCACCCCCGACGGGCCTCGATGGCCTCGATGATCCGCGGGCGCATCTCCGCGGCGCGGATGACGGCGTCGACGGAGCCGACCTCGACCGCGCGCCGGATGTCGTGCACGCGGTCGAACTCCGCTGCCACCTCGCCGAGCTTCTCCGTGCGGACCGTCGCGCGCAGCTCGTCCAGCTCCGCCGTCAGCGCGGCGCGGCCGGGGCCCGAGGACGCCGCGACGCGGGCCTCCAGGTCCCGCACCCGCGGGTCGGCGGCGGTCCGGGCGTTGACGTCGGCGGCGAACACCGCCGCGGCGGCCGGGGCGCCGCCGAGCACCGACGCGAACGAGCCCTCCAGCGCGAGCACGGTCATGTTCGGGTTCAGCGTCTTGGAGAACACCACGAACGCGCCGCCGTGGTACCGGGAGATCACGCAGAACACGATGGGGCCGCGGAAGTTGACGATCGCGCGGCCGATCTCGGCCCCGTACTCCAGCTGGAGCTGGCGCATCGACTCCGGCGAGCCGTCGAAGCCCGACAGGTTCGCCAGCACCACCAGCGGCCGGTTGCCGCTGGCCGCGTTGATCGCCCGCGCGGCCTTCTTGGACGACTTCGGGAACAGCGTGCCCGCGGTGTAGGCGTCCGGGCCGTCGGTGGGCGGGAAGCCGCGCCGCGGCACCGACTGCGACTCGATGCCGAGCAGGCACACCGGCATGCCGCCGAGGTGCACGTCCTGCACCACCGCGGTCTCAGCGTCGGCCATGCCCGCCCAGCGCTCCAGCACCGGGTGGTCCTGGTCGGACAGCGCCCGCATCACGGTCCGGATGTCGAACGGCTTCTTGCGGTCCGGGTTCGCCGCGGCGGAGAAGATCTCGCCGACCGTGGTGAACTCGCTGCCCTCCAGGACGTGCGGGAAGGCGGAGACGTCGCGGTCGACGGGGTCGGTCGTGCCGGCGCCGCGCGGCCCCGGCTCCCCGGGCGCGACGTAGGTGTGGTCGTAGTGCGACATCAGGACGTCCCGCGCGGCGATGAGGTTCGGCGCCCAGTACTGCGCCTGCCCGTTCGGCCCCATCACCCGGTCGTAGCCGCCGATGCCGAAGTTGTCCTCGGCCGAGACGCCGCCGGAGAAGTCGAGCGCCTGCTTGCCGGTGAGCACCATCGCCGAGTCCGGCGTCATGATCAGGACGCCCTTGGTGTGCATGAGCATCGTCGCCTCGGCGTTCCAGTACGGCTGGGCGCCGACGTTGATGCCCGCGACGACGACGTTGATCTCGCCGCCGTCCTGGGTGAACTCGACGATCCGCTTGAGCGCCGCTGCCACCCAGTCCATGTTCTCCGTGCCCGAGTCCATCGAGACCCGGGCGCCCGAGGACAGCGCGTACCACTCCAGCGGCACCCGCATCCGCTCGGCCAGGTCCAGCGCGGCGATCACGCGGCGGCACTCGGGCTCCGACAGCGCGCCGAGCGACTTGGTCGGGTCGCCGAGCAGCACGACCCGGGTGACGCCCTGCGGGTGCCGCCGGGTCCGCTTGGTGACGACGCCCGCGACGATCGCCGCGCTGTTGCGCCCCTTCGGCCGGTCCACCGGCACCAGGGCGTGGTCGTCGTCGAGGTCGTGCTCGACGAAGTCGCCGAGCAGGTCCGTCAGCTCGTACGGGTACACGGTGTTGCGGCTGCTCGCCCGCAGCACCTTCTGCCGGTAGCCGTCCAGCGGCTCGACCGGCGCGTCCGACGGCGCGCCGACGGTCAGCCGGGTGCCGCCCGTGGCGTCGAAGGAGACCCGGACGGCGACCTTGACCGGCTCGCCCGTCCGCGGGTCGCGCTGCCGCGCGATGAGCAGGACCTCCTCCAGCCCGGCGCCCGCCGCCGTCGGCAGCATGCGGCCCGCGAGCCGCTGCAGCTCGGCGCGGGTGAGGTCGCTCGTCGGCCAGACGTAGATCACGATGCGGTTGGTCGGGAAGCGCTTCTTGGACGGCCGCCGCGCCTGCGCCCGGCGGATCGAGTCCAGGCAGGTGGCGAGGGTGTACTCGGCCGTCGGCAGCGAGCGCAGCCTGCCGTCGCCGTCGCGCAGCGCGGTGAGGTCGCGCACCTGCGCGAACGCGACGAGCCGGTCGTCGGACGGGTTGTCGCGCGCCACGCACTGGAAGAGGTAGACCTCCTCGTCCGAGGACGGCAGCCGGGTGAGGTCGAACTTGTGCAGCCGCTCCATCTGCATCCGCTGCGCGATGAACGGGTGCAGGCCGCGGATCAGCCGCTCCTCGGCCATGCCCCCTGTGGGGGGACGACCCCCCACACCCCCCGGATCGCTCCGCTCATCCGTCCCGCCGCCCTCCGCCGGGCGGAACGTGAAGTGGTGGTGCATCACCGCGCCGCTGCTGCCCGCGACGGTGGCGGTGAGCCTGCGGACCTGCGGCGGCAGCGGGTGCGCGCTGACGGCCTCCTGCAGCGCGGCGGCCATCGCGTCGAAGTCCTCCGGCTGCCGCTCCCAGGACAGGTAGATGTCGGCGTCGACGGCCTCGTCGCCGGCCGCCAGCTCGGCGAGGCCGCGCAGCGCGCCGCCGAGCGCGTCGAAGCTCACCGCGGAGGAGACCAGGCGCGAGCCCGCGTGCTCGGCGACCACGAACGCGCAGCCGCCGGCCTCCCGGGTGCGGACGCCGGTGAGGTCCTTGTTCCCGTAGTACCGCCGGGTGAGCACCTCCAGCATCACGGCGTTGTTGCGGTTGCCGCGGACGAGCCGCTGGCCGAGCAGCCGCACCAGCGGCTCGGTGCTGCGCACCATCTCGGCGATGAGCTCGTCGCGCTCCGGCGCGTCCGGGTGCGCGTCCAGGTGCCGCAGGTTGCGGCGGACGCGGGCGTAGACGGCGGCGCGGTTGCGGCGCAGCAGCGGCTGGGCGAACCAGGCGAACACCACGCCGCACGCCAGGTCGTAGACCACGGGGAACCGGACCTGGGTCGCGGCCACCAGCCGCTCCAGCGCGAGCCCGGCGGACTCGCGCTGCGCCTCGTCCGGCGGCGGCTCGCCCAGCCACTCGCGCAGCAGCGTCGCGACGACCGAGGCGTCGGCGGACGCCCGCTGCTGGGCCAGGAAGATCCGGAACACCGCCGCCTCGAGCTCGGGGGAGCGCTCCAGGTCGGTGACGCCGTAGTGGCCGAGCGCCTTGGCGAGCTTGGCCTGGAACGCCTGGGGCAGCCCGGCCCGCTCGACGTCGAGGCTCTGCAGGTAGGTGTGGAAGTACTCGCGGGCGCTGTGCACGTGGCCGCCGTCGGTGCCGTCGCCGCCCGCCGGCCGGTTGCGGCTCAGCTCGGCGAGGTCGGCGAACACGTCGATGAGCCCGAGCTCCTCGGCCATCGGCCGGTGCCCGTCCGCGGCGGCGGCCCGGCGCGCGGCGAGGTAGTCGTCCAGGGTCCGGCGCTCGTCGTGCGGGTCGACGTCGAAGCCGAGCAGGAGGCTGCGCAGGTCCTCCTGGCCGCGCGCGGCGCGCCTGCGGGCCGGGACGGCCCCGGGCGCGGCGGGCAGGTCCAGCTCGACCGTCCCGGCCGCCGCGACATCCGCGACCTCCGCCTCGTCGGCGAGCGGCTCCAGCCGCAGCAGCGGCGCACCCGTCTCCACCTGGCTGCCGACGGTGACGACGCACTCCTTCAGCCGCGCCCTGAACGGCGCCCGCAGCACCGTCTCCATCTTCATGCTCTCCAGGACCAGCACCGGCGCGCCCGCCTCGACCTCGGCGCCGACCTCCAGGGGCGTGGCGACGACCAGCGCGGGCGCCGGCGAGCGGACGACGCCGCCCTCGTCGCGGCTGACCCGGTGCGCCACGCCGTCCACCTCGACGAAGTGGACCGGCCCGTGGGTGCCGGTGAGCAGGCGGTACCGGGCGCCGTTGACGGTGATCTGGCCGAGGTGCCGGTCGAAGCGTTCGAGTTCGACGTCGGCGGTGCGGACCTCGCCGCCCGCCTCGACGGCGACGCGGAACCGGTCCGCGCCGACCCGGGCCACCCGCACCCGGTAGCCGGCGCCGCGCAGCTTGAGGTCCAGCGGCCGGCCGCTCTCGTGCCGCGCCTGCGGGCGCCCGCCGGACGCCGTCGACAGCAGGCGCCGCCGCTCGGCGCCCTCCGCCTCCTCGTAGGCCTCGATGGCGGCGGCCGCGAGCGCGACGGCGGAGTGCCGGTGGGTGACGAGGTCGCCCTCGGCGCGGACGCGGTCGATCCAGCCGGTGTCGGCGCTCGCGTCGATCACCTCGGGCCGGTCGAGCAGGTCGAGCACGAAGCTCTTGTTCGTCGCGCCGCCCTCGATGATCACCGTGGTCTGGGTCATCGCGCGGCGCAGCCGGCCGAGCGCCTCGTCCCGGTCGCGGCCGTAGGCGATGATCTTGGCGATCATCGAGTCGAAGTCGGCGGGGATCGTGTCGCCCTCGCTGACACCGGTGTCCACCCGGATGCCCGGCCCGGCGGGCAGGTCCAGCCGGGCGATGCGGCCCGGCGAGGGGGCGAAGTCGCGGTCGGGGTCCTCGGCGTTCAGCCGCGCCTCGATCGCGTGCCCGCGCTCCGCCGGCGGCGCGCCTTCGAGCCGTCCGCCGGAGGCCACGTGCAGCTGCGCCTTGACCAGGTCGATCCCGGTGGTGGACTCGGTGATCGGGTGCTCGACCTGGAGGCGGGTGTTGACCTCCAGGAACGCGAACATGCGGTCGCCGGGGTGGTAGAGGAACTCGACGGTCGCCGCGCCGCGGTACCCGACCGCGACGGCGAGCCGCTCGGCCGACGCCCTGAGCTCGGCGGTCTGCTCGGCGCCGAGCACCGGCGACGCCGACTCCTCGATGATCTTCTGGTTGCGGCGCTGCACCGAGCAGTCGCGCACGCCGAGCGCCCACGCGCTCTCCCCGTCCGCGATGACCTGGACCTCGACGTGCCGGGCGCCGGTGACCAGGCGCTCCAGGAACACGACGCCGCTGCCGAACGCCCGCGCCGCCTCCTGGCTGGTGCGCTCGTAGGCGTCGGCCAGCTCGGCCTCGCTGGTGATCACGCGGATGCCGCGCCCGCCGCCGCCCGCGGTCGCCTTGAGCATCAGCGGGTAGCCGATCCGCGCCGCCGCCGCGACCGCCTCGTCCAGGGTCTCGACCGCGCCGCGGCTCCACGGCGCCACCGGGACGCCGACCTCCTCGGCGATCAGCTTCGCGCCGATCTTGTCGCCGAGCCGGCGCATGGCCTCCGCGCTCGGCCCGACGAAGGTCACCCCGATCCGGTCGCACAGTTCCGCGAACGCCGGGTCCTCCGCGACGAAGCCCCAGCCGACCCACGCGGCGTCGGCGCCGGTCTCCACCAGCGCGCGCTCCAGGACCTCCAGGTCCAGGTACGGCCGGGCGGACGCGGGCCCGAGGTCGTGGGCCAGGTCCGCTTCGCGGACGAAGGTGGCCGTCCGGTCGACATCGGTGTACAGGGCGACGGTCTCGATCCGCGTCCCGCTCTCCGCGGCGATGTCCCGTACGGCGTGGATGAGCCGCATCGCGGCCTCACCCCGGTTCACGATGGCGACACGACTGAACACCCGACCGAGCCCTCCTGTAGACGATGTGCGCCGTTGGACGACGTGAGCTGCCAGACGATGTGCGGCTCCCGGGGCACGGCGCACCCGGACACATTCACCTTTCCGCCCAGAGGGCGGCGGCGCCATGCCGCCGACAACGCACGCTGCGCCGCTGTAGTTGTAGGAAACCTGCAAAACCCGTCCCCCGCGTTGTGCGGGGAGCGGGCGGCGCGCGGACGTCGCCCTTCCAGGCGAAGGGATCAGGATACGGAAACCGGCTCCGGCTCCCGGCCGGGTTCGGAACCGGCCGGACGGCTGCCGAAGCCGGACAGGACCGATTCCAGCAGCGGCAGCGCGCGGCCCGCCCGCTTCGCGCGGATGACCAGGTCCCAGGCGGGCTCGAACTTCTTCCAGCCGCCGGCGTAGGCGGCGTGCCTGGCCTTGCCGCGCAGCGTCGGCTTGGTCGCGGCGCCGCGCAGGATCGAACCCCAGCGGTAGAAGTCGCGGTAGGCGCGCCAGTAGCCGTCCTCAAGCTGCCGGGCGGTCATCTTGGCGGGCTTGAAGACGACCGTGCGGGTGTCGTACCGGTCCCAGTCCGAGTGCAGGAGGCGGTCGGCCTTGGCCATGCGGCCGTAGAGGCGCGTGCCGGGATAAGGGGTCAGGATGTGGAAGGTGGCCGTCTCGATCCCCTGGCCGACGGCCCACTCGACGGTGCGGTCGAACACCGACGGGTCGTCCTCGTCCATCCCGAACACGAAGCTGCCGTTGACCATCACGCCGTTGTCGCGCAGCCGGCGGACCACCGCGCCGTAGTCGCGGTCGATGTTCTGCCATTTGCGCTGCTCGGTGAGGTTCCCGGCGTTGACGGTCTCGAAGCCGACGAACAGGCTCCGCAGCCCGGACTCGACGGCCTTCTCCAGGAGCCCGGGGTTCAGCACCGCCTTCACCGTCCCGGCCGCCTGCCAGAGCCGTCCCATCCCGCGCATCCCGTCGAACAGCGCGGACGCGAACCGGGCGTTGCCGAACAGGTGGTCGTCCAGGAAGTACAGGTGCCGCCCCGGCAGCCGGTCGATCTCGGCGAGCGCCGCGTCGACGGTCTGGGTGTAGAACGACTTGCCGCCCTCGAAGAACGCCTCCTTATAGCAGAAGTCGCACACGTGCGGGCAGCCGCGCGAGACCACGATCGAGTTCGGGACGAGGTAGCGCTCGCGGGCGATGAGGTCGCGGCGGATCGGCGGCAGCGCGGCGAGCGTCCGCTCGGACGAGTCGTAGCGGGCCGCCGGGCGCCCGGCGCGCAGGTCGGCGAGGAAGCGGGGCCAGGTGTCCTCGCCGGGCCCGCAGAAGATCGTGTCGGCGTGCCGGGCCGCCTCGTCCGGGAGCGAGGTGACGTGCAGACCGCCCAGGCAGACGTGGACGCCCCGGGCGCGGTACAGGTCGGCCAGCTCGTAGGCCCGCCGCGCGGAGGTGATGTAGACCTGGATCACCACGAGGTCGGGCTCGTCGGAGGTGTCGACCTTCTGCACGTGCTCGTCGGTCACCGTCACCTCGTCGTCCGGGTCGAGGTACCCGGCGAGCGTGGCCAGCCCGAGCGGCGGGAACAGCGAGTACTTGATCGGACGGAAGAACGGCGAGGTCGCCTCGGTCAGGGCCGGGAGGATCATCTTCACGCGCATGTCTCATTGGACGCCGCGCCGCCGCGCCGGTGGCGTCCGTCGTGTGCGGATCGTGTGGAGATCCCGTGCCGTCCGGCCGCGTCGGCGCTCAGGTCGCGGGCCGGAGCGCGGGAAGGGGACGGAGCCCCGGGGCCAGGGCGAGGGTGACGGCCACCGAGGCGGCGGCCATGGTCGCCATGGCGGCGGTGGGCGACGTCGCCTGGGCCACCCCGCCCGCCAGCGCCGCGCCGACGCCCTGCATCGTGAGCATCCCGGACGCGTGCAGGCCCAGCGCGTGCCCGTGCAGGGAGACCGGGGTCAGCGCCATGAGGCGCTCCTGCAACAGCAGCGTCGCCGCATAGCCCACGGAGGCCAGGAGGACGGCGGCCGCGCCGAGGGGGAGCGGCGGGTCCACGGCGAACAGCAGGTAGGGGGCCGCCAGCAGGAGCCGCAGGGGCGGGCCGAGGCGCTCGCGCAGGCGCGGCGGGACGAACCGGCCCGTCACGGTGTCGCCGACCAGCATGCCGACGGCCCCCACGGCGAGCAGTAGCCCCGCGTGATGCGGGGAGTAGGAGACGAAGAGGGCCTCGCAGCCGACGATCAGGCCGTTCGGCACCCACATCGCCAGGTAGGCGCAGCGGCGCGGGGCCGAGGAGAGCAGCCGCACGTTGGTGCGCCAGGTCTCCGCCGGGCTCGGGCGCCCGGCGGCCCGGGGCGGGCGGCGGCTCAGGCCGGTGACCGCCACCACCGCGGTGAGCAGGTAGAGCGCGGCGCCGGCGAGCAGGGTGCCCCGCGGCGAGAGCGCGACGACGAGGACGCCGCCGACGGCGAAGCCGCAGATCTGCGTCGTTCCCACCGCCATGTTCAGGATCGAGCGCCCGAGGAGGTAGCCCTCCTCGGGCAGGATCTCGCTCAGCAGGCCGTAGCGGACGCCGCTACCGAGCGAGGCGACCAGGCCGAGGCCCAGCACGATGGCGAACAGCGCCGCCAGCGGAAGGCCGGGAACCGCCAGGACGGCCGTCCCCGCGCCGAAGAGCAGCGCCATGCAGGCGAGCGCGGTCCTCGGCGGCAGGCGGTCGGCGGCCGACAGCAGCGTCAGCGCACCGGCCATCTGGGCGAACGAGCCGCCGAACATGCTCAGCGCCGACAGCAGCGGCGAGCGGGTCGCGTCGTACACCAGCGTGCCGAGCGCCAGGCCGCTGACCGTCTGGGCGGACGCCTGGACCGTGAACGACGCGAAGAGCGGCGTGTACTCCGGGGCGCGGAAGAGATCCCGATAGGTGCGCATGATCGACAGACTCGGGGCCGCCGCCGGGCGGCCGGTAATGTTTCGCAGGGAGGCGAAACATGGGTGTGTGGCTGGTCAACGCGGACACGCTCGCGAGCGGGCGGTTCGTGATCTCGGCCCTCGCGGAGACCACCGCCTGCGTGAAGCTCCTGGAGAAGAACGCCGCCGCGCACCCGGGCGAGCGGGCCTGGCTCGACGTCCACCTGCCCGCCTACCGGCGCATGCTGCGGGGCGACCCGGTCACCGCCGCGCTGCTGGACGCCGCCCTCGGCACCAGGACCAGGTGGATCGCCGACTTCCTGACGCCGCCGCACCCGGGCGTGGGCTCGCCGCCGTTCCCCGAGGAACTCGCCGTCGTCCGCCGGACCCCGCCCGAACGGGCGCACGCCGACCTGGAGGTCTCGTTCGGCGGCCCGCTGCCCGCCGAGCTGCGCCGCCCCGACGCGCCCGAGCGGATCGCCGGCCTGCTGGAGTGGGTGTGGACGCACACCGTCGAGCCGGACTGGGAGCGCCGCCGCCGCGTCATCGAGGCCGACGCCGTCGCGCGCGCCGGGCAGCTGAGCCAGGGCGGCTGGGCCGCCGCGCTCGACGACATGCGCCCCGGGATGCGCTGGCTCGGCGACGGCCGCCTCCAGATCAACGTCCACGACTACCCGCCGCACGACATCTCCGGCGCCCGGCTGCTGTTCGTCCCGGTCACGCCGCGCGGAGGCTGGGTGGCCTGGGAGGAGCCGGACCCCGACCGGTACGCGATCGTCTACCCCTGCTCGGCCCCGCTGGCGGGCGCGGGCGAGGCCGCCGTCCCCGAGGCGCTCGAACGCCTCCTCGGCCCGGGCCGCGCCCGGGTCCTCGCCCTGCTCGCCACGCCGCTGAGCACCACGCAGCTCGTGGCGCTGACCGGCCAGGGCCTCGGCTCGGTCGGCCGCCACCTCCGGGTCCTCTTCGACGCCCGCCTGATCGACCGCCGCCGCGCCGGACGCTCCGTCCTCTACTACCGGACGACCACCGGCGAAGCACTCGCGGATGTCACCCGCCCCCCGAACACCTCTGCCGCGCCGCATTCGCCCACCTGACGCCGCGTCCCGGCCACCCCGGGAGCCTGGCGTGTCGGCCTGGGCCTACAGAGGGGTGGGGCTAGACCCACTCCTGGTCTCACCAGGACGGACGCGGGCTCTGGACGGTGCACAGTGGAAGCGCCAACGAGAACCGAGAGGGAGAAACATGCGACAGGCGGGTGCATGGGCGGTGCGTGCCGGTGTGGGATTCGTGCGGGCATGCGTCGTGACCGTCATCTGCATGACCGTCCCGGCCCTGTGGGCCGCCGCCGTGGCGCTGGGGATCTTCTGGGGCGCGGCGAACCCGTGGTCATGGGTCGCGCCGTTCGTGCTGATCTGTGCGGGAACACTCGTCCTGGCCCGTCCGCTCTGCTGGACGGTCCGCCTCCTCGTCGCGCGCTGGACGGGCACCGTGATCCCGCCCGGGTACCGGCGGCCCGGCCCGGTGATGCAGCTGTCCACCGGGTACTGGTGGAACGGCTTCGGTTACGAGCGCACTCGCCGCGACGCCCTGATGGACCAGAAGTGGAGGATCCGGTGGAAGGACCCCGCCAACTGGCGTGACCTGCGGTTCATCGGAATCGCGCCGTTCACCGCGGGCGTGGTCGCGGCCCTCCCGCCGGCCGCCTTGGCCCTGGTGGTCCTGGGGCTGGGCCGGCCGGGGCCCGTCCCGCGCCTCGCCGGGGCTCTGGGCCTGGTCGCGGCCGTCGCCGCCGCCCCGTACGCCTGGCGGCCGCTCGCGCCGGTGGCGGCACGCTTCCTTCGCCCCTCGCCCGCGATGGTGATGGCGGACCGCGTGCGGGAGCTGACGGCCCAGCGCGCCGACACCACGGTCGCGCAGGCCGCCGAGATCCGCCGGATCGAGCGCGACCTGCACGACGGGGCGCAGGCCCGCCTCGTCTCGCTCGGGCTCTCCCTCGCGACGGCGGAGAAGCTGATGGAGACCGACCCCCGCCGCGCGAAGGCGGTGATGCGCGAAGCACGGGTCGACGCGGCCACGTCGATCACCGAGCTGCGCGAGCTGATCCAGGGCATCAGCCCGCCGGTGCTCACCGAGCGCGGGCTCCTCGACGCCGTCCGCGCCCTCGCCCTGGACCTCCCCCTGGAGGTGGCCGTCGGCGCCGGTGCCCGGCCCCGCCTGGACCCGCCGATCGAATCGGCCCTGTACTTCGGAGTCGCCGAGCTGCTCACCAACGCGGTCAGGCACGCACGGGCCGCCCGCGCGAAGGTGTCGATCGTCCAGGACGACGCGGGCATCGCCATCGAGGTCGAGGACGACGGCCGGGGCGGGGCCGAGCCCCGGGACGGAGGCGGGCTCGCGGGCCTGCGCCGCCGCCTGGCGGTCTTCGACGGCACGCTGGAGATCACCAGCCCGCCGGGCGGCCCGACCCGTGCGACGATGGCGGTGCCATGCGCATCGTTGTAGCCGAGGACCTCTACCTCCTGCGCGACGGGATGGTCCGCCTGATCGAGGCGTGCGGGCACGAGGTGGTGGCCACGGCGTCCACCGGGCCCGAGACGCTCGACGCGCTGCGGACGTGGCGTCCGGACGTGTCCGTGATCGACGTTCGCATGCCGCCGGACCAGTCGGACGAGGGCCTGCGCGCGGCCCTGGCCGCCCGCCGCGAGACGCCCGGGCTGCCGGTCCTCATCCTGTCCCAGCACGTCGAGCAGCTGTACGCCCGCGAGCTGCTGGGCGACGGCTCCGGCGGCGTCGGCTACCTGCTCAAGGAGAGCGTGTTCGACGCCGACCAGTTCATCGGCGCCCTGGAGCGCGTCGCGGCCGGCGGGACCGCCATGGACCCGGCCGTCATCGCGAGGCTGCTGACCGGCGGGCCCGCGGACCGGAGCCTCGACCGGCTCACCGACCGCGAGCGGTCCGTGCTGGGCCTCATGGCGGAGGGGCTGTCCAACCAGGCCATCGGCCGCCGCCTCTTCCTCAGCGAGAGCGCCATCAGCAAGTACACGACCTCCATGTTCGGCAAGCTCGGCATTCCCGACGACGGCGACGGCAACCGCCGCGTCCTCGCCGTCCTCGCCTACCTGAACAGAACCTAGTCCGGAGTTCCGGCGGTCGTCAGGAGGTCACTGCCGGGGCAGTTCCTGCTCCTGGTCCTGCCCCCGCACCTGGTCCTTGGCCGTCTCGGCCGGGTCGCCGGTGAGGTGGTGCAGCGTCCCCGTGACGTCCAGGAGCCGGTCGAGCCGCGCGCTCCGGCCGGTCAGCACGAGGTGGACGCCGGCCGCGGACGTCCGGCGGCGGACCATCAGCAGCGCGGCCAGGCCCGCCGAGTCGCACAGGCCCATCCCGCCGCAGGCGAGCTCCAGCTCGCGGACGTCGGGGTTGTCCTCCATCTGCGTCCGGACGGTGGCCACCAGCGTGTCGGCGGTGTAGAAGTCCAGATCACCCTCAATCTCGATCCGCAGCGCGTGCGTCCCGGAGAGGGTGGCGACGACGCGCAGCGGAGTATCGGGAACAAAGGCGGTCATCAAATTCCTCCGTGGGTGCCCCGGTCCTCAGGCCGGGCAGGGAACGGGCTCCGGGGAGCAGAACAGGCAAGCCGGGCGTTTGGGCGTTCGTCGGGTTGGTCAGCGCCGAGGCTGCTAGAACGTGGGGTATGGCGCGGCAGGTCAGGCGGGCGTTCAGGTACCGCTTCTACCCCACCGATGCGACGATTTCGACCCTGTCCACCGGGGAGAAGATCGCCAATCCCCGGCACGAACGCCGTGAGCGCGCCCGGCTGGTCAAGGCGCAGCGGAACCTGTCGCGCAAAGCCGCGGGGTCGGCGAACCGGGACAAGGCCCGCCGCAAGGTCGCCCGCGTGCACGCGCGGATCGCCGACCGGCGCCGCGACTTCCTGCACAAGCTGTCGACCCGTCTCGTCCGTGAGAACCAAACGGTCGTGATCGAAGACCTCACCGTCCGCAACCTCGTGAAGAACCGCAAGCTCGCACGCGCCATCTCGGACGCGGCGTGGGCCGAGCTGCGCACGATGCTGGAGTACAAGTGCGCCTGGTATGGCCGCGACCTGGTCGTGGTCGACCGCTGGTTCCCCTCCTCCAAGCTGTGCGGGACCTGCGGCACGGTCCGCGGGACGCTGCCGCTCAATGTCCGCGAGTGGACGTGCGAGTGCGGCGCCGTGCATGACCGCGACGTGAACGCCGCACGCAACATCCTGGCCGCCGGGCTGGCGGCATCCGCCTGTGGAGACGGCGTAAGACCTCAACGGGACTCCTCCCGGACGAGGCGGTCGTCGGCGAAGCAGGAAGACCGGCGGGCGACCGCTGGAACCTCCCGCCTATAGGCGGAGGAGGAAGTCAAGCATTCCTTCCTTCGGCGGCGGCTTCCGGCAGTGGGTGCCGGAGGGTGTCGCGGGCGCGGGAGAGCAGGTCCGTGGCCCGTGGATAGTCGACGAGTTGCTCGGCCAGCAGATCCAGGCCCGGCAGGAGGCTGCGGGCGGGCACGCCGCGCGCGGCGAGGATGCCCGCCGTCCAGCCGATGAACCCGGTGAACAGCTCGGGGTCGTCCACATAGAGGGCGGCCCCGAGGAAGTCGACGATGTGGGCGATGTCCTCGGCGGTGTGGCGGCGCTGCCGGTCGGTGTAGTCCGCCATCGCCGGGAAGCGGGCCGGCAGCTCGGTCACCACGTACCGCACGAGCCCGCGCGCGGTCCGGGTGATCTGCGTGTACTCCTGGTCGGCCAGGTGCGGCAGGTCGTCGACGACCTGGCGGACGGGCGGCGGCTTGCCCAGCGGCCCCTCCGCCAGCCGGTCGGCGGCGGAGCGGGCGTCGGGGGCCCAGCCGTCGGCGCCGAGCAGGGCGGCGTACCGGCCGTCCGGCCCGTACGCGGCGCCGCCCACCAGGACGGGGGTTCCGGTCGCCTGGCAGGCGGTGACGGCGGCGTGCGCGGAGGGCAGCCGGGTGGCGATCGAGGATGACAGCGCCACCACGGCCGGGTTCGTCCGGTGCACGTGGGCGATCAGGTGCGGGGTCGGCACCTGGGCGCCGAGGTAGTCGACCTGCCAGCCGCGCAGCCGCAGCACCTCGGCCAGGATCCGCGCCGGCAGCGCGTGCCACTCCCCGTCGATGCACGCGACCGCCACCCGGCCGCGCGGCCTCTCGCCATGCCGTTCCAGGGCCTTGCGCACCGCCGGATGGTGCGCCAGCGCCGCGATCGACCGTTCGTTGATCGCCGTCGCGGTGTGCTCCTGCGCGACCGTGAGCCGGTTCGCCGCCCACTCCCGGCCCACCCGGGCCTGGAGCGGCGCGATGATCTCCAGTAGGACGGTCTCGGCGTCCGCCCCCCGGTCGAGCGCGGTCGTGACGGCGTCGGCGGCGGCGTACTCGTCGCCCGCGATGACGGCGTCCCAGAGTCCGTCCGTCGCCGTGGCGAGCTCGGAGGAAGGCCCTTGGTGCTCCGTGGTTCCGTTCACGCGGTGAACCTCCCCGGCCCCTGCCCCCCTACGGCGCTCAGGTGGAAGCGCCGGGGGGCGGTGATGGCGACCACGGCCATGTCGTCGTGCTTGCCGGTGCCCACCCATTCGGAGGCGAGCATGTGCACCCGCTCGACGAGGGCCTCCGGGGGCATGCCCCCGCAGTGGGCGAGCTCGCCGCTCAGCCGCTCGTCGCCGAACATCTCGTCGCCCAGCGGGCCGCCGAAGGCCTCGGTGATGCCGTCGGTGTAGAGCAGGCACGTGTCGCCGGGCTCCAGCAGCACGGTGGCGGTCGTAGAAGTGATCTTGTCCAGCACTCCGATCAGCGACCCGCCCGTGTCGGCGGTCTCGACCTCCCCGCCGGCCCGCACGATCAGCGGGCGGGTGTGGCCCGCGCTCGTCAGGCGCAGCCGCACATGACCGCCCTCCCGCCGCACCGAGGCCAGCACGAGGGTCACGAAGCGGGTGGACTCGCTGTTCAGCAGCGTCCCGTTCAGCAGTTCCAGCACCCGCTTGTGGTCGTCGGCCAGCGGGAGCAGCGCCCGGAGCGTGTTGCGGATCTTGCCGGTGAGCACGGCGGCCTCCAGGCCCTTGCCGCACACGTCGCCGAGCACGACCAGCGACTCCTGCTCCGGGTCGGAGCCCTCGGCCGCGGGGTGCAGATCGTAGAAGTCGCCTCCGACGCGCTCTCCGGCGCCCGACGGCCGGTAGCGGGCCGCCAGCTCCACCTCGCCCAGCTCCCGGGTGCGCGGCGGCAGCAGTTCGCGCATCAGCGTCTCGGTGATGGACGCCTGCTCGGCGTACACGCGGGCGGCCGACATCGCCGCTCCGGCCCGTGCCGCGAACAGGCGGGCGATCATCTCCTCGCCGTCGGAGAACGCGTGCCGCCCGCCGCGCCGGAGCAGCACCAGCGCCCCCGCGGGCACACCGTGCCCCGGAAGCGCGGTCACCACCATCGCGGCGAGGTCGCCCAGATCGGCGCGGAGGATCCAGGGAGGCGCGGCCGCCGGGTCGAGCCAGCGGGACGGCATCGGAGGGAACCCCTGCATCGCCTCCGCGAGCCCCGGCACCTCCGCGGGGTCCACGACGAGCTCCTGATGGTCCACCTGGCCGTCAGGGCCGCAGTAGGAGACGGGGTGGGCGCGCCCGGAACCGGGCGCGATCACCAGGGCGGCGTCGGCGAGGTAGCGCGCCGCCAGGTGGACGGTCACCTCCATGCACCGTTCCAAGTTCAGCGACGCCAGCAACTGGCTGGACGCCTCCGCCAGGAAGGCCGTGCGTTCCCGCTCGTCGGCGAGCTCTCGCTCCAGCCGCCGGTGCGCGGTGACGTCGAACAGCCACCAGACCGTCCCCGGCCCGGGGCCCGGCGGAGTGTCGGGGGCGCCGTGGCTCTCGTCGGGCACGCCGTGGGCCTCGAAGGCCCGGTCGCCGATCGAGCCGTGCGCGACCGGGCGCGAGATGCCCGGCTGCGACAGATCGGCCTCGGTCACATCGGAGAGGGGGGCGCCGGTCACCGCATGGTGCGCGTCGGCCAGCCAGGCGGGCGCCGCGTCGTCCAGGAGGGCGCCCGGATTCATGCCGAGCAGGAGGCGCGCCGCGTCATTGAGCCGGATGACGGTACCGCTCGGATTCACGGCGAGCGCGGGATACGGACCGGGTCCCAGCGCCGGGTCGAGAACGCGCTGAGCGCCGTCTGTGCCTTGGGTCAGTTCCATCACGTCGCAGCCTGCGGCGGGACCACTTCCTTCCTCAGCTGAGCCGCCGAACGAGGACCTCGTCCTCACCGCCACCCTAACCACAACAAGACAGTTGCCGAAAGGCAAAGATTCGTTCCGCTTCCTCCGCGGGCCGCCGTCCGGCGGGAGAACGACCAGGTCAGCCGCGTGATCGGCGCCTCATGATCGGCGCCCATGAATGCCCTCGGCGTTCCGGGGTAGCTTCGCCTCGACAGGAGGTCGAGTCTGGTGATGGACGCGGTACAAGACGGGAATCACACGTCGCTTCGGCTGTGGCGCGACCCTCACGACAGACTCCGAATACGCGTCGAGAACCGCGACACCTGCATTCTCGTACGCGTCGAAGGTGAAATCGATTACCTCACGGCGGACGCCTTCCGGGAACATGTGCTTTCTCACGCGTCGGCCGCTTGGCGGATCATCCTCGATCTCCAGGATGTGGCGTTCTGCGATTCCTCCGGCCTGGGGGCTCTGGTGGGACTCTGGAAGACCGTCACGGCCCGGCGGGGCCGGCTGGTCCTCAGCCGCCCGAGCCCGGTGTGCCACCGGATCCTGCAACGCACGGGCCTCGACGCGCACATCGTGATCAGCCCTACGCTCCGGCACGCCTTCGCGAAGGTCGCCGCCGACCAGGCCGGTGCGCCGCCTTCCCCCTTGGTCCCGAACGCGCGCCAGGACGCCTCCTGAAAGGCGACCGTCGAGATCTCCTCCACGGCGAGACCCTGGCCCGGCCGCGCCCCGCACGGCCGGTGACCCTGGCGATGCCCGGGTCCCGGCCGTGAGACGGGGTCACTTGGGCGGCATGAGGACGCTGTCGATGATGTAGACGGTCGCGTTGGCGGTCTGGACGTTGCCGCAGACGACGTTCGCGTCCTCGCCGACCGTGTAGGAGTCGCCCGAGCCGCTGCTCTTGAGCATGGCGCCGTTCAGCGTCTTGAAGTCGCCCGTCCCCAGCCCGGCCGGCGAGACCCGCCGGCCGATCACGTGGTAGGTGAGGATGCTCGTCAGCGTCTTCTTGTCCGCCATGGCCTTGTCGAGCGTCGCCTTCGGGATCTTCTTGAACGCGTCGTTGGTGGGCGCGAACACCGTGAGGCTCTTCGACCCGTTGAGCGTGTCGACCAGGCCGGCCTTCTTCACGGCGCCGACCAGCGTGGACAGCATCGGGTTGCTGGACGCGGCGGTCGCGACCGGGTCGGTGGACATGCCCTGGAAGCTGCCCTTGCCGGACGCCGGGACGGCCGAGCACGCGGGCCCGAACGGTATGCCGGCCCCCGGCACGCCGCTCGGCGAGGCCGCCGGCGCGGACGATCCGGCCGGGGCCGCCGCGGCGTCGTCCTTGTCGTCGCCGGAGCAGGCCGTCGCGCCGGTGGCGAGGGCGGTCGCGGCGAGGACGCCGGCGACGATGCGGTTGCGGTACACGGTGAACTCCTTTGTCGGAAACTTCCGGCGGACCGGATGTCGATCGGTCGCGGTGCTGGGGCTGGTCGCAGGCAGGGGACGGACGGTTCAGGCCACGGTGACCACCACCGAATGCCACCCCGTGGCACCGTCCGGGAACGGCGGGGCGCGGTGTCCGGGCTGCGTGTGACCGGTCCCGTCGGTGGCGCGGCAGCGGAGCGTGTGGGAGCCGGGAGCAGCGTCCCACTCGGCGACCCACTGCCGCCACGTGTCCAGGCCGGGGACGGGCGCGAGCCGCGCCTTCAGCGGCGGGCTTTCCACGTCCCGGCCGGAGCCGCCCCGCCGTGCTAACTTGGCCAAGTGACCAACTTGGCCAATCGACCAAATTCGGCGCGCGGGGACCGCCGGCGGCGGCAGCTGGTGGACGCCGGGATCGCGCTGCTGGACCTGGAGGGCTGGCCGGGCGTCTCCACCCGCGCGGTGGCCGAGCGCGCCGGGACCAACCCGGGCCTGATCCACTACCACTTCGGCGGGCTGGCCGGGCTGCACGCGGCGATCTTCCGGCAGGCCACGGACCTGATCGTCGGGCCCATGGTCGCCGAGCTCCTGGCGGCGCCGGACGAGCGCGCGGCGCTGGAGACGATGCGGAACCTGCTGGCCCAGGCCCCGGCCGACGAGCCGGGGTCACGGCTGGCCGCCGAGCTCATCGTGGGCGCGATGCGCGATCCCGCGCTGGGCGCGGTGCTGCGCGACGAGCTCCGGCAGGCCCGCGCGCGGATCGCGGACCGCCTCCGGGCGCTGCACCCGGACTGGCCGCGGGGACGCCTGTCCGGCGCGGCCACCCTGATCACCGCGGCGATCGACGGGGTGATGCTGCACTACATGATCGACGGCGACCTCCCGGTCGGCGACGCCCTGTCCGCGGCGTCCGACCTGCTGGAGGGCCGGGCATGAGCGTTCCCGACGCCCCGGCCCCGACCTGGTGAAGGACTGAACATGGAGATCATCGACAGGCCCGCTCCGCCGGCCGGACTGCACCGCCTGCTGTGGCGGCTGCCGATCCGGCTGTACCGTCTGGGGCTCGGGCCGCTGCTGGGACGCCGCGTCATGCTGCTCACGCACACCGGCCGCGTCTCGGGCCTGCCGCGCCAGGCCGTCATCGAGGTCGTCCAGAAGGACGCGCACGGCTACGTGGCCGCCTCCGGTTTCGGCCCCCGAGCGGACTGGTACCGCAACGTCACGGCGAACCCGGACGTCACCCTCCAGATCGGCGGGAGGCGCGTCCAGGCGACCGCCTCCCCGATCCCGACCGGCGAGGGCGGCGAGATCATGGCCCGGTACGCCCCCCGCCACCCGACCGCCGCGCGCCGGCTCTGCAGGCTCATGGGCTTCGCCGTCGACGGCGGCGTCGAGGACTACCGCCAGGTCGGCCGGCAGATCCCCTTCGTACGCTTCACCCCGCGCCCCCCGTCCCCGACGAGCTGATCCGATCCCGCGGCGCGGGGCCCGGTACCCCCGCCGGGCGGGGACGACGAGGGGGCGGCCGAGCATCCCGACCGCTGCGGCGATGGGCGCGCGTCGGTCTTCGGGCTAACGGGCCATCACGGACCTCCTGGCGTGCTGAAGGGCTCGGGTGAGGCCAAGGCGATGTGGGGACGGCCGGTGAGGGGATGCGGGCCGATGTGCGCGCGTACTCCGAACACGTCCTGGATGAACTCGGGTGTCAGCACCTCAAGGGGCGGGCCGTGCCCGGCCACCACGCCGTCGCGCAGCACGACGACCTGGTCGGCGTAGGCGGCGGCGTGGTCCAGGTCGTGCAGGGCCGCCAGCAGGGTGAGCCCGAGTGAGCGGATCAGGTCGAGCAGGGCGAACTGCGCGCCGGCGTCGAGGTGGTTGGTGGGTTCGTCCAGGATCAGCAGCGGGGCCTCCTGCGCGAGGGCACGGGCCAGCAGCACGCGCTGCCGCTCTCCTCCCGAGAGGGTCGACACCGGCCGGTCGGCGGCCCAGTCCATGCCGACCCGCTTCAGCGCGTCCGCGATCGCCGAGCGGTCGGCCCCGCTCTCGCGGTCGAGCGGGCGCCGGTGCGCCGTCCGGCCGACGGCGACGGCCTCCGCGACCGAGAAGTCGCCGCCGACCTCGCCGTGCTGCGGCAGGACGGCGCGGCGCCGCGCGGCCCGCCGGGGCGACATCCGCCACAGGTCCTCGCCGCCGAGACGGACGACGCCGCCGGACGGTCGCAGCGACCGGTACACCGTCCTCAGCAGGGTGGACTTGCCGCTGCCGTTCGGACCGACCAGCGCCACGAACTCGCCCGATCCCGCGCTCAGGTGCACGTCGGCGACGATGGGGCGGGCGTCGATCCGGACGCTCACGCCGTGCAGGTCAAGGCGCATGGGTGCCTCCGGAGGCGCGGCGGCGCAGCAGGAAGAGGAAGAACGGGACGCCGAGCCCCGTGGTGAAGACCCCGACCGGCAGTTCGTTGGGACGGTCGGCGATCCGGGCCGCCAGATCCACCAGCACCATGAACACCGCCCCGGCCAGCAGCGCCACGGGCAGGACGCGGCGATGGTCGGAGCCGACCACGAACCGGGCCATGTGCGGGACCATCAGGCCGATGAACCCGATGCCGCCCACGACGCTCACCACCGTGGCCGTGAGCAGCGAGCCGATCAGCAGCAGCGTGACGCGCAGCGCCGCGACCGGAACGCCGATCCCCGTCGCCGCGTCCTCCCCGGCCAGGAGCGCGTTGAGCGGACGTGCCTGGAGCATCAGGTAGGCCAGGCAGGCCGCGATCAGCGCGGTGGGAAGGCCGAGATCGGTCCAGGTGGCGCCGGCCACGCTGCCCATCAGCCAGAACATCATCCCCTGCAGTTCGGTCGGGTTGAGCTGGAGCTGGACGAACGTCGTCGCGGCGGTGCACAGGTACCCGACGGCGACGCCGGTCAGCACCAGCCACGAGTCCAGCAGCCGTCCCGCGCGCTGGGCCAGCAGGTACACCAGCAGCGCCGACAGCAGCGCGGCGCCGAAGGCGGCACCGGTCACGCCCAGCGCGCCGGCCGCGCCGCCGAGCGCGGTGCCGCCGAGCGCCGGCACGAGCACGGCCCCGAGGGAGGCCGCGGAGGAGACGCCGAGGACGTAGGGGTCGGCGAGCGGGTTGCGGACCAGCGCCTGGAGCGCGGCGCCCGCGACGGACAGGCCCGCGCCGGCCAGCGCCGCCAGCAGCACGCGGGGTGTGCGGATGTCCCAGACGACCTGGCCGAGCAGCGGGTCGGCGGTGTCGCCCCGCCCGGACAGATGGGCCCACAGGACGCTCCACACCTTCCCGAACGGGAGGTTCACCGAGCCCACCGAGATCCCGAGCACCATGGACGCGACCAGGGCGGTGCCGAGCACGGCCAGCAGGAGACCCGTCCCGGCACCGGAGACGAGGTGCGGCCCGCGGGCGCGGGCCGGCGCCTCGCGGGTCAGGGTGTCAGGCATCGCCGATCACCTTGGCGATCTTCTCGACGCCCAGGGCGTTGAGGGGGCCGAGGTAGACGCTGTCGGACACGACCGTGTACGTCCGCGTCTTGGCGGCGTTCCACCGCGGGTAGGCGGCGAACAGCTTCGCGGCCTCGGCGTCGCCCTTCTCCTCCGGGGTGAACAGCCCGACCACCAGGACGTCCACCTGCGCGGTGGCGAGCTGCTCCTTGTTGAGGGTTCGGGTGGCGTCCTCACCGCGCCCGGAGAACGCGTTGACCCCTCCGGCCGCCTTGATGACGTCGTCGTAGACGCCTCCCGTCATCACCGCGGGCAGGCCGTTGGCGTTCATCATGGACATGCCCGGGTAGGCGATGACGACCTTCCGGGCGGGTCTGCCGGCCGTCCTCGCGCGCACGGCCTCGACGCGGGCGCGCAGACCGGAGACCACCGCGAGGGCGCGCTGCTGGACGTCGAAGATCCGGCCGAGCAGCGCCATGAACTCCAGCGAGGAGTTGATCGACTGGGCCCTGTACGCCCTCTTCTCGGCCTGGGTGGCGTCCGGTTTTCCGTTGGCGCAGTTGACCGGGTTGACCAGCGACGTGATCCCCGCGGCGGCGAGCTGCTCCCGGGTGGCGAATCCGCGCTTGGCGTCGAACCCGCCTGACCAGGTGGAGACCACGAGGTCGGGCTTGAGCCTCAGCACCTGCTCGGCGGGGACGTCGAAGTTCCTGTTCATCGTCAGCCCGCCGGTCGGCAGGGCCCGGATCCGGGCGATCATGGACGGGTCGTCGGACACGCCGTAGGTCTGGGCGTTGGCCAGGACGCTCTTCTCCAGCCCGAGCGTCAGGAAGCTCTCCACCTCGCCGACCGAGGTGCCGTTGAGGATCAGCACCCGCCGCGGCGGCCGGGTGAAGCTGACCTTGGTCCCGCAGTTGTCGAACGACAGGGGATAGGACGTCCTGCGCGCCGGTCCGGTCACGGACGCCGCACCGGAACCGGCGTCGGCGGGGGACTCGCCGCAGGCGGCGGCCGGCACCGTCGTGAGCGCGGCGGACATCGCCGCCGCGAGGGCGCGCAAGGGAAGGGGACGGTTCATGAGCATGCTCTCTTTCCAGCCGGAGTCGTCGACGACTCCTCGGAGGGATGCGAAAAGACATCCGGGCGGCGTCGTGCCGAGCCCGGCGACATGCGTCGCCCTGAGAGCGCTCAGATCAGAAAGTCACGGATCACGCGGTGGCGCCCAGGGCGTTCCCGACCCCGGGAGGCCCACGACGGGCCACGGCGTACCGGAGGACGGCCTGAACCGGGGCCCGCTCATCGGCGCGACCGCGCGGTACGGGCCGCCGGACGCCGGGGGAGCGTCCGGCCGCGAACACGAGCAGGAACACCAGTGGACGCAGGACCCAGCCGGCCAGGACCCGCACGAGGGCGCACAGCCGCGCCTCGCCCCACTCCAGCCAAGCGGACGTGACCAGCACGCTCACCGCGTGCATGAGCAGCATGCCCAGGCCGGGAACGCCGCTGTGGGCCATCGGTTCCCCGCCGCCGTCCATGGCGGCGGTGTCCGGGCGAGCCGCCACCAGAGGATGCCCGGCGGCGCGCATGAGCAGGACGTGCAGGACGACCTGCGAAGCGGCGGTGGCGGGCACGATCGACGCGAAGGTCCGCTCCCGGCCGGTCAGCGCCAGCGCGGGACCGAGGACGAGAAGGAAGCCGACCAGCGTCGCGGACCGGTCGAAGCCGCCGCCGCCGGCCAGGTGCCCGAGCGCGGCGAGGCCGGCGCACGCGGCGGCGAAGCCTGCCGCACGCACCCAGCGCACCACCGACCAGAGACCCATCTGATGGGGATACTCCCATACGGTTTCCGGCCGCGGCGGACCGGGCGACCGCGGCCGTGCCCGGCGTCGTTCTCCGCCGCTCGTCGTCATGCGTCGGGGGTTGCCAGGCCCGTCTGGTAGGCGATGACGACAAGCTGGGCGCGGTCGCGCGCTCCGAGTTTCGTCATCGTGCGGCTGACGTGGGTGCGCGCGGTGGCCGGGCTGATGAACAGTTCGGCGCCGATCTCCTGGTTGCTCAGCCCCCGTGCGATCAGGGCCAGCACCTCCCGCTCGCGGTCGGTGAGCGGCGCGAGCCGGTCCCGCGCGTTCGCGGACACCGTGTGCCACGCGGTGAACTTGCTGATGAGGCGCCTGGTGATGCGCGGTGCGAGCAGGGCCTCTCCGGCGGCGACCACCCGGATGGCGTGCAGGAGCTCCGCCGGCCCGGCGTCCTTCAGCAGGAAGCCGCTGGCCCCGGCCTGCAGTGCCTCGAAGACGTAGGCGTCGGTGTCGTAGGTGGTGAGGATGAGGACCCGGACGTCCTCCAGCCCGCGCATCGCGGTGATCCGCGCCGTGGCCTGGATGCCGTCCAGCCTCGGCATGCGGATGTCCATCAGGACGACGTCGGGGCGGGTGGCGCGGGCCATCTCGACGGCCTGGAGGCCGTCGGTCGCCTCCGCGACCACGGCGATGTCGTCCTCGACGTCGATGAGCAGCGCGAACCCGGACCGCACGAGCCCCTCGTCGTCGGCGAGCAGCACCTTGATCGGCGCCGTGGACGGCGCGCTCAAGGTGCCGCCTCCCGTCGCGGCCCGGTCGGTGCGAGGGGGAGCCGTGCCGTCACCTCGAACCCCCCGCCCGGAGTCGGGCCGGCGTCGAACTCGCCGCCGAGCAGCCGGCAGCGCTCGCGCATGCCCAGGATCCCGTGGCCGGGGTCGCCCGGGGCGGTCGCGCCGCCGTTCGCGGTGCGGCGGCCCTCGTCGGTCACGCGGATCTCCAGGGCGTCGGTCCCGGGAGTCAGCGCGACCGTCACCCGGGTGGGGCCGACGTGGCGGATCACGTTGGTGACCGACTCCTGGAGGATCCGGTAGGCGGCGTTGCCCACCGCGCTCGGCAGCGGCGCCGCGGGAGGGGACGCCTCCAGCGTGACGTCCAGCCCGGCTTCGCGGGCCTTGGCGGTCAGCTCGGCGATCTGGTCCAGGCCGGGGTGCGGTGCGCGGCCGTCGCCGTCGTCGCGCAGGACGCCGAGGACGGCCCGCATCTCCCGCAGCGCCCGCGAACTGGTCTGCTCGATGGTCCGCAGCGCTTCGCGCGCCTGCTCCGGACGCTTGTCGAGCACGTGCGCGGTGACCCCGGACTGCACGTTGATGATCGCCACCGCGTGGGCGACGGTGTCGTGGACCTCGCGGGCGATCCGGAGGCGTTCGGCGTCCACGCGCGCCCGAGCTTCTTCCTCGCGGGTCCGTTCGGCCAGTTCCGCGCGCTTCTCGGCGTCGGCCGCGATCACCCGGCGGGACCGGACGGACTCGCCGAGAGCCGCGCTCATGACCGACGCGCCGACGCGGAAGAACACCCAGCCGATGGCGGCGCGCGGCTCGATGTCGGCCGCCGTGTACAGCCAGACGGCGGCCAGCACGCTGATCCCCGCACCGGCGATCACCAGTGACCGGCGTCCGTCGCCGTAGGCCACGAGGGTGTACAGGGAGACGAAGAGCGCGAGCCAGCCGGGTCCGTCGGGGAAGCCGAGACCGTAGTACGCCAGGCTGGCGAGAGCGGTGACGGCGAACACCGGCACCGGCCGGCGGCGGCGGACGGCCACGGCCAGGCCGCTCACCACCAGCAGCGCGTATCCGAGGTCTCCCAGGTCGGCGAGCGGCCGTGTCGCCCCTTCGGCGGCGACACGGGCGACCGTTCCCTGGACCTGCATCACGGTGACGAGGAGCGCGAGCAGCGTGTCGTGCGTCGCCGCGCGCAGGGAGAACGTCCCGGTACGGCGTTCCATGCCGGGATCCTACTGTCGCGGTGCGCGGACGCTCCTGCGCTCAGGCGCGCGACCCGCTCCTCCGTCAGGTGTAGCGGACCCCGGCACGGCGTACGCCCGAACGCGTAGGCACCGCCGTCCGCCGTCAGACGCGGCGGCCGCCCCGCCGGCGCGACGATCGCCGCCATGAGCGATCACTCCGTACCCCCTCGACCGGACGGCGCCCTCGCGGCGCTGGCCCGCTTCTGCCACCGGCGCCGCCGACTGGTCCTCCTGGCCTGGCTCGTCGGCGTGCTCGCCGTGGCGTTCGCAGGCTTCGGCTACGGTGCCCCGTCCGACAACGACTTCTCCGGCGGAGACTCCGGATCCGCCAAGGCGCAGAAGCTGATCGAGGCGCACTTCCCCGACCGGCGGGGCGACACCCTGACCCTCGCGGTCAGGGCGGCGAAGGGGATCGACGACCCCGCCGCCCGGCAGCGGATCGAGAAGGTCATCGCCGATCTGGACGCCTCGCCGGTGACCGGGCCGGTGACCTCGCCGTACCAGGACGGGAGCCTGGTGACGCGGGATCGCCGCATCGCCCGGACGACCATCCCCCTGACCGACGAGGAGGCGAAGAGGTCCGACGTCGAGCCGCTGGTGGCCGCGGTCAAGGACGCCTCCGGCGACGGCGTGACACTGGGGCTGGGCGGTGAGCGGGCGGAGAAGGCCGAGACGCCCCGCAGGGCCCGGCCGAGGGCGTGGGCCTCCTGACCGCGGCGGTGATCCTGTTCGTCTCCTTCGGTTCGCTGGTCGCGATGGGCCTGCCGATCGCGACGGCACTGACGGCGATCCTCGGCGGCATCGCCCTGATCAAGCTGGTGGGGCACCTCGTCCCCGCGCCGGACTTCACGGTCCTCGTCGCCGCGCTGGTCGGCCTCGGCATCGGCATCGACTACGCGCTGTTCATCGTGACCCGCTACCGGGAGGCCCAGCAGGACGGCGACGACCCCGAGGGCGCCACGGCCAAGGCCATCGCCACCGCCGGACGCGCCGTGCTGTTCGCCGGCACGACCGTGGTGATCGCGCTGCTCGGACTGGTCGTCATGGGGCAGCGGCTGATGACCGGCGTGGCCATCGCCGCGTCGGTGACGGTGCTGGTCACGATGGTCGCCGCGGTGACGCTGCTGCCGGCGCTCCTGGGCTTCACCGGTCGCCGGATCGACTCGCTGCGGCTGCCGCGCCGCGCGTCCCGCCCGCGTTCCCGCGAGCGCCGTGCCCCCGCCGAGCGCTGGGCCGCCGTGGTGCAGCGCAGGCCGCTGGCCGCCGCGGTCCTGGCGGGGGCGGGCCTGCTGGTGCTGGCCGCCCCCGTGCTGTCGATGCGGCTGAGCCTGCCCGACGCGAGCGTCCAGCCGCACGACCGGAGCAGCCACACCTCGTACACGATTCTCTCCGAGGGCTTCGGGCCCGGCTACGGCGCGCCCCTGATCTTCGCCGCGCGGGTCGGGTCCGCGGACGCGGATCTGCGTCCCGTCGTCGACGCGGTCGGCCGGACCGAGGGCATCGCCTCCGTCACACCGCCCCGGATCAGTAAGGACGGGCGGGCGGCCACGTTCATGGCCTTCCCCGAGAGCGGCGCCCAGGACGAGGCGACCGCGGATCTGGTGCACCGGCTGCGCGACGACGTCCTGCCCGGGGCGCCGGGCGGCGGCGGTGTCCAGGTGGGCGGCCCGAACGCCGGCGCGATCGACATCGCCGAGGAGGTCGGCTCCCGCCTGCCCCTGATGATCGCGGTCGTCGTCGCCCTGTCCCTGGCGCTGCTGGTCGCGCTGGTCCGGTCGGTCACGATCGTGCTGCAGGCCGCGGTGATGAACCTGCTGTCGATCGGCGCCGCCTACGGCGTGCTGGTCGCGGTCGTCCAGTGGGGGTGGCTCGGCTCGGCCCTCGGTTTCCCCACCGCCATGCCGATCACCACCTGGGTACCGATGATGATGTTCCCGCTCCTGTTCGGCCTGTCCATGGACTACGAGGTCTTCCTGATCTCGCGGGTCCGGGAGGAGTACGAGCGCACCGGCGACACCCGGACGGCCGTCACCCGCGGCCTGGCGCGCACCGCCAAGGTCATCACCGCCGCGGCCGCGATCATGATCGCCGTCTTCTCGACGTCCCTGCTCGGCCCCGACGTCTCGGTCAAGCAGATCGGGCTCGGCATGGCCGTCGCCGTGTTCGTCGACGCCACCGTCGTCCGGATGGTCCTCGTCCCCGCGGTGATGGAGCTGTGCGGCAGGGCCAACTGGTGGATGCCCGGCCGCCGGGGCCCCGCTCACGCTGGAGAAACCCCGCTCCAGGGGGCCGGTTCGCGGGAGACGTCCGGCAGAATGTGGGCGGGACGGAGGTGACCGCGTGTCCGCACTCGGAGGATCGCTCGAACGCTCCATCATGGACGTGCTCTGGGCGGCCCCCCGTCCGCTGCGGGTCCGTGAACTGCTGGCCGAGCTGAACGAGGACGCGGAGAAGGCGCTGGCCTACAACACCGTGCAGACCGTGGCCGAACGCCTGGCGCAGAAGGGCCTCCTCCGGCGCACGCAGGACGGCCCGGCCTTCCGCTACGGCCCGACGCGGCCGCGGGAGGAGTACGCGGTCGAGCTGATGCTGGACGCGTTGAGCGAGGCCGCGGACCACGGCGCCATCCTGGTGAGGTTCGCCGAGAGCGTCCCGCCGGAGGACGCCCGGCACCTCCTGGACGCCCTGCGGCGGCGGACCGCCGGCGAGGACGCGTGACCGCGTGATCGTCCTGGTGACCGGCCTGGTCGTTTCGGTGGTCGTGCTGGGGTGCGCGGCGGGGCCCGTTCTGGATCTCCTCAGGCGCTCGGCCGTCGGCCCCGGGACGGCCGTCGCCTGCTGGGCGGCCGCTCTCGCCGGAACGTGCATCGCCGCGGCGGGGATCGCGGCGGCGGCGCTGCTCGCGCCGCCGGGCCCGGGCCACGGATTCCTGTCCCGGCTGCGCGACTGCCTGCCCCACCACGGCCGGATCGCCACCGCCGCCGCGGCCGTCGCGACCGCCGTCCTCGTCGCGGCCTGCACCGCCGTGCTCGCCCGCGGCCTGCCGAGGCTCGGCCGGGCCGTGCGCCACCGCCGGCGGCACCGGGAGATGCTGCGGCTGGTCGCCCGCGAGGACCGCCGCCACCCGGACGTCCTCGTCCTCGACCACCCCGTGGCCGTGGCGTACTCGCTGCCGTCCCGGCACCGCGCGATCGTGGTCAGCACCGGGGCCCAGCAGGTGCTCAGCGCCGAAGAGCTCGGCGCCGTCCTGGCGCATGAGCGGGCGCACCTGCGCCAGCGCCACCACGTGCTCCTGCTGGCCGTTGACCTGGTCCACGCCATGCTGCCGTGGCTGCCGACCGTCCGGCGCGCGAAGGCGCGGCTGCCGCTGCTGCTGGAGATGGCCGCGGACGACGCCGCGGTCCGCGCCCACGGCACGCAGCCGCTGGTCGGCGCGCTGTGCCGGCTTTCGGCGGCGCCCGCCGTCGCGGGGGCGCTCGGGGCCGCGGGCGCGCTGGCCGCCGGTGCGCTGATGGAGCGGGTGCTGCGGTTGGAGGGCGCCGCTCGGGCGAGGCCGCGGCGCGCCGTCCGGCTCGCGGCGGGTCTCTTCGTGGTGGCGGCGGTGGCCGCGCCGCTCCTGGCCGGGGCCGTGGCGATCGCCGAGCTCGCCGCGACGTGCTGAGGCGGTATGTGGCTTTTGGGGAAATCCTCCGCTTCGGTGGCGAACCGACCGTAAACCTCCTACGCTCCGTAGGAGGTCACGGTCCGACGTCCCCGCCGGGGACGGCCGGCGACCGCGCCGAATCCCGCGGACGGCTCCGTCCGGGGAACCGGGGACCCGATCTTCAGGGGTGAATCCGTCCCACCAGGACGGTAGGGCGACTCCGGCCCGAACCCGTCAGCTGACCCGGTAGGCGGTACAGGAGAGGACACCGCATGCAGCGACGAGCTGCCGGCCCCCGAACGACAGCCCGCCGCAGGATCCGCACCGGCACGGCATGGACGGCCGCCCTCGCGCTGTCCGCCGGGCTCCTCGCGCCCGCGCCCGCCCACGCCGAGCCCAAGCCGACGCGCAAGCAACTGACCGCGCAACAGGAGAAGCTCGCCGACGAGGCCGAGAAGCTCAGCGAGCAGTACAACGGCCTGCGCGAACGCCTCAAGCAGGCCGAGCACGCCGCGAAACTCGCCAAGGGCAGCGCCCTGCGCCAGAAGCAGGCATTGGACGAGGCACGCGAACGCATGGCGAAGATCGCCGCGGACAGCTACAAGAACGGCCCGGCGGACCCGGCCATCACCTTCGCCTCGTCCTCCGACCCGCAGGCCGTCCTGGACCAGTCGGCCACCCTCAACTACTTCGCCAAGCAGAACGACACCCGCATCACGCAGATGCTCCAGGTGATGCAGGGCGCCGACCGGTCCCGCAAGGCCGCCGAGCAGCGCGCCGCCCAGGTGCGCGCGCTCACCGGCGAGGCGAAGAAGAAGCGCCGGGAACTCCAGGTCAAGCTCAAGAAGGTCGAGAAGCAGCTCGGCACCTTCAAGACCGCGGGCGCGCGGCCCGGCTCCATCCCCAACCTCAGCTCCGGCGGAGCCTCGGCCAAGGCGATGACGGCCGTCCGGGCCGCCCTGGCCCAGCAGGGCGTGCCCTACTCCTGGGGCGGCGGCACCGCGTCCGGCCCGAGCTACGGCACCGCGCAGGGCGCCAACATCAAGGGCTTCGACTGCTCCGGCCTGACCCTGTACGCCTACGCGCAGGTCGGCATCACCCTCGGCCACTACACCGGCAGCCAGTACAACGCCGGGACCCACGTGAGCATGAGCCAGCTCAAGCCCGGCGACCTGGTGTTCTTCCACAGCGACCTGCACCACATGGGCATGTACATCGGCAACGGCAACATGGTCCACGCGCCGCAGACCGGCGACGTCGTCAAGATCGCCCCCCTCGCCGGCCGCCCGTTCGCCGGCGGAGTCCGTGTCGCCTGACCCCCGAGATGTCGCCTGACCCCCGAGATGCTGCCCGGCGCCCGGCCGCCGACGGCCGATCACCCTTCGCCACCCAGGTCTCCGGGATGAGAACGCACGTCGGCGGCCGCCCTGGACGGGACGGCGCGAACACCGGACGGCGGGCGGGACGGCTGAGGCGGTCGTTGCGCCGCGACGTCCTCCGGCTTGCGTCCGGCCTGTTCGTGCTTCTCGGTCTGCTGGCGATGCACGGCTTCCAAGCCACGTCGAGCCCGGTCGAGATGAGCGGCGTTCCGCTGCCGTCCATGGCCGCCGGGCACGCGGCCCCCGTCACCGGAGCGGTGACGGGGCACCGCCCGCCCCAGGGCGACCGGTCCGGCGACCATCACTCCGACCGCCACTCGGACCATCCCGGCGGCCAGGTCTGCCTGGCCATGCTGACGCTGCTCGTGCTCGTCACGGCTCTTCTCACGCTGTGCCTGCGGAGGACACCGCCGGTGGCCGTGTCGAGGCTGACACGGACCCGGATCCTGCTGGTCGGACGGCCGCCGCCGAGACCGTCCCTGCACCGATTGAGCGTGCTGAGGCTGTGACAGGTCCAGCGGCGCCCGAGAGCGGGCGCCGCCGCCGACCACCGATCACAGCACTCGACACGGAAGGCTCACCACCATGAAGCGAGCGTTCGCGCTCCTCACCGTCCCGGCCCTGGCGATCGCGCTGGCCGCCTGTGGCGACGGCGACGACAACGGCGGCTCGACGGGCCACCCCATGCCCTCTCACTCCATGCCAGGCCACTCGGCGTCGCCGGGCGGCGGGCAGGCCGGACCGCACAACGGCCAGGACGTCATGTTCGCCCAGATGATGATCCCGCATCACCGGCAGGCGATCGAGATGGCCGGCCTCGCCGCCACCCGCGCCTCGTCGGCGCAGGTGAAGGCCCTGGCCGCCGACATCAAGAAGGCGCAGGCACCGGAGATCCAGCAGCTCGGCGCGTGGCTGAAGAGCTGGGACGCCCCGGTTCCCCCGCCGGGCGGCATGGGCGGCATGCACCACGGCGGCACGGACGGCATGATGAGCGAGAAGGACATGAAGGAGCTGGGGGCGGCCAGGGGCGAGGCGTTCGACAAGGCGTTCCTGAAGATGATGATCGAGCATCACGAGGGCGCCGTGGCGATGGCCGGGATCGAACGGTCGTCCGGGCAGTTCCCGCCCGCCCAGCAGTTGGCCGGGAACATCGTCTCCTCCCAGACCGCCGAGATCGCCACGATGCGGACCCTGCTGAAGCGGTGACGATCGCCCGGCGCCGGCCAGGAGCGGCCCTCTTCAGGAGCCCGTTCGGTGTTGGGCGGACGGCGTGGTGACGTCGCGGATGAAGCGTCCTGCCTGGTCCAGGGCTCGGGCCGCCTCTGGGAGGAACGTCCAGAAGAGGTGGAAGCCGTGGGTGGCCACCGGGTAGAGCTCCAGGCGCGCGTCCACGTCCTGCTCGCAGGCCTCCTCCGCCAGGCGGCGGGCCTGGCCGACGAGGTGGTCGCCCGTGCCCGCCTGGACCAGCAGGGGCGGCAGGCCCCGCAGGTGGTCCGGGCGGGCCAGCGGGTTCACCAGCGGGTCGTCCAGGGTGTGCCCCGCGAGGTAGTGCTCGACGCACTGGCGCATCACGCGGCCGGTCACCACGGGCTGGGGGCCGGCCGGCTCCTCTTCGAGGACCGTGCAGGCCAGGTCGATCCACGGGCAGAACAGGGCGGCGCCGCCGGGCAGGGGGAGGCGCCGGTCCTTCAGCGCGAGCAGCAGGGACAGGGCCAGGCTCGCCCCCGAGGAGTCGGCGGCGATCACGATCTGCTCGGGCGGTGTCGTTTCGAGCAGCCAGAGGTAGGCGCCCGCCGCGTCGTCCAGGGCCGCCGGGAAGGGGAACTCCGGCGCGAGCCGGTAGTCCGGGACGACCACCTCGCACCCGGCGGCCGCCGCGAGCGCCCCCGCCAGGGGCCGGTACCCGTACGCCGAGCCCATCACGAAGCCGCCCCCGTGCAGGTGGAGGACGCGCGACGGTGAGGCGTCCGGCGGCGCCAGCCGCAGGGCCGGGACGCCGCCCGCCTTCACCGGCCTGACCGCGACCCCCGGCGGCGGCTCGAACCCGGCGAGCATGGTCTCGTACTCGGAACCCATCTCCCCGAGGTCGCCGCCGAGGCGGTTGCGGTCGGCGATCGGCTGCCACAGCCTGCCCGCGCGGCCGGACGCCTCGCCGCCGATCGAGCGGGTGGTCGCGATCGCGTCGTCCACGCCGGCCAGCAGGGTCCTCGCCCGGTCGAGCAGGGCCTCGCCGGCGAGGGTCAGCTCCACCCGGTGCGTCGAGCGGTTCAGCAGGTCGCAGCCGACCAGGCGTTCCAGGCCCTGGATCTGGCGGCTCAGCGCGGGCTGCGACAGGTACAGGCGCCCGGCGGCGCGGCCGAAGTTCAGCTCCTCGGCGACGGCGACGAACGCGCGCAGATGGCGCAGCTCGATCGCGTCGGGCGCCTGGGGCAGCCTGAGCACGCGCGGTGGGGTGTCGTCCGGCATGCCGCCATTGTCGCCGGGCCGCGCCCGCCGTGGTGATGCCGTTCACGCACGACCGTCATGCACGAACGGCCTTTCCCTCAGGACAGGCCGCGCTGCCACGGTCGATGCCATGACCACGACGAAACGGGTGGACATCCACCTGCGCGGCGCGTCCGGGCCACTGAGGGCCGGTGTGCGCTGGTCCGGTACGGACGACACGCGCCTGTTGCTGCACTTCGACGGGACACCGGACGGCCTCGGCCCGCACGCCGTCGCCCTCTCCCCGGAACTCGACGCCGCCCGGCCCGGCGCGCTGGACGACGCGGCCGCCGCGCTCGGCTGGGCCGCCGACCATGCCGCCGAACTCGGTGCCGCGCCCGCGCGCCTCGTCGTCGCGGGGCGGGGAGCCGGGGCGGCCATCGCCGCCGGGCTCGCCCTGCTGGCCCGCGACGAGGGCTGGCCGCCGCTGGAACGCCAGATCCTCGTGCGCCCCCGGCTGCCCGAAGGGTTCGCGCCCGACCTGGCCGGGGTCGCCGACGCCACCGTCGTCACCGGCCCGGACGACGACGGGCGCGCCTACGCCGGGCGCCTGCGGGCCGCCGGCGTCCCCGTCGACCAGATCCCCGCCGACGAGGGGAGCGCCCGATGACCCCGCCCCGCGCCGGACGCCGCGAATGGATCGCGCTGGCCGTCCTCGCCCTGCCGGCGCTGCTGGTCTCGGTGGACATGTTCGTCATGATCATGGCGCTGCCGGAGCTGAGCATCGCCCTCGGAGCGAGCGGCACCGAGCAGCTGTGGATCATGGATGTGTACGGGTTCATGGTCGCCGGGTTCCTCGTGACGATGGGCGCGCTCGGCGACCGGATCGGCCGCCGGCGGCTGCTGCTGGCCGGCGCCGCCGCGTTCGGGATCGCCTCGTGCCTGGCCGCGTCCGCCGCGAGCCCGGCCGCGCTGATCGCGGCGCGCGCCGTGCTCGGCGTCGCCGGGGCCGCGCTCACCCCGTGCACCCTCGGCATGATCACGACGATGTTCGCGGATCCCCGGCAGCGGGCGAGCGCGATCGGCGTGTGGGCGGGCTGCTTCACGCTCGGCGCCATCGTCGGGCCACTGGCGGGCGGGCTTCTGCTCGACCACTTCTGGTGGGGCTCGGTGCTGCTGCTCGGCGTGCCCGCGATGGTCCCGCTGCTGCTGGCCGGCCCGTTCCTGCTGCCCGAGCACCGCGACCTCTCGGGCGGACGGCTCGACGCGGCCAGCGTCCTGCTGTCGCTGGCGACGATCCTGCCCGTCGTCTACGGGCTCAAGGAGCTGGCCGCGCACGGGCCGCACCCGCTGCCGGCCGCCGCGCTGCCCGCCGGGGTCGCGGCGGGGGTGCTGTTCGTCCGCCGCCAGCGCCGCCTGCCCGACCCGCTGCTGGACGTCTCGCTGTTCGGCGGCCGGGTCTTCGCGGTCGTCATGGCGGCGCTGACCGTCTTCCCCCTGGTGTCCGGCGGCGCCATGACGTTCATCGCGCAGCACTTCCAGCTGGTGGACGGCCTGTCGCCGCTGGAGACGGGGGCGGTGATGCTGCCCGGCATGCTCGCGGCGATGGCGTCCTTCCAGGCCGCGCCGCTGCTCGGCCGCCGCGTCCGGCCGGGGCTGCTGCTGCCGGGCGGGATGGCCGTCACGGTCGCGGGGTTCCTCGCCGTGGCGACGGCGGCGGACGCGACGGCGCTGGCCGCCGGGTTCGCCGTCACCTGCCTGGGCAGCGGCCCCCTCATCAGCGTCGGCACCACCATCGTCCTCGGCTCACTGCCGCCCGAGCGGGCCGGGTCGGCGGCAGGGCTGTCGCAGACCGGCAGCGAGCTCGGCTCCGCCCTCGGCGTCGCCCTGCTCGGCAGCGTCGGCACGATCGTGTACCGGGCCGCGCCCGGCCTGCCGTCCGCCGCCCGGGACGGCCTCGCCCACGCCGTCGCGCACGGGTCGGGCGTCGCCGAGGCGCGCGCGGCGTTCACCACCGAACTGCACGTGATCGCGCTGGTCTGCGCGGTCCTGCTGGCCGCCGTGGCCGTGCTCGTCGCGCGGACGCTCCGGCATCTGCCCGTCCCCGGCCCCGCCGAAGTCCCGGCTCAGGCCCCCGTTCTCGAAGGAGCAGCGTCATGAGGAAGATCGTCGCGGAACTGTTCAGCACGCTCGACGGCGTCGTCGAAGGCCCGGAGAAGTGGCACGGTCCTTTCCACGACGACGAGGTCGACGGCGCCGTCATGGCGGGTATGGACGAGGCGGACGCCCTGCTGGTCGGCCGCCGCACCTACGAGGACCACGCCGCCTACTGGCCGACGGCGGACGGCGCGATGGCCGACCGCATGAACGCCTTCCAGAAGTACGTCGTCACCTCGTCGGACGTCCGGCTGGAGTGGGCGAACTCGACGCCGCTCTCCGGCCTCGACGAGGTGACCGGGCTGGACGGCACGCTCCTGGTCACCGGCAGCCCGACCCTGGTGCGCGGCCTGCTCGCCCGCGGTCTGCTGGACGAGTTGCGCCTCGTGGTCGATCCGGTCGTGGCCGGGTCCGGCGGGCGGCTCTTCGAGGCTCCGGCCGCCTTCGAGCGCGCGGCCTGCCGCGAGTTCCCGTCCGGCTCGGTCTCGATCACCTACCGGCCCGTCCGGTAGAGGCGGGCACCCGGCCCGGCGTCCGGCCGTCCCGGCACCGTCCGGGGCGGTCGGATCGGGTGACCTGGAGCGGACCGGGCACTACCGGATCCTCGGGCGGCCGCGCGCCGGCGGGATGGGCTCGGTGTTCCTGGCTGGGCCTGGAGGTGCGAAGGGGCGGTCTCGGCGCATTCCGAGGGTGCTCAGCCGCGGTAGGTCTCCAGGAGACGGAGCCAGACCTCGCTCATGGTGGGGTAGGAGGGGACGGCGTGCCAGAGGCGGGAGATGGGGACTTCGGCGGTGACCGCGATGGTGGCGGAGTGGAGCAGTTCGGCCACGCCGGCGCCGACGAAGGTGACGCCGAGGAGTGTCTCGTGGTCCAGGTCGACCACCGCGCGGGCGTGGCCCTGGTAGCCGTCGGCGTACAGCGCGGCCCCGGAGACGTCGCCGAGGGCGTAGTCGACCGCCCGTACCCGGCGCCCCTCCCGGGTCGCCTCCTCCAGGGTGGGGCCGACGGCCGCGACCTCGGGATCGGTGAAGACGACCTGCGGGACCGCCCGCTCGTCGGCGGTCGCCACGCTGCGCCCCCAGGCGGCGGTGTCGAGGGGGCGTCCGGCGGCGCGGTCGGCGATCACCGTGCCGAAGATCCGTCCCTGGTACTTGCCCTGGTGGGTCAGCAGCGCGCGTCCGTTGACGTCCCCGGCCGCGTAGAGCCACCCACCGGACACCCCGGCCGCCAGCCCGGTGGAGTCGATCTCGATCGGCCGGCCCGGGGCCAGCCCGACCGTGTCCAGCCCGAGGTCGCCCGTGGCGGGCGTCCGTCCGGTGGCGAACAGGACCTCGTCGGCGGTGACCGTGTCGCCGCCGTCCAGGGTGAGCGTCACCTGCCCGTCGCGGCGGACGCCGGTGACCGACGCGCCGAAGCGCAGGTCGACCCCGGCCGCGCGCAGGCCCTCGGCCACGGCCTCCCCGGCGAACGGCTCCGTCCGCGGCAGCAGGCGCGACCCGCGCACCAGCTGCACCACCTCGCTGCCGAGCGCCCGCCAGGCCGTGGCCATCTCGCACGCCACCACGCCGCCGCCGATGACGGCCAGCCGCGGCGGCACCCGTTCGGACGAGGTCGCCTCGCGGCTGGTCCAGGGGCGCACCTCGGCCAGGCCCGGCAGCCCGGGCAGCGCCGCGCGGGTGCCCGTGCACACCGCGACGGCGTGGCGGGCGGTCAGCACCCGCCGCCCGCCGTCGGGGGTCTGCACCGCGACGCGCTTGGGCCCGTCCAGCCGCCCGTGGCCGCGTACCAGGACGAGCCCGGCACCGTTCAGCCACGCGACCTGGCCGTCGTCCTTCCAGTGCGAGGTGAACTCGTCCCGGCGCCTGAGGACCGCTTCGGCGTCCAGCGTCCCGGTCACCGCCTCGCGGGCGCCGGCCAGCCGCCGCGCGTCCGCCAGTGCGGCGGCCGGGCGCAGCAGTGCCTTGCTGGGCATGCAGGCCCAGTACGAACACTCCCCGCCTACCAGCTCGCTCTCCACGACCGCCACGCTTAGCCCGCCGGCGTGCGCCCGCTCGGCCAGGTTCTCACCCGTCGGCCCGGCCCCCACCACCACGACATCGAACTCGTCCATGCCCCCAGCCCCTCTAATCGGCCGCAGTCTCGTCCACCTGGATCCTGCCGGATTCCGCGGCGTTCGGCAGGGCGGCCGCCCCGTCAATGATCGCAAACCGCGGAGGGTCGGTCCGCGTGAGGGGCGACCCTGCAGGACATGCTTCCGGCGATCACCGCCTACGCTTAGCCGGACGTTGCGAAGCGCGGTACGACAGGGGGGTCCGTGAGCGCCGAAGGCAGTACCAGGGCCGTCATCACCGCGCTGGGCGCGAACCTCGGGATCGCGGTCACCAAGTTCGTGGCGTTCGCGCTGACGGGTTCGTCGTCGATGCTGGCGGAGGCGATCCACTCGGTGGCCGACTCCAGCAACCAGGCGCTGCTGCTGATCGGCGGGAAGCGCGCGGAAAGGGACGCGACCGAGGAGCATCCGTTCGGGTACGGGCGGGAGCGCTACATCTACGCGTTCCTGGTGGCGATCGTCCTGTTCAGCCTGGGCGGGCTGTTCGCGCTGTACGAGGCCTGGCACAAGATCAGCGATCCGCACCCGATCGAGGAGTGGCAGTGGGTGCCCATCGCCGTCCTGCTGGTCGCGATCGTCCTGGAGGGTGCGGCGCTGCGCACCGCGGTCCAGGAGTCGAACCGCAGCCGCGGACGGTCGAGCTGGGTCCAGTTCGTCCGCCGGTCCAAGTCGCCGGAGCTGCCGGTGATCCTGCTGGAGGACACCGGGGCGCTGATCGGGCTGGTGTTCGCGCTCGCGGGCGTCGGCCTGACCCTGATCACCGGCGACGGCGTCTGGGACGGGATCGGCACCGCCGCGATCGGCGTGCTGCTGGCGGCCATCGCGATCGTGCTGGCCACCGAGGTCAAGAGCCTGCTCGTCGGGGAGTCCGCGACCCCGGAGCACCTGCGGCTGATCAGGCAGGCGATCGTGGAGGGCCGCGACGTCCCCGCGGTGATCCACATGCGCACCATGCACCTCGGGCCGGACGAGCTGCTCGTCGCCGCGAAGGTCGCCGTGGACCTCCAGGACGACGCGCGGGAGGTGACCGACGCGATCAACGACGCCGAGGCCCGCATTCGCGCGGCGGTTCCGATCGCCCGGCTCGTCTACCTCGAGCCGGACGTGCTGCGGAAGGGGGGCTGAGGACGGTGTCGCGCAGGCCGCTCGGGCAACTGGAGGCAGAGGTGCTCGCCGCGCTGGCCGGGCTCGGCGGGGCGGCCAGCACCGCGGAGCTGGTGGAGCGGCTGGACGGTGATCCCGCCTACACGACGGTGAACACCATCCTGCACCGGCTGCACGAGAAGAAGCTGGTCTCGCGCACCCGGGCGGGCCGGCACTACCGGTACCGGCTCGCCGTCGACGAGTCCGAGCTGGTGGCGGGGCGCATGCGCGACCACCTGCGGCACGCCAGCGACCCGGGGAACGTGCTGAACCGGTTCGCGCGGTCGCTCAGCGCCGAGGAGGCGCGGAAGCTGCGCGAGTTCCTCGACCCTCCGGAGGCCGGCGGGTGAACTGGTTCACCTTCCTGCCCCTCGCCCTGATGCTGACGCTGAGCGCCGCGCTGGCGAAGGTGCCGTTACGGCTCCATCCGTCATGGTCGGCGCGGCTGCTGGCGACGACCGGGGCGATGACCGCCGTGGCCGCGCTCGGGACCGGCTTCTTCGTGGCCGTCAACTACGCGGCGACGCTGGCGCCGTCCGCCGCCGCGCACGTCCCCGAATGGGCGCTGTTCGGGGACGACCGCCCCGTCCCGGACGCGGTGGGGATTCCTTCGGCCGTGCTGTCGGCCGCCGGGCTGGGGGCCGCGGGCAGGGCCGCCGTCCGCTGGGCCGCCGCGCTCCGCACCGCGCGGGCGGACGCCCGCGAGCCCCTCGACACCGATGTCCCGATCGCCGTCGCGATCCCCGGCCGGAACGGCGGGGTCCTGGTCTCCCGGGGCCTGCTGCGCGATCTGACGTCCGAGGAGCTCCACGTCGTCTTCCAGCACGAGACGTCCCACCTCAGGCACCGGCACCACCGCTACCTCGCCGCCGGCGCCCTCGCCTCGGCCGTCCTGCCGCCGCTGCGGTCCCTGGCCGCCCGGCTGCGGCTGGCGACGGAGCGCTGGGCGGACGAGGACGCCGCGGAGGCGACCGGCGACCGCGCCGCCGTCGCCCGGACGATCGCCAAGGTCGCCCTCGCGCAGCCGCGGGGCCCCGGGCCGGTGAGCGCGTTCGCCGACTCCGGGGTCGTCGAACGCGTCGAGGCGCTGCTGGGCACGCCTCCGGCCAAGAACGCGGTCACCGGCCCGCTGCTGTTCATGGGCAACGGCGTCGTCACCGGGTCGCTGACCGCCGCGACCCTCCAGCTGGACCACGTTCTCGTGTCGGTCCTGGTGTCGCTGCTCGCGTTCCGGTGACGGGACGCCGTCCGTCAGAGCCGTCCGTGAGAGCCGTCCGTCACAGCTCGAACTCGGCGGGGTCCAGGCCGACGGCGAAGCACGCCTCGCGGACGACGGCCTTCTCGCTGTCGTCGAAGTGCCCGTCCGCGCCGCCGATCACGATGCCGATCTGGATGACCGCGCGCGCCTCGGCGGGCTTCTTCTTCGTCTTGCCGATGTCCTGCAGGACCGCCACCTTCCCGAAGTCGAAGTCGGCGGTGAGCTTGGAGACGTTGTCGTTGAACCGCCGCTGCAGGTCGTCGGACGGGAAGTTCTGCAGCACCTCGTTGGAGGCGATCAGGGACGCGGTCCGCTGCCGTTCGGACGGGTCCACGCTGCCGTCGGCCGCCGCGACCAGCGCGCACATCGCCATGCTCGCGTCCCGGAACGCCCCGCTCTTCAGTTCGTTCTTCCTGCTGAGCAGCTGCGTCTGCATGCTCTGGGTGGAGTCGCGCAGCTTGTCCCAGAAAGGCATCGTGATCCTCCGCTCGTCGGGTCGTCTCTTCCGACCCTAGCCGCCCTGCTACAGATGTAGTAGTTGGCGGGCCGTCACCACTGCCGGTTGAGCGTCGCCTTGCCGCCGGTCACGAGGCTCGCCGGCGGGACGTCATCGGCCACGACCGCGCCGGCGGCGATCACAGAGTCACGGCCGATGGAGACGCCGGGCAGGATCGTCGCACCGGCGCCGATCCACACGTTCTCCGCCACGTCGATGGGCCCGCCGGTCAGCCACTCCCGCCGCTCCCCGGGATCGACCGGATGGCCGACGGTGATGAACGTGGCCTTCGGTCCGATCATCACGCGCTCGCCGAGCCGGATGCCGGCGTAGTCCAGGAACGTGCAGTTCTGGTTGATGAACACCCGCTCCGCCAGGTCCAGACGGAGGCCGTGGTCGGTGTAGAAGGGCGGGTAGATCGTGACTCTCGCCGGCAGCGGCCTGCCGAGGATCTGCTCGAACAGTTCGGCCTTGCCCGGTTCGTCCTCGAAGGGCAGGACGTTCAGACGCGAGGTGAGCTCGGTGGCCCGCAGCACCCTCTCGGCCATGGCCTGGAACTCGGCGCCGTGAATGCGCATGAGACGGCCGCTGGGCATGCCACGCTCCTTTCCGGTCAGTTCACCTTCGTCAGGCGACCGTTCGCGCTGCCGCCGTCGCCGCGCGCCCCCGCCCAGGACGGGAGCCAGACCGTCTCGGGAAGCCTTGGCAGGCGTCCGAGGTGGGTGATGATTCCACGCAGTTCCGGATGCGGATTCGTTCTCGGAATCATGAGCGAGAGCGGGTAGGCGATGGCCGGATCCACGATGGGGATGCGGCGCAGATCGTGGCTCGTCGGCCAGAGGTATCGGTCGCGTGCCCCGACAAGAGTCGCCACGTCCGCGGAGTCCGCGAGGGTGTCCAGGAGCACCTCGTTTCCGAAATGCGGGCCCGCCGCGTCGATGCGCAGGTCGAACTCGGTGGCGAGCTGGTCGTAGAACTCTCCCCATTCGCTTCGGGGCGCGATGCCCGGAACCCATATCCGGTGCCTGCGCAGCTGCGGCGGCGTCAGTTTCCGGGCGGAGGCGAGCGGATGCCTCGGGCCGACGAGCAGTTCCAGCGGGGAGTCGAACGCGTGCACCATCCGCACGTCGGCAGGCAGGACGGCCGGGTCGGTGACGGTACGGAACGAGGCGTCGATATCGCCCGCCTCGATGGCCGCGACCGCCACGCGGGGGTCGTCGACCCTGAGGGTCACCAGGTCGAGGTCGGACCCGGGATGCGACCGCCAGTACTCGTGCATGACCACGGACTGGGCGCTTCGAAAGCCGAGAACGTCGATCCGCAGGGCCCGGGAGCCCGGCCTGACCGCGGCGACGGCCCGATCCACACCCGCGACGACGCTCCGCGCGTGGGGGAGGAACGCCTGGCCGTCCAGTGTCAGCTCGACTCCGCGTGCGGTCCGTGTGAACAGGCGGACTTCCAGATCGCGCTCCAGGGCGGCGATCCGCTTGGAGACCGCCTGCTGCGTCACGCCCAGCTCATCGGCCGCATGCTGCAACTGCCCGAGCTCGGCCGCCCGGACGAATGATCGCCATGCCTCGGTGTCCACCGGCACACCCTAGGCCCGCACAACCGACCGTTGGAGCTCGCCGGAGACCGGTTGTGCGAACGGCCGGAGGAGTCTCCAGATGCTCGGAAGCCGCACAGTGCGAAGGCCGCCCCGGCTCCGTTCACAGGCGGTCGAGGAACGTGCGGACCGTTTCGGTGAAGGCGTCGAGGTCGTCGTCGTGGGGCCAGTGGCCGCAGCCGGGCATCTCGCGCAGCACCGTGTCGGGGCGGCGTCGGGCCATCAGCCTGGCCATGGGGGTGGGCAGGACGAAGCTGTCCAGGCCGTGCACCAGCAGCGCGGGGCAGGTGGAGCGGAGCCACTGCTCCCACCAGTCGCCGATCAGTGCCCGCTGCGAGGTCATCATGTCGTCGTAGTCGAACAGCAGCCCCCATCCGTCGGGGTGCTCGACGGCGCTCTCCAGGAAGTAGCTCGCGTCGGGGACGCCGCGCGCTTCGATCTGGCGGCGCAGACCGGACAGCGTGGCCGCGCGCCGCGGCCAGTCGCTGACGTCGAGGACCGGGTGCGGCACCTCCGGCGGCCGGTTGAGCGCCCCGCCCTCCTCGACGACGAGCGCGCGCACCAGCTCCGGGTGCCGCGCGGCCAGGTGGAACGCGGTCACGCCGCCCATCGAGTGCCCGAGGACGATCAGCGGGCCGAGGCCGAGCCCGCGCGCGAACTCTGCGGCGTCGGCGACGTAGGCGTCCTGGCCGAAGTCGCCGTCTCCGCGCTCGCTGTGGCCATGGCCGCGCTGCTCCAGCGCGATCACCCGGTACTCGGGGGCCAGGGCCGCGGCCAAGGGGGCGAAGGAGCGCGCGCGTCCGAAGTGGCCGTGCAGGGCGAGGACCGGTACGCCGGTGCCGCCGAAGTCGATCGAGGCCAGGCGCAGGCCCCGCACGCGGGTGAAGGTCTCCAGGGAGGTCATGGTGATCCGTCCTTTCGGGTGGGCGGGAACCTCGCGCGGCGTGAGGGGCGGGCCGTTACGCGCTCGACGAACTCGCCGACCTCGCCGACGCCTGGCCCCGTCCGGCCCGGCGCCGTGAATCGGCCTCTTCGTAGCTGGTTCGCCGGGGCCGGACGACCATCGGAAGCCGCGGCCCGGGCCTGCGCGCCGGTCGCGTCAGGTGGTGTGGCGCCAGGAGCCGCCCGTCTCGCGTTCGAACGCCGAGCGGGTGGTCGCGGTGTCGTAGAAGATGCGCAGCGTCGTGATCAGGCCTTCGCCGTCGAGCTCCAGCATGTCCACGCACTCGAAGCCGGCCGCGGTGCCCGAGGACAGCGTCCAGTCGAAGCGGAACCAGACGCCGACGAGCCGTTCGCCCTGGGTGACGCCGCGAAGGTGGAGCTCGGAGCGGCCGGTGTCGGCCAGCAGTCTCGGGTAGAACTCCGCGGCGGGCAGCGGCCCGTACAGCGGGGAGTGGACGACCGCCTCAGGGTGGAAGAGCGCCAGGACGCCCTCCAGGTCGCCGCGCTCCAGGGCGGCGAGATAGTCCGCGGCCAGCTTGCGGGCGGTCATGATCGCTCCTTGATGAGGGCGTCCAGGCCGTCGAGGAGGCGGTCCAGGCCGAAGGCGCGGGCGTTGTCGTCCAGGGTCGGGGTGGGGCCGCTCAACGCCTTGCTGAGCTCGGGGAACAGGTCCGCCCGGCCGCGGATCAGTTCGGCCGTCTCGCTGCCGCCCGACCAGGCCTGGGTGCCGGCCGTGGTCATCGACTGGGTGGTGCGGACGTGCCCGAACAGCAGGAACGCGGCGGCCATGCGCTCGTCGCCGGTGAGGCCGGTTCCGGCCAGTGCGGCCACCGCGCTCTCGGTCCACCCGGCCTCGCGGGGGCCCATGACGCGGGTGCCCACGGTGACGGTGGGCAGCCAGGGGTGCCGCCGCCAGACCTCGGCGAGCCGCCGGACGAACTCCTCCAGCCTGGCCCGCCAGCCGCCGGGTACCTCGCCCAGGTCGGGCGGCTCCCCCACGGCCGTGTCGATCATGATGCTGAGCAGCTCGGACTTGTTCGAGACATGGCGGTAGAGCGACATCTTGGTGAAGCCGAGAGCGGCGGCGACGCGCTGCATGGAGACCGCCTCGATACCGTCCGCGTCGGCGACCGCGATGGCCGCCTCGACGATCGCCGACACCGAGAGCGGTATGCGCGGCCGCCTCTCCGGCTGGTCGCTGAGATCCCAGAGCGCCTTCATCCCACCACCCTCTTGTCAACCCGGCACCGATGTGTCTAGCTTACATCAAGTGTCCGGCGGACACATAGTCTCTCGTGGACGCCTCCCCCCAGCGAAAGGTCAGGTCAGACCATGACCAGCAACGTCACCTCCAGCGGCCTCGGCGCCGTCCAGGCCCCGATGACCGCCGCCACGACGGCCCCCCGCACCGTTCCGATGTGGCGCGCCGGCCTGTTCGGGTGCGTCGCCGCCGCCGCGGCCACCACCGCCGTCGCCGCGGCCGGCCGGGGCGCGGGGGTGCCCCTGGAGATCGACGGCGAGCCGATCCCGCTGCTCGGCTTCACCCAGCTGACGCTGCTGTTCAGCGCGGTCGGCGTGCTGCTGGCCCTGGCGCTGCGCCGCTGGGCCGCGTCGCCCAGACGCACGTTCCTCGCGGCCACCGCCGTGCTCACCGCGCTGTCGATCGTGCCCGACCTGATCGTCTCGGCGACGGTCGGGACGAGGCTCACCCTGATCGCCGCCCACCTCGTGGCCGCGTCGATCGTCATCCCCCTCGTCGCCGCCCGCCTGCCCGCCCGCACCCGATAGCGACCGACCGGATGCGTGACGGAGAGCCCACCGCGAACGAGGTCAGGGCGATGATCGAGGCCCGGTCACGCATGTGACCGACCGCGTGGCCTCCTGAACCGGAGGATGGTGCCGCACCGCTGCCGCGGGCTGCGGCACCACCGACGACCCTGCGAATCGCCGGGATCGAGGGTGATGCCCGCGGGCTCTTCGCAGAGTTGGTCGAGGAAGAACGTCGCGCGGGCGTCGGTGCGGTTGTCTGCACTGGTGGCGCCCTGGAGCAACAGGCGGCACTCACCGTTGTCGGGGTCCTCGATCTCCACATCACCCGAGTCGGGGGAGTGGTAGAAGAAGATGCCCGTGGCCCGCACGCCGACGGTCGACGCGGACGCGGGCGTGACGGTGGGATCGCGAGCTTGTGGACGCGAACGCGGGACACCGGCGTGCTCCCGGCCGCGATACTGGGCACGATGAGCCAAGATCGACAAGTCGAGGACGCCCCCGACGGCGCGCTGCCCGTCCTGCTCGTTCAGCCGCCCTGGTCCGGTGGGAAGAGGGAACCGGTCGTCCTCAAGTTGAAGACGCCCAGGGAGCCGACCTTCGTCCGCTGGGCGCCCGGCCGGCGGGAGGAGTGGCTGGAGGCCCCGTACAAGTACGCGCAGGAACGCATGCCCGAGGACACCGACTGGGACGAACTCGCCGCGTTCTTCGCCGGTGGCCAGGCCCTGCAGCTGTGGAAGCCGCGCGAGTGGCAGTCCAGGTCGCGGTTCGAGCGCCTCTACATAGGACTCGTCATGCAGGCGCCCCGGGAACTCGCCGAGAAGCTGCTCGCCGACGAACGCTACTGGGACGCTTTCGCCGACTTCTCGAACGTCGGCGCCGATCGCGGTGCGGTGGCGCGTCACGAGATGGCCGCCTACCCCCTGGTGATGCACCAGTTGAAGAAGAGGAAATGGAGCGTCTACGCCCTCGAACCCTTCCTGGACCACGCCGTGGCCCAAGGCATGATCAAGGACTTCGGTGACGACGGGCGCAACGATGCGCAGGAGGCCTGGTACGCGCTGCACGGGGCGGACGCCGTGAGGCTGACGATCCCGGACGCGCTGCGCAAGCCGGGCCCGAAACGGGAACGCGCCGAGGCCGCGCTGCGCTCGGTGGCGGAACGCCACGGCCACGACGTCCTCGTGGAGGCCGCCGGGTACTACGGGGACGAGGCCGTGCAGGCGGTCTCAGGGCTGCGCACCGACCCGCTCGACGTGTACCCCGACCCGCTGCCGGGCCTCCCGGAGGGCTGGGACCCCGAGAAGCTGCCGCGGATCCTGCTTCGCCGGCGCCGGCAGGCGCTCCCCTTGGCCGCGACCCGGCATCTGCTGACGATGCTGTCCATCTCGGAGAACCGCAAGCCGTACGCGGGCGTGCCCTTGGTCGTGGGCCCTCTGGATCCGGAGTCGCTCGCCGAGTTCGCCTGGGCCCTCTACAGGGCCGACCGCCATCCCAAACTGTGGGCGTCGCCCGGCGTGCAGTACGCCTTGGCCGAGTTCGGCGACGACGGGACCGCCGACCGGCTCGCGCCGATCGTCGCCCGGTGGTCCAGGGCGTACGTGTGGGAGTCGGGCGGGCAGTCCGCGCTCCGCCTGTTCAGCCGTCTCGGCACCGACGCGGCGCTCCGCCATCTGGACCGGCTCGCGAACAAGGCCGAGGACCACAAATGGATCCGGCGGTCCGCGCGCGAGGCGTTGAAGCGCGCCGCCGAACGGCGCGGGCTCACCCAGGAGCAACTGGCCGACCGGCTCGTTCCCGCCCTGGGCTTGGACGCCGGCGGCTCCATGACGCTCGACTACGGGCCTCGCCGCTTCGTGGTGGGCTTCGACGAGGAGCTCAGGCCTTTCGTCACCGACGAGAGCGGCAAGCCCCGCAAGACGCTGCCGAAGCCGGGCGTGAAGGACGACGACGCCCTCGCCCCCGCGGCCTACGAACGCTTCACCGTCCTCAAGAAGGAGGTCCGCACGGTCGCCGCGGACCAGATCAAGCGGTTGGAGGCGGCGATGGCGGCCGGGCGCACCTGGACGGCCGGGGAGTTCGCCTCCCTGTTCGTCGCGCACCCGCTCATGCGCCACCTCGCCCGCCGCCTGGTGTGGTCGACCGGGACGGACACGTTCCGGGTGGCCGAGGACGGCACCCTCGCCGACGTCCGCGACGACGCCTTCACGCTTCCCGGCGACGCCCGAATCGCCCTGCCCCACCCGCTCGTCCTCGGCGAGGGGGCCGTCCAGGCCTGGGCCGCGATCCTCGCCGACTACGAGATCCTGCAGCCTTTCCCGCAGCTCGGACGTCCCGTCCACATCCTCCGGGAGGACGAACGGGGCGAAGACCGCCTGCGGCGCTTCGAGGGCGGCACGGTCCACTTCGGCAGGATTCTCGGCATGGCGTCCCGCGGCTGGGAACTCGGCGAGAAGGAGACCGGCGGCTTCCGCCGGCAGGTCATGCTCATGACGCCGGACGACCGGCACGTGATGGTCACCTTCGAGCCCGGCATCCGCGTCTTCGGCCCCGAGGAGCATGCCGAGCAGCACATCGGACGCGTCATGCTCATGACGGGCCGCCACTCCGGCAGACCCCTCGCCTTCGGCGACCTCGACCCCGTGGCCGCCTCCGAGGTCATCACCGACCTGCACCGCCTCACCGAGTGACCACATCTCCTCCGGTCCGCTCGCCCGGCTCGACCGGAGCGGCGCGCCGAGCGCAGGCCGCCCGTTCCTCTAGTGGCGGGAGAACTCGGCTCTGACCTTGCTCGACCAGATGAACGGCTGGGCGCCGAGCCAGATCAGGCCGAGGAGCATGAGAGGGGCCATGAGGGGGGCGCTGTGGTCGGAGTCCAGGTCCAGGCCCGACCCTGCCAGCTCGTAGATGGGCACGACCCAGGCGAGGGCCACCAGGCCTTCGACGAGCACGGCCGCGGTGAGCAGGGCGCGGCGGGCGAGCGGGTCCGTCACCCGTCCGGCGAGTGACGGGTTCACCGCGGCGAAGGCGAACATCAACGCGAGCGTGCTCAGTATCCAGGAGATCTCGAATCCGACGTTGGGTTCGACGGCCGGGACCCTGCCGGACTGCCGGTGCACGAAGACGAGGAGGGCCTCCATGTGAAGGCCCCCGAGGATCGCGGACACGAGGGCGAGGACGAGCGTCGGCCGGTGCGGCAGGAACCACAGCCCGCAGATGAGGATCAACGCGACGACGACGGGCAGCAGCAGAAGGATCGCCTTGCCCGAAGACGACTCCAGCGGAAGGTCCTTGCTGGTTCCCCTCCACGGCCCGGTCAGGAAGGCCAGGACGCCGAGCGCGGTGCACAGGAGGGCGGCTCTGACGAGGGCCGTCCGGTAGCGACGGAGCGGGATGTCGCTGGTGGGCGGGTGGAGGACCGCGGTGCGGGGCGGCCGGTGGGGGAAGGGCGGGCCGGCGTCGGCCGCGGTTTCGGCGGTGGCGGCGGTGGGGTCCAGGACGGCGTTGAGCAGGTCGCGGACCTGGGCGGGGGAGAGCCGTTCGTTCGGGTCCTTGCGCAGCAGGCCGTTCAGGACCTGCGCCAGCGGACCCCCGCACCGGGGCGGTGGCGGCTGCCGGGTGGCGATCGCGACGAAGACGGCTCCATGGCTCGGCCCGTCGAACGGACGGCGCCCCTCGACCGCCGCGTACAGGGTGGCGGCCAGGGACCACAGGTCCGAGGCCTGGGTGACGGCCTTGCCCTCCACCTGTTCGGGGGACATGTAGGCGGGCGTGCCGAGCACCATGCCCGAACGGGTGATGGTGACGTCGCCCTCCAGCGCGGCGATGCCGAAGTCGGTGAGGAGGACCCGGTCGCCTTCGAGGAGCACGTTGGCGGGCTTGACGTCGCGGTGGACGACGCCCTGGCCGTGGGCGGTCGAGAGGGCGTCCAGCATCGCGAGCCCGATCGCGGCGACGTGGCGCGGGGGGAGCGCCTGCTGCTCGGCCAGCAGCTGTTCGAGGGAGCGGCCGCGCACCAGCTCCATGATGATCCAGGGACGGCCGTCCTGGCCCATCACCCGGTCGTAGACGGTGACGATGCCGGTGTGCCTCAGCCGGGCGGCGGCGCGGGCCTCGCGCTCCATCCGGGCGTACCAGACGCGCCGCTCCTGGTCGGTGGCCTGTTCGGGCACCCGGAGCTCCTTGACGGCGACCTCGCGGTCGAGGTCGATGTCGTGCGCGCGCCACACCGAACCCATGCCGCCCTGGCCGATTTGGCCGAGATTCCGGTACCGGCCAGCCAGTACCCCGTCACCGTCCCAGCCCATGATCGGAATCTATCGGTCCGGAACGGCCGTGAGAAAGTGATCCGGACAACTGCCAGACACGCGTGTCTATCTGGTCGCCCGCCGCCGGGCGGGCCCCCGGACGGGAAGGGGGCCGCCCTGGGCTCTGGGCGGGGTTTGTCCCCAGTTGAGGTCGCCTGCCTATACTCAAGCTGTTATGCCTGTTCAGGGGCACCGTCAGCGGGGGAATCCTCCCGCCGAGGTGACGAACTTCGTGGGCCGTCGTCACGAGCTGGCGGCAGTGCGGAACGCACTGTCCACGTCGAGGCTGGTGACGTTGACCGGCGTGGGCGGGGTGGGCAAGACCCGGTTGGCGATGCGGGCGGCTCGGAAGCTGGACCGGGCGTTCAGCGACGGCGTGTGGGTGGTTCAACTCGCCGAGTTGGGTGATGCGGCGCTGATTCCGCACACCATGGCCGCTGCCTTGGGAGTCGACGAGCGGTCCACCCGCGAGCCGCTGCAGGTGCTGGTCGATCACGTGCGAGATCGACATCTGCTCCTGGTGGTGGACAACTGCGAGCACCTGGTGGAGCCGTGCGCGTTCGTCGTCAACACGTTGTTGCGGTCGGCGCCGGACCTGCGGGTGCTGGCGACGAGCCGGCATGTGCTCGGGGTCGCGGGCGAGCAGGCGCTGTGGGTGCCGCCGCTGCCGGTCCCTGAGCGGGACGCCCGTTTCCCGGCGTCGAAGGGTGCGCCCCAGTATGAGGCGCTGACGTTGTTCACGGACCGTGTCTCAGCCGTCGTACCCGGGTTCACCATCACGGAGGAGAACTGGGCGGATGTGGTCCAGATCGGTCGCCGGCTGGACGGTATCCCCTTGGCCTTGGAGTTGGCGGCACCCTACTTGCGAGTGCTGTCGCCCCATGAGCTGGTGGCCAGGTTGGACGACTGGTTCCGGTTGCGGGGCAAGGACCATCCGGCGTTGCTACCGCGTCACCAGACCCTGCGGTCCGTGATGGACTGGAGCTTCGAACTGTGCAGCGAACAGGAGCAGGCGCTGTGGGCACGGCTCTCGGTGTTCGCCGGCAGTTTCGATCTGGAGGCGGTCGAGACCGTCTGCGCCAGTAGCGACGTCGATGACGGTCTCACCAGCGATGCGATGGTCAAGCTGTTGGCCGGTCTGGTCGAAAAATCAGTGTTGTTGCGCGAGCAGCATGGCGACGAAGTCCGGTTTCGGCTCTTGGAGACCATGCGCCAGTATGGAGAGGGCCGGCTGGAAGAGTCGGGGCAGGAGCAGATCTTTCAGGCCCGGCATCGAGATCATTACCTTTCCCTGGCCGAGCGCACCGAAGCAGAGTGGTTCGGTCCCGATCAGATGCTGAAGCTCGCCAGGCTGCGACGGGAACACAGTAATCTGCAGGCCGCGTTGGACTACAGTATCGCCAGCTCCGATCACACCCATGTCGGTCTTCATATGGTGGGAATTCTGGCCTTCTACTGGATGAGTGGCGGGACTGCCGAAGGCCGGTACTGGCTGGACCGGGCAGTGGCCTGCGACACCGAGCCCACCAGAGAGCGGGTCAGGGCACTGTGGGCCGACGCCATAATCGCCCTGTGGCAGGGGGACGCCCGAGCCATCGATGACCTGTGCGGAAAGTGCCGGACTCTGGCAACTGAGCTGGGTGATGAGTCCGGCCTGATGCACGCTCGCGCGGTCGAGGGCATGGCTTCCTTCTTCCAAGGCGACCTGGCTCGGGCAAGCGCCCTGGGGGAAGAGACCACAACACGTCAGCGGGCGCTCGGGGAGTTGAATCTTCTGGTGCTGCTGCGCGCCCCACTGGTGATGGCAACGGCGTTTCAGGGGAATCTCGAGCGGGCCATCAGCCTGGCCCAGGAGGCGATCGACATTTCCAGGGCCCATGGCGAGAGCTACAATTACTCGTTCATGCAGCAGGCGTATGCCGTCGCTTTGTGGGGGGAGGGCGCTCCGAGCCCTGGCAGGTGCCGGCAGGGCATGGCGTATCTGGCCGAATCTCTGCGTATCAAGCAGGCTTTCGCGGAAATCCCGGGGACGCTCGGCGGAATCGAGTATCTGACCTGGTTCCTTGTCGCCAGTGGGGACGAAGCAAAAGCGGCGCGACTGTTCGGATTCGTGCGGCAGGCATGGGAGAAAGAGCAAGAACTCTTCCTCTTCGGGTCTGAGCTATATTTTTCCATACATGATAGATGTGCGGTTCAGGCGCGGCAGTCCCTGGGGGACGAAGTGTATGAGGACGAATTCTCTCGGGGCGCCGAACTGACCCTGTCCCAAGCCGTCGCCTACGCTCTGGGTGAGAAACCGGACAGTCCCTCGCACGCCCCCGCTTCGACCGAGGCGGCTTCTCCGCTGACTCGCCGCGAGCAGCAGGTCGCCGAACTGGCCGCTCAGGGCCTGTCGAACAAACAGATCGCAGTCGCTCTCGTCATCGCCCAGCGCACCGCCGAAGGGCACATCGAGAACATCTTGAGCAAACTGAACTTGACATCCCGCTCTCAGCTCGGCGCCTGGTTCCATCGCCACTGACGTGAGTTCGATGGAGTGTGCGTGGTGGCATCTGCCCGAGGAGTTCGGAGGAGCGTGGGGAGCGCCGGACAGGTACCGGACAGGTAGTCCTCCCGGTGTCATGGGCGCCGGTGGAAGCGAGACTCGATGGTGTAACGACCAGCGACCGCAAAGGAACGGGCAAGATGTTGAGCGGCTCAACGATCGAACCCCAGTCAGACGCCCACCGTCGTGGCGAGACTCCTGAACCCGGGGTCGGTGCGGGCGGCCGGGGATGGCTGCCGGCCGAGAGGCGGCGCCGATTCGTCGTCCAGGTCTCGCACGAGATGCGCACACCGCTTGCCGCGCTACGGCTGGAGTTGGAAGAAGCCCTGACCAACAGGGACGTCGCCGACCCCTTCGCGGCGCTGAAGGAGGCGTTGCAGAGCGTCGAGCGCTTGGAGAACACGGTGACCGCCCTGCTCTGGTTGCTCCAAAGGGACGCTTCGGAGCGCCCTTAGCGGCCGTGTCATCCCCCGCCAGTCCGGCCGGACGGCCCTTCGCCGTGGGTTCGCCACCAGTCGGCCGCCGCGTCCACCGCGAGGCCGGTGATCCAGAGGTCGGCCGGGTCGTCGGGCAGCAGGCGTTCCCGTACCGCGTCGCGCATGGGGTAGGAGAGTGCCGCGCCCGTGGTGGGAAGGTCGTCGTCCAGGACCTCGGCGGGGATCTTGCAGACCGCGACGGCGGCCGCCACCCCGAAGCCCGCACGTTCCGCCAGGTCGTGGACGGTGGCGGCGGCGTCGATCGGCGCGGGGCCGCGATCGGCCAGCAACCGGATGAGCCGGACGACGCGCCCGGCGGGGCCCCAGCAGGGGACGGGCGGCCGAGCCGCCTGCCAGCCGGGCGGCTCGCCCGGTTCGAACGTTCCGCCGGGCGCGTACTCCAGGGCCGTCGCGGTCCGGTCGTGTCGCTGGTAGTCCAAGATCAGCAGGGCGCCGTTCGGGGTACGCCAGAGCTCCCCGGGCGCCTCCCGCTCCAGTTGCCTGTCGACCAGCTGACGTTCGGCGTTGGACTGCCCCTCGCCACCCGCCGGAGTGATGCGCAGTGTCCGGCAGGCGCCCGTGCCGTCGCCGATCGGAGCGTTGGCCCAGAGGCGCAGGACGTCGAGGATGCCTTCGCGCTGTGAGTCAGAAGTCCACGGCAGGATGGCCGGGAGCGCGTAGCCCGCCAGGGTGTCCGGTTCGACGCCCACGTAACCGCGGGGTGGCAGGGAGACCGTCCGGACGAGGTAGGGCCTGTCGGCCGCGGGTTCGTCGGTCGTCGCCGACTCAAGCGCTTGGGCCACGAGCCGTTGGCGCACGAGCCACCTCGTCTGCGCCCTGGTACGAGCGAAGGGGAGGTCGGAGGCCGGCACGACCAGCGCGGGCAGTGCCGGAGGCTGGGGGCGGCCGATCCGGTCGCGCAACTCGATGGAGAGCAGGAGGCATTCGACGGCGGTACGGGCCGCTTCGAGGACGCCGTCGCGCAGGGCCGGCGCGGTCACCTCGGGCAGCACGGCCTCCAGCGCGTCGGCGGCCGCGCGCGGTCCGGTCAGCGCCGCCTCCAGCAGGCGCGCCGCCCGCTCGCGGTCGAGACGTCGCAGCGCCGCCGATCCGTCCGGGTCCACCGGGTCCCGCCGCGTCCACCAGCCGGGCGGCGGCACGAGCCCGCTCTTCGTGCTCATGACAGGTGAGAAGGGCAGCCGCGCCGTCCGGGTCCCGTCGGGCGCGGTGACCGTGATCGCACCGCGGCTCAACCGGACCTCGCTCGGCCCGGCGGCGCCCGGGAACGTCACCTCGGCGGCGCCTGGCGCCTGGGGCCGTGCGGTGGCGGTGCCTGGGTCCAGGGTCAACGCGACGGTCTGGCCCGCCTGCCCCTCGACCTGGAACGTCTGCCAGGCGCCGTCCTGGATGCGGGACAGGAGGCCGGTCTTGCCGTCGTACCAGGGCAGCAGCCCGTCGGGCAGTTGGGGAAGACTCATCGACAGGGCGTCGTCGCCGGTGACGGACGCGTGGGCGTGCCAGGACCGTTCCGTGATGGTGAGGTATCCGAGGTGCTGGACGATCGTCCGGCCTGCTTTCGGTGACTTTGACGGCGTCCCGTCGCCGGAAACGGCCAGTTCGGCGGGGATGCCGCCGCGCAGGGCCGCCAGCAGGGCGTCCACGGGATCGGCGGGGTCGAGCCCGTCGGCGACACCCGGCTCCAGGTCGAGGAGACCGCTGCAGGCGGTGAGCCGCCCCAACTGGTGCAGGGCGCTGTACAGGAAGGGAAGGTCCGGGCGGCCCGCGTCGGCCTTCCAGCCGTCGACGGCTTCGCGCAGCACCTCCCGGGTCTCCGGCAGATCCCAGAGCGCTTTCACCGTGGCCGGGTAGTCGACGTTGCCGTAATGCCCCATGTCGCGGACGAACGCCTCCAGCAGGCCGGCGAAACGCTCGCGTCCTTCTGGCCCGGATGCCACGTCCGCGGCCAGTTGCCCCAGGTCGAAGCCCGAACCCCACCAGCGGGGCGAGTCGGTGCCCATCCGCCCCTGGGGGATGATGTGCCGGTGGTCGGGAGGCGGAAGCGCCGGGTCCGTCTCCTCGCCGAACACCACCTCGGCGTCCGGGAAAAGTCGATCCCCTGCCTGGTCGGCGAGCTTCAGCAGGACTTCGGCCGCGCAACCCCGTCCCGTGGTGCCGAACCACCGGGCCGGCAGGTGCGCCCCCGCCCCGCTCTCGGCCAAGGACTCCAGCCACATCTGCCGGATCTCCTCGGCGACCTCCTCGCCGCTCTCCTCCTCGTGCCGGGCGCGGTCGGGTTCGGCGGCGATCAGCAGCTTCATCAGGTCGTCGTCGCGTCCGGCCATCGCGACGAGCGGCTCACGGGCGGCCGCCCAGACCTGGTGGGACGCGATGGGCATGAGCCCGGCGCGGAGCAGCCGCCCGGCCAGGAACTCCTCCTCGTCCCGCTTCTTGATCTTCGCGGCGCGGGCCAGTGCGCGCAGGTCAGGGAAGATGCGGGCGTACGGGATGAGCCCGGCGTCGAATCCCGCGCAGACCACCTCGCGGAAGCGGGCGTGCGCCTCCTCCGCCGGCAACGTCGCGGCGAGCGTCTTGGCGTAGTCGCGCAGCGCGGCCGGTCCGACGCCGCCCGCGGGCACCAGTTCGAGGAAGACGCCCTGGACCCGGTCGAGGTCGAGGAGCGCGGGATGGTCCTTCTCGACCTTGCGCGCCTGCCCGAACGCCCAGAACGCGAGCTCGCTCTCGCCCGCCCGCACCAGCTCCCGGCAGGCGTGCTCGAAGAACGGCGCCAGCTCGGCGGCGGGCACCGGGTCCGCCGCCTTGACCAGCATCTTCTTGGCGCCCTTGGGCCCGGCGGCGGCGAGGTCCGCCGGTGCCGGCAACTGCGGGAACTGAGTCATCGCGCCCTTCGTCCCTGATCTTCTGAACGACCGTGGAACCCTGCGACGGTCCACCCGGGTGATCGGTTCCGCGGCGGGCGCACCGAACGGTGCCGCGCGGTGGTCGGTCCGGTGCGACGGCGACAAGACCCGGCGGGTCGCCGTTCCGCCGCGCGGCGCTGCCGGCTCAGTCCTCGTTCTCCCACTGGGCCAGTCGGATGTCGCGGGCGTCGCTGAAGTGCTGGGCGCAGAGGTCGCGAGGAGATCGAGGGCGGCGCCGAGGGCGTCGTGGTCACCCACGGCACCGACCCTGGAGGAGACGGCGTGCGCAGGCCTGGCGGGCGAGCCCGGCCACCGTCCGGCTGAACGCTCATCCAGGACCGAGCGTGGTGAAACCTCCGACTATGGCTCCGAAGCCGACATGGGCGAGGACGGTGACCAGTGGTGTGCTGGGCCCGTAGTTGAGCATCAGGAAGCCCGGGGGTTCCAAGAGGGCGACCTTGGGGGCGCTGGTCATCGGGCTGCCCATCCGGGGGTGGGCCAACGGCAGCAGGATGTTCACCAGCGCGGTGCCGGCGAACAATCCGTGCACCAGACCGAAGAGGGCTCCGAGCCACCAGCCGGCGTGGCCGATGGCGAGAAAGACGGCGTAGTAGACGAACGCGAACAGCTCTCCGTTGGCGAAGTGGATGAGGTAGCCGATCGCCTTGGCGCGGGCCCGGTCGGCGGTCACGGCCGTCCCGAGCAGGAACGGCAGGTCCATGCGGGTGAGCCTGAGCTCGCTGGCGGTGCGAAGGGCGGTGGTCAGCGCCAGCGTGCCGACGAAGGCGCCCGCGGCGGTCCCCCAGGCGCTCACCCGTCCGCCTCGTCGGCGATCGAGTCGATGGTGCACGCGGCACTGATCAACGCCAGGTGACTCAGCCCCTGGGGCAGGTTCCCCAGGAAGGCCCCGGTGGCCGGGTCGATCTCCTCGCCGTACAGGCCGACGTCGTTGGCCAGCCCGACCAGGTCGTCCATCAGCGCCGTGGCCTGTTCGAGGCGCCCGGTGCGGGCGAGGCACTCGGCCAGCCAGAAGGAACAGGCCAGGAACGCGCCTTCGGTACCGCTCACACCGTCCTCGCCGGAGTACCTGTCGACGAACGGGCCGTGCCGGAGCTCCCGTGCCACCGTGTCGACCGTGGCGCGCATGCGGGGATCGCCCGGACGCGCGTAGCCGTGCAGAAGACCGAGGAGCACGGCGGTGTCCAGATCCGAGCTGTCGGCGGAGCGCGTGTAGCAGTGGTGAAGTGAGGAGAAGCAACGCGTCTCGACGAAGTCGCGCACCTGCGCGCGGGCCAGCCGCCAGCGGGCCGAACCGCGGCTCTGGATCAGGCCGCGCTCGCAGAGGTCGATGGCCCGGTCGAGCGCGACCCAGCACATCATCTTCGATTGCGTGAAGTGCAGGGGAGCGCTGCGTACCTCCCAGATCCCCGAGTCCGGCCCCCGCCAGGCGGCGCAGACGAAGTCGGCCAGTTCCGCCAGGCGCCGGGCGATGTCCGCGTCCAGCCGTCCGGCGGCGCCCGCGTACAGCCAGCCGGTCTGCAAAAGCTCGCCATAGGTGTCCAGCTGGGTCTGCGCGCCCGCCGCATTGCCGATCCGCACCGGTCTGGAGCCGCGGTATCCGTCGAGGGGGAGCGTCCGTTCCGTCGCGTGGCCGCCGCCGTTCAGCCGGTAGAGCACCCGCAGCCGCGGATGTGTGAGCTGGGAGGCGTGCATGAGCCACCAGAAGTAGGCATGCGCCTCGGCGGGGCAGCCCAGGCTCAGGAACGCGTCGAGGGTGAACGCCGAGTCGCGGACCCAGGAGAAGCGGTAGTCCCAGTTCCGTTCGCCTCCGACCTGTTCCGGCAGCGAGGAGGTCACCGCGGCGGCGATCGCCCCCGAGGGCGCGAAGATCAGGAGCTTGAGCGCCAGCGCGCTGCGCAGCACGGCGTCCCGCCACATGCCCTCGTTCGAGCGCTCTCGGGCCCAGCCGCGCCAGGCCGCGATGGTGTGGTCCATGCGGGCATCGCATTCGGGACGGGCCGGCAGGACGAGCGGTTCCTGGTGGGCGAGCGGGATCGCCAGCAGGGCCCGCTGTCCTCGCCGCAGATCGAGGCGGCCGTTGATCGCCCGGTCGGTGCATTCCGGTTCACCCGCGTCCCAGGCGCAGACGGCGAGCGCGTCCGCGCCGGCCACCGCGACCGGGACGCCGGCGCGCCTGGCGATACGTGGGCGGCGGGCACCGTAGCCGAACCGCGGCTGCACGCTCCAGCGCAGCGGCACCGTCCCCGCCACGCCGTCGATGCGCCGCTGCAGTTCCCGCATCGGCCCCAGGGCCCCATCGGCCTCCAGGGTCAGCGCGTCGGTGACCCGCAGGCTGCCGCCGCCGGTGGTGAACGTGGTCTCCAGCACGTTCGTGCCAGGGAGATACCGGCGCGCGACCGTGTAGGGCTCCTCTGGCTCCAGCAGGAAGCGGCCGCCTCGGACGGGGTCCAGGAGGGCGGCGAACACCGAGGGCGAGTCCAGATCCGGCATCCCCAGCCAGTCCACGGACCCGTCGGCGGCGATCAGCGCGGCACTCCGTCCGTCTCCGATCACCGCGTAGTCCCGCAGCGGGGCGTAGCCGTCGCTCCGGAAGGCCGTGGTGCGCCCGGGATCGGACGGGGTGTCAACGGGATGACCGCCGACTCTCATGAGCCCATGCTCTCATCCGTTTTCAGGGCATCCGTTCCTTCCTATCCCATATGTCCCTCAGGATTCCCCCACGTCGCCCGGGCCCGCCGGCCGGCGGGAAGCGCTGCGGCGTTCGGTTTGGGCGCCACGTCGCCTGACCGCCTGGTCGCTTGGATGAGCTGCGACGATATGTATTTCACTATGATTCATTGATCGATATCCATATTGGACAGAGGCCGTCATGTGGTGATCAAGTGACCGCATGACCAAGCCTTCCTCCCGAACTGTGCGCGTCCGGCTGGGTGCCACCACGCTCGCCGCGCTCACCCTCTTCGGCACCGCCGCGTGCGGCGCCGCCCATGACTCCGCCCCGCGCGGCGCCGCCGTCGTGGCCGCCGCCGATCAGATCCGGCCCGGCATCACCGAGCGTGACGATCTGCGGGCCGTCTTCGACGCGGCGGGCGTGCGCGGCTCGTTCGCGATGCTGGACGTGAAGACCCGGAGCACGACCGTGGTGGACCGGCGGCGTGCCGAGACCCCGATGGTGCCCGCTTCCACCTTCAAGGTCCCGCACGCGCTGGTCGCCCTGGAGACCGGGGTGGTCAAGAGCCCCGACGAGGTGATCCCCTGGGACGGGACGCCGCAGCCGTTCCCCGAGTGGGAGCAGGACATGACGATGCGGGAGGCCGTCCGCATCTCCAACGCCGCGGCGTTCCAGGTGATCGCCCGCCGCATCGGTCTGCAGCGCGAACGGCAGTGGCTGCACCGGCTCGGCTACGGCAACCGCCAGACGGGTCCGGTGGTGGACCGGTTCTGGCTGGACGGCCCGCTGAAGATCTCGGCGGTGGAGCAGACCCGGTTCATGGAGCGGCTGGCGTTCGAGCGCCTGCCCGCCTCGCGTGAGCACCAGCGCACCGTCCGGGATCTGATCAAGCAGGAGGAGAAGGACGGGTACACGCTGTACGCCAAGTCGGGTTGGCAGAACGCCCCCGGCCCCGGCACCGGCTGGTGGGCCGGTTGGGTCGAGCGCGGCGGACGTGTGTACACCTTCGCGCTGAACATCGACGTCGCCAAGGACGGCGACGCCGCCAAGCGCGCCACGGTCTCCCGTGAGTTGCTGCAGCGGCTGAACGTGCTGCCCGCTGCGTGAGCATCTCCCCCGGACCACGGTGACCGTCGCACGGTCACCGTGGTCCTCGCCGCCGCACCGATCCTCGCCCGCTGGTACAAGCCGCGCTGGTGGGGAAGGAGCCGGGAGGGGACTTAGGGGGAGATGTGCGCGTAGGAGCCGTTCAGACCGTCCTGCCGGAACATCACTACGACCAGCGTGAGATCACCGAGGCGGTCGTCGGGGCGACCGGGGCCGATCGGCGGGTGGTGGAGCGTTTCCATTCCGCCACCCGGGTGATGGGCCGGTACCTGGCCATGCCGATCGACAAGTACGCGAATCTCGACGGTTTCACCACGGCGAACGGCGCCTATGTCGATACCGCGCTGTCCCTCGGGGAGCGGGCCGTCCGGGGCGCGATGGAGGCGTCCGGGGTCGACGCGTCGCAGGTCGACCATCTGGTCTTCTGCTCCTCGACCGGAGTCGCCACTCCCTCGCTGGACGCGTCCCTGGCCCAGCGCCTGGGCCTGCGGGACGACGTCAAGCGGGTACCGATCTTCGGGCTGGGCTGCGCGGCCGGCGCCGCGGGCCTGTCGCGGCTGTACGACTATCTGCGCGCGTGGCCCGACCAGGTGGCGGTCCTGGTCTGCGTCGAGTTGTGCTCGCTGACGGCGCAGCGCGACGACGACTCGCTGGCCAACCTGGTGGCCAGCGGGCTGTTCGGGGACGGTGCCGCGGCGGCCGTGGCGGTCGGAGGCGACCGGAAGGCCGATACCGGGGGCCCGGTCCGCTGGGGGCCCCAGGTCGTCGCGACCCGCAGCAAGCTCTATCCCGGCACCCAGAGGCTCATGGGATGGGACGTCGGTGAGCACGGCTTCCGGATCGTCCTGGCCGCCGACCTGGTGGAGCACGTGGAGGCGACGCTGGCCGATGACGTCGCCGCCTTCCTGGGGGAGCACGGTCTGTCTCCCGGCGAGGTGTCCTCGTGGGTCTGCCACCCCGGAGGGCCCAAGGTGATCGACACGATCGCCGAGGCCTTCGCCCTCGGGCACGGTGAGCTCGACCTGACATGGGACTCCCTCCAAAGGCTCGGCAATCTGTCCTCGGTCTCGGTGCTCAACGTTCTGCAGGAGACGATCGAACGACGCCGCCCGCCGGAGGGCGAACCCGGGCTGCTGATGGCATTGGGCCCCGGGTTCTCCGCCGAGATGCTCCTGCTGCGCTGGTGAACTCGTGCTCGGGTTCACGCTGCTCATAGCGCTCGTCGGAGCCGAGCGGATCGCCGAGCTGATCGTGGCTCGCCGGCACCGGCGCTGGGCGAGGAGCAGGGGCGGTGTCGAGTACGGACGCGGACACTACCCGGGCATCGTCGCCGCCCATGTCGGCCTGCTCGGCGGCGCGCTGCTCGAGGCATGGCTGCTCGACCGCCCCTTCATCCCGGTCCTGGGCTGGTCGATGCTGAGCCTCGCCGTCCTGGCCCAGGGGCTGCGCTGGTGGTGCATCGCCGCACTCGGCCAGCGGTGGAACACCCGGGTGATCATCGTTCCGCACCTGCCGCTGGTGGACAAAGGCCCCTATCGCCGGCTGCGCCATCCCAACTACGTCGCGGTCGTCGCCGAGGGCGTCGCCCTGCCGCTGGTGCACACCTGCTGGCTCACCGCCCTGCTGTTCACCATCGTGAACCTGGGCCTCCTGAGAGCCCGCATCAGGACCGAGAACACCGCTCTCCAGCACGCGGCCGACACCACGCCCGCACCCTCGTGACGGTGCCCTTCAAGGAGAAGTGCAGGGCAGGCGGAGGATCATGCAGGTTCCGCCGGGGCGGTCGGCGATGTCGAGGTCGCCGTGGTGGGCGCGGGCGATCTGGCGGGCGATGGGCAGGCCGAGGCCGGTCCCTTCGGGATCGCTGCTGCGGGCGTCGGCGCGGCGGTAGAAGCGCTGGAAGACCGCTTCCCGCTCGTTCGCGGGTATGCCGGGGCCGTCGTCGGCGACCTCGATGAACGCCTGCTCGTCGCGTTGGAAGACCTTGACCTGGACCAGGCTGGCGGCGTGCCGGTCGGCGTTGGTCAGCAGGTTGGACAGCACCCGCGCCAGGCGGACCGCGGAGCCTTCGACCACGATCCCGGCGGTGATGTCGACGGCGGTGGCGCAGGCCAGGTCGGAGCGTGCGAGTTCGGCGGCCACCAGCGCGGACAGGTCGACCGGTTCGGTCGGGAAGGGGGCGTTGCCTTCGAGCCGGGCCAGTTCCAGCAGGTCGCTGACGATGTCGCCGAGCCGTTCGGCGTCCTGCAGTGCCGCGTGCAGGACCTGCCGCGAGTCGGCCTGGGGGTCGGTCAGGGCCACCTGCAGCCTGGTCTGCAGGCCGGTGAGCGGGCGGCGCAGGTCGTGGGAGGTGTCGGCCACCACCTGCTGTTGCCGGCGCAGGGCCGCGCGGGCGGCGGCGGTGGCCTGCCGCTCGCGCAGCCGTGCCCGGCGCAGCCGCCGGTTGGCCTCCTGGAGTTCCTGCGCGCGTAGGAAGAGCTGGGCGTCGGCCGCCTCCACCTGGTCGGCCGGGGACGACTCGTCGGCCGCACCGGCCGACCGCAGCTGCTGAATGTAGGCGGTGATTTCCTCGACCCGGTTGATCACGCAGGCGATTCGGCCGTCCGGTCCCAGCATGGGCGCGTTCACCGCGGCCCAGTACCGTTCCTCGTAGGTTCCCGGCTCCCCGGCCACCTGCACGTCGTAGCGCACCAGTGGCATCACGTCGACGTCGCCTTCGGCCAGCACGCGCTCCAGCGAGGCACGCAACTCCTGGACGCCCTGACCGGACGGGCCACCTGGAAAGACCTCGAAGATCCGATGCCCGAGAAGCTGTCCGCGCGGCCGTTCCACGGCACGCTCGTACGCCCGGTTCACCCCCAGATACACCAGGTCGGACGACAGCACCGCACACGCGGCGGGAACCGAGTCGAACGCCGCCGCGTAATCCACCCTGGTCACGTCGGATTCCTACCCCGGGCATGCCAAGAACTCCTCCATGCCACTCCCGCCATGCCACAAGACGTGCGATGATCGCGGCCGCGAGGCCGGAGCGTGCGCGGGCGGGTCCTGACGGCCGTCTCGGCGCGGTGGCGGATCGGGCTCCCATCCGGCGAGGGGCCCATGGCCTGCCGGCGACCGTGGGTAGGCATAGGTGGGAGATCGTTTCGCGGGCTCCTGGACTCATGGAAGGTGAGGCTCATGAGCGGTAATGCACCGGAGGTATGGATTTCAGCCGCCGAAGGCGACCTGATCCGTGCCGATGCGATCGTGATCCTGCGTCTGGACAAGACCGGCCGGTTGACCGTGCAGCTGCGCGACGAGGCGAAGGTCAGCGTGTCCCTCCTGGAGGGATCGGCGACCAGCGGCCGTCCGCCCGCGGACTTTCACCGCCGGCTGGTCCGGATGATCGCCGAGGTCGCGGACTCCGGTAGCGCGCAGCTGATCAGTGCCCGGTACGTCGAGGGCGGTTGGCGCTGGATCAGCGAGGCCCTATGAGGGCGTGCGCGCGCCCGAGCCCTCGGCCGGGTCGCCGGACCGGTGCCTTCATTCGGGGACACGGAGGGCGAGGAGGGCGACGTCGTCTTCGCCGCTGAGCTCCATACGCTCCAGGAGTTGGTCGCAGAGGTCGGACACGGGGAGCTCGGCCAGGTGGGCGCTGTGGCGGCGAAGGCCGGTGAGGCTGTCGGTCAGGTCCGTGCCGCGGGTCTCGACGAGGCCGTCGGTGTAGAGCAGCAGGGTGGACAGCGGCGGCAGTTCGCGGATGCCGTCGGGGCGGGCATCGGTGAGGCCGGGGTCGCCGAGCAGCATTCCGTGCTCTTCGAGGAAGGTCGTGGCGCCGTCATGGCTGATCAGGAGCGGCGGGGGATGGCCCGCGTTGCACCAGCGCAGGTACCAGGATCCGGCGGTGGTCCTTTCGACGCGGCCGAACACGGCGGTGGCGAGTTCGGCGTCGCTGACGGCGTCCATCACGGCGTCCAGGCGCTCCAGGACGGTGCTCGGGGGTACGTCGAGATCCCAGGCCAGGGCCCTGAGCATGTTGCGGACCTGTGCCATGCGGGACGCCGCGTGCAGGTCGTGGCCCATGATGTCGCCGATGACCAGCCCCGTGGCGCCGGTGGCGAGAGGAAAGGCGTCGTACCAGTCGCCGCCGACCCAGCTGGCCTGGGCGGCGGGGCGGTACCGGGCCTGGAGTTGCAGGTCGTCCCGTTGGGGCAGAGGGGTGAGCAGGCTGCGTTGCATGGCCTCGGCCGTGTTCCGTTGGGCGGTGAACAGCCGGGCGTTGGCCAGGGCCAGTCCCGTGCGGCGCGCGATGTCCTCCACGACGAGCCGGTCGTCAGGAGCGTAGCCGTGTCCGGGGCGAGAGTAGCCCAGGGTCAGCGCGCCGTAGGTCTCGCCCCGGGCCGCCAGCGGGGTGATGATCACGCTGTGGGCGTCCACGGTCTGGAAGAGTTCGTGCTGGGCGGCGGTCAGCGGCTCGTCGGAGTACGGCCGGGCGTCGTCGCCGCTGATGACCATGGTCATGCCCCCCTGCAGGACCCGCGCGAGCGGCCCGCGCGGGGCCCGGGGGAGCGGCGGCAGCGGCCCCTCCAGGCGAGCGATGTCGGCGGGGGAGATCTCGCGGTGGGTCGCGGCCACCCGCTCGACGCACCCGTCGAGCATGAGCAGGTCGACCTCCGCCCAGTCACCGAGCGCGGGCACCGTCAGCCGGACCAGCCGCCGCAGCACCTCGTCCTCGTTCAGGGTGGACGACAGCACCGTGGTGATCTCGGCGACCAGCGCCAGCCGGGAGTTGGCCCGCCGCGCCTGCGCCATCCGGTCGTGCTGTTCCCGCTCGATCCGGAGCCGTTCGGCAGCGTCCTGCAGCACGATGACCGCTCCGGCCACCGCCCCCGCCCCGTGCTCTTCGTCGGCCGCCTCATCGGCGTAGATCGGTGCGGATGACCAGGCCAGCATCACCGAGTGCCCGTCACGATGGGTGAACGAGTCGCCGTCGGCGTGGTAGGGGACACCGGTCCGCAGTGTCCGCAGGATGCGGCAGTCCCGCCGCGGAGGGGGCTCGCCCTCGACGACGCGGTGCAGGAACCGGTCCACCGGCCGGCCCAGCGCCTCCTCGGAGGCGTACCCCAGGAGATGCCGGGCCCAGGGGTTCCAGGCCGTGATCCTGCCGGACGCGCCGACCGCCACGATCGCCGAGTTCATCGCCTCGACCAGGCCCGCGTGGTCCGCGCCGACCCGGTCGTGCGGCTGCCCGCTCATCTGTTCCTCCTGGTCGGACATCAGGATCCCTGCCCCTCACCGCCACCGGGACACCTCGGCCACACAGGGGCATCTCGGCCCCACAGGGGCATCTCGGCCCCACCGGGGCATGGAGCGCTCTGCCGCCGGCCCGCTCCCCGAAAGGCGTCCCGGTACCGGTGCGCTGCGCGGGCGCCTCCGCGCGGCCGGTTCAGGAAACGATCAGAGAGACGACGGCGACGACCGCGCAGACGGCGGCCAGCGCGATGGCCATACCTGCGGCGAGGCCCCTCATCAACGCGAGGTATTCGTCTTTCATCGTCATTCGTCCCCCTCGGGGTTCGATGAACCTCTCGCCGGGGTCGCCGGTGTGTGGAGCGAGTCGCGGGGGATCACGTGCCCGCCCGCTCAGTGAACGGCCGGATCGGGGCCGTCCGGTACGACCGGCGTGGCCGGACACGGTGCGCTCTGGCGGCCATGCCTGGCGCGTCCAGAGTTCCGGTGGTCATGCCGCGGACACGGCCTGGGCCCCCGGAGCCGTCTGGACCACGAGCACGCGGTCCAGGCCCGTGAGGTGGAGGAGTTCGGTGAGTTGCCGGTTCGCGGCATCGAGGCGGACGATGATCCCGTACGGGCCCGGGAGGTCGGCGATGAGTGACACCGAATCGTTGGCACGGGGACCGGGGGGCGGATCTCACGGGGGACGAGGATCTCTGCGGCACATCGCCGGTCGGGGCCGCCGTCGGGAAACGCGTGCGAGTCGAACACTGTGCGGGCCATCTCGAAGGCCCCGTTCTCGGTCGTCGAGGACCGGGTCGTGATCGCCGAAGACGGCGCCGACATGGCGGCCCGCGCACGAAGTGCCCCCGGTGTCACCGAGACTACGCCACCGGGCCCGCCCCGGGGTGCTGCCGGCGATGACCTGCGCCGAGCGGGGATGAGTGGGCCCGTTCTCTCGGGGGTATGAGCCGGCCACACCTCCGGAATCATGGGCGCACACCCCGGGCGCCCTCTCCGGGCTGGCAAGACGATGCAAGGGACAGGGCACGCCGTGGGCGCGACGGATCAGATGATGCGGTTGCTCGGACTCACCGGTCCGCCCCCGCCCGACCCTGCATCCGGCGCACCGCCGACAGCCGCGCAGCATCGGGAATTGGCCGACGCCATGCGGAGCCTGCCCGGCCGTTTCCAGGATCGGCTGCCCGCCTCGACGTTGCGGCGCGTCACCGACTCGGCCGCCCGAGGGCGGTGGGAGAAGGCGATGGGCGAGCTGCTCATGGGCTTGTACATGAGGGATGCGCCGGTGAGCGCCGTCGAGCGCGACGAACTGGGCGACGCTCTGCACGTGCTCGGCGTACCGGCCCATCGCCTCGACAGGCTGCGCTCACGCTGACCAGCGGCGACCGTCGGAACCGGTGAGGCGATCGAGCGTGACGGGCCGCGGCGACTCTCCACACCGGGTTCGGCACCCGCGGACGAGCCGGAAATGCCATTGGCAATTCGCCGCCGTCAAACCCTAGAATGTAAAAGACGGGGGAAGATATATCGAAAACTTGGGTGGACATTACTCCAGGTTTTTACGGTGTCGAAGGCCGGCGGCTAGAGTGACGATATCCGTCAAAGACGACATCCCCATCCTTGAGGGTGATCCGACGGTGGCCGGCGATTTCGTCGCTGGTTTCGATGATCGGAACCGCTTCGCTCGCCGTGCTCTGCCGCATCGACCCGCATCCACGGGGACGCTGCAGGCCGGTCGGCCCGGACCGGACGGATCGAAGTCCGGCCCTGGGTGCGGCGCGGTCTCCAGGGAGAAGGGGAGACGCATGCTCACCACCACCGATCCAAGAACGATCTTCGGCCTTCCGCCGCCCTCGTCTCCCCGGCTGGCCCTGCGGTCATCCGCCCCGGCCGGGCGGCCCGGTTCAGGGCGGGGCAGCACCCTTCTGGACGGCGGCTGGTGGCCCCGCTCGGCCGACCCGGTCGCCGAACTGCCCGGATTGCTGCTGGCCCTGCAGGCCCACGGCCCACCCGACGACCACCGGCCGATCAGCCACGTCATGCTGCGAGAGGCCGACTGGGACGACCATCCCCGCCGACTGCTCGTCAACGGCCCCGACGACACCCGCGAGGTCCGGCTCAGCTGGTTCGACCACCTGCCCGCCGGGCTGCTCACCGCGATCTACGCCGACGGCCGCCGCATCGACCTGCTCACCGTCCCGGCCGCCACCGGCCACGCAGCGGCCCAGGCCGCCCTGGAAGCAGCCGCCGATCCCGCCGACCATCTGCCGGCCCCCGACCTGCTGGCCGCGTTGACCGTTCCAGCCGACCCGTGGGACGGGCCGGCGGCCGGGCGACCCCACACCCCCAGATCGCAGGACGCACGACTGCGTGAACCGTCAAGGTCGCGCTGACCCGGGACACGACCGACACGGCCCGGATCCCTTCATCCCGCGATCGGAGATCGCCATGATCGGCAAACCGCCCACCACCGTATCCACCTGGTACGCCAGCCACACCGGGTTCATCGCCGTCCGCCGCTCTCGAGCCGCCGCAAGGGCCACCGCGTCCCCGCGCGGACGTGCGGGCATCACCATCCTCGGCTTGCGGGGCGAGCTCGACATGGCATCCGCTCCCGCAGTCAGCGAACATCTGCTCGCCGCACTGCCTCGAAGCGCCCGGTTGCTGATCCTCGACATGGGCGAGGTGTCCTTCTGCGACGCGGCCGGGTTGACCGCGCTGATCGGCGTCCAGCGCCGTGCCGCCGGACTGGGCATCACCCTGTACCTGTCCGGCCTCCGCCCGCAGGTCGCCAAACTGCTGCGCATCACCGGCCTGGACCGCGGTCTCAACGTCCGGCCAGGCCACCTCGGGCTCGCGGGTCGGCGGAGCGATCGCACTACCGCGCGGCCGTGACCGGATGCTCCCGGTCTCCCGGGACGAGGGCCAGAAGGCCCGCGGTGAGCGGGAGCGCGGCCACGAGCGCGAGGGCGCCGGTCAGGGACATCGACCGGGACAGGGCCGCCGCGGCGGCCGAGCCGATCCCGCCGCCGGCGAAGAACGTGAGGTTGAGGAGGCCCATGGCGCCCCCGCGCAGGGCGGGTGCGATGTGCGCCGACAGGAGGCCGGTCGTGACCACCTGCGTGACGGCGAAGGCCGCGAAGCCGAGGGACGCTCCGGCCAGCAGCACCCAGGCACCGCCGCCGAAGGCCCCGGCCGAGATCAGCAGCAGTGCGGAGGAGAGCGCGGCCCCGGCCAGCAGCCGGTTGCCGCCCCGTCCCGGGGTGAGGCGCCCGGCCATCCGGGACAGCACGGCCCCGGCGACCGCGCCCGGCAGGAGTGCCGTACCGACCGAGAGGACGCTCCAGCCCTGCTGTTTCACCAGGACCTGCGGGATGACGTACATCACGGCGAACAGGCCGCTGTAGACGCCCACGCCGATGGCCGCCGCCAGGACGAAGGCGCGGTCGGCCACCAGGGACCGGAGCACGAAGCCCTCCGGCCGGGTCCGCACCCACCAGGCCAGGCAGGCGGCCGCGGGCAGGAAGGCCACTCCGGCCGATGCGACGGCCCCCGCCGGCAGCGACAGCGCGGGGGACTGCACGAACACCAGCAGCGTGGCCGCCGTCGCCGTGACCAGCCCGGCGCCGATGAGATCCATGCGGCTCCCCGATCCGGGACGGACGGCGAGACGCAGGCAGAGCGGTACTCCGGCCAGCGACAGGACCGGCAGCGCCAGGGTGAGCCGCCAGGTCAGCCACTGCGTCACCACCCCGCCGGCCAGCGTCGCGCTCGCCGAGAAGATCGCCATGGTCGCGCCGAAGGCGGCCAGGACGCCGGCGCGCCGCTCCGGGGCGCCGGCGGCGGCGAGCGCCAGGGCGCCGGAGGTCATCGCCCCCGAGCCCGCCGCCAGGACGAACCGTCCGGCGACCAGGACGCCGAGGTCCGGTGCCAGCAGGATCACCGCCGCGCCGAGCCCGAGGACCAGCGAACCGGACAGCAGCGTGGTCCGGACGCCCCGGGCGTCGGCCAGGCGTCCGAACACCGCCGTCCCCACGCCCAGGGCCAGTGCGTGCACGGTGAGGACCCAGGCGACACTCTCCGGTGCCGCGCCCAGCGAGGTGGCCACCTTCGGCAGCGCGACGCCTGCCGCGGTGACGCCGAACACCGCCGGGCCGAACAGGATGCCCAGCCGCAGCCCCTTCGAGCCCGCGCCGGGCTCGTTCCGAACCGGTAGGGGCTTGGACGCCCGTCGAGCGGATTCGGCTTGCATGATCAATCCTTCTGCGGTTCCCGTCAGTTGCTCGATCACCATCACCGCGGCGGCGCGCGGGGCCAATCCCTCAAGTGGGGGATGGAGAGCGCGGGGGCGCGGGCGGCACGATCAGAGGACCGTTCACGGGCACCACAGGGAGACCTCGATGACCAGCACGTCCCAGCCGACCGGAAGCGCGCTCCTCGTCCGGGGCGGCGAGGCGGAGCTCCTCGGTCTGCCCTCCGGCGGGGGGTTCGGGCTTCTGACCGACAGCGAGGAGACCGGTGCGGCCCTGAGTGCCAGCCGTCTCACCCTCGCCGACGGCGCGGACGGTGCGCAGCCGCACCGTCACCTGCTCTCGTCAGAGTTCTTCTACGTCCTCGACGGCGCGGCCGAGTTCCTTCTCGGAGACGAGATCCAGTCCCTCGGCAAGGGAGACTTCCTGGTGATCCCGCCGGGTCTTCCGCATGCCTTCGGAGCGGTGCGAGGCTCGGGCGCCGATCTGCTGGTGGGGATCACTCCGGGCGTCCAGCGGTTCGGTTACTTCCGGATGCTGCAGCGCGTCGCCGAAGGGCGGGACCGCCCCGAGAGCCTGATTCCGGTGCAGGAACGGTACGACGTCCACTTCCTGGACGGCGCGACCTGGCAGATCGCCCGCAGGGGCCGCCCGTCCGCGGAATAGGAGCGAGCGGAGCCGCGTCTTCCCTGAAGATGCCTCAGGAGGGCGGATCGCATGCACGACCTCACGGCGTCCCGCGTCCGGCGCGGCCGGGACGGCCTGATCTCCCGTGTCGACGGGGCACGGGACCCGCTGGACATGTTCGCGGAGGCGTCCACCCGGCTGCGCGCCCTCGTGCCGTTCGACGCCTCGGTGTGGCGGGCCACCGATCCGTTCACCGGGCTGATGACCGCGCCCGTCCGGGTCGAGAACCTCTCCGAGGGGGGTTCGGCGACCTACTGGGACAACGAACTGCTCGCCGAACGCATCAACCTGTTCAGCGACCTCGCCCGCGCCACCGTCCCCGCGGCGGCGCTCCGCGAGAGCACCGGGGACCTGCCCGAGCGAAGTCCCCTTTACCGTGGCTACCTGCGGCCCCGGGGGCTCGCCGACGAACTGCGCGCCGTCCTGCGGGTGGGCGGACGGCCGTGGGGCCACATCAGCCTGTTCCGCGAGGAGGGCCGCCCGTCCTTCACCGCATCCGAGATCGCGCTGGTGTCCAGCCTGTCGCTGCCGCTCGCCCGGCGACTGCGCTCCTTCGCCCGGCCTGCCGCCGGGCCGGACACGACGGCCCCCTCGGGCCTCGGTCTGCTGCTCTTCGACTCCGCCGGCGATCTGATCTCGGTCAACGCCGACGCGCGCAGACACCTGGACGACCTGCCGCCCGGCCCGTCGTCCCCCACGCCGTTCGGGGTCCGGTTGCCCGCCTGGATGCACGGCATGGCCGTCGGGGCACGTGCGACGGCGGAAGGCGGCACCGAGGTCCGGATCCGCGATCGCGCGGGCCGGTGGCTGGTCTGCCAGGCCTCGTGCCTGCGCGAGGCCGACGGCTCGTTCGGCCACACCGCGCTGGTCATCGAGTCCGCCACGTCCGCGCAGGTGTCGCTTCTCACCGCCGAGGCCTGCGGGCTCTCGGACCGGGAACTGGAGATCACCCTTGCGGTGGCCCGCGGGCTGACCAGCGGCGAGATCGCCCAGGCCCTCTTCATCTCCGTGCACACCGTGCGGGACCACATCAAGGCGATCTTCAAGAAGGTCGGCGTCTCCCGCCGCGGGGAGCTCATCGCCAGTCTGTTCGCCGACCACCACCGGCCGCCCGGCGGCGACGCCCTGCACCGCACCGTCGACTCCTGATCGCCCCGTCGGCGTCCGCCGTGAGGCCGGGCGGGCTGAAGGTCCGGGTCAGGTGATCTCCGCCAGGCGTGCTCGGGTGCGGGAGGGCGCCGACGGCGGGAGAGTGCCGAGGACGTCGGCCAGGGTGACGCCGGAGAGGCTGTCCCGCCATGCCCGGTGCGCGTCGGCCATCTTCGCGGCAAGGACACAGGTGCTCCGGCACTCGCCGGGTGGCAGTGCCCCCCGGCCCTGCTGGCGGATCTCGCGGCACTCATACGGTGCGGACGTGCCGTCGACGGCCTCGACGATCTGCAGGAGCGTGATCTCGGAGCCGGGTCGTGCGAGCCGGAATCCTCCACGCGGGCCCGCGGTCGCGGTGAGCACGCCGGCCTTGACGAGGGCCTTCAGCTGCTTGGCGAGATACGGGGCGGGCAGGTCGTAGTACAGCGCCAGCTGTGCCGTCGACGCGCTGACTCCCGGATCCAGCTGAGCCAGCGTGGTCGCGCAGTGCAGAACCCACTCGGTGCTTACAGGCAGCTTCACAGCCGGAGTTTATCGCAGATATCATGGATCTATTTAGTCCGTGATAGCTTCGGGTCGATCACCAGGACAAGGGAGACCACCATGCGGATCGCCGTAGCCGGCGCGACCGGGAACATCGGAACCCTCACCGTCGCCGCTCTCCAGCGGGACGGCCACGAAGTCGTGCGCATCAGCCGCTCGCTCGGCGTGGATCTGACCAGCGGCGAAGGGCTCGACGACACGTTGACCGGCGTCGAGGCGGTCATCGACGTCACCAACAGCACCGCGGCCGACCCGGCCGAGACGGTGGCCTACTTCGGTGCCGTCACGCGGAACCTGCTCGCCGCCGAGGAGCGGGCCGGTGTCGGCCACCACGTGCTGCTGTCGATCGCGGGGGTCGACCGCATCGAGGGCAACGCGCACTACGTCGGCAAACGAGAGCAGGAGCGCCTGGTGGCCGCCGGTCCGGTGCCATGGACGATCGTCCCGGCCACGCAGTTCCACGACTTCGCCGCGATGGTGACGAGCTGGACCGAGCAGGACGGCGTCGCCACGATCGCGCCGCTGCTGGTGCAGCCGGTCGCGCCCGCGGACGTGGCCGACGTGCTCGCCGAGATCGCGACAGGTCGGCCGCAGGGGCGTTACACCGATGTCGCCGGGCCCGACCCGCAGGACCTGGTCGACATGGCCCGGCGCACCAACCAGGCGCGTGGCCGCACGGTGAAGCTCGTGCCCACGTGGTCGACGATGTTCGGTCCGGAGACGGCCGGCAACGTGCTGCTGCCCGCCCCGGACGCCCGCATCACGCCGACCACCTTCGACCAGTGGCTCGCCGAACAGCGATAGTGAACCGCCCTGGCTCTGCCCAAAGCCTCCGCGCGCAGAGCCGGACCATCGCTCGGGCGAAGGCAGGCGACGAGCCGGCGTTCGCCGAGTTGGTCGAGCGCTGCCGACGAGAACTGCACGTGCACTGCTACCGGATGCTGGGCTCATCGACCAGGACTGGCGCGCGTCGGCGGCCGACCCTGTCGGACGTCAGCCGACCGGGCCGGCGGACCAGTCGACCAGAGGCGGCCGGACCGTGGAGCACAGCGGCCTGCCGTGGGGGTCGGTGAGCCGGAGCCGGGCGACGAGGCGCCCGTACCGCCGAGCGGCTTGGAGGGTGGCGGAGTCGACGGCGTCGAGCATCAGTTTCGCCCGACGGAACGTCGTGAAGGCGCCGCCGTCCACCACACCCCAGGTGAGGTGGATGAACCGGCTCCCCGGTGCGCCCTGGACCTGGGGGCCTTGGATATCGATCCCCATCCGGCCGGAGTCGGTAGTGGCGACCAAGGTCCATGCGGCCGTGGCCGCGTCGCCGGGGTACAGCTCCATTTCTTCGTCAGGGTGCCCGCGTCGCTGGATGCCGACATGGATGTTGCGGTACGGGGGCATGTCGGGGGTGGGCGCCCACTCCCGCCCGGGCAGGTCGGACGCCTCGACGCGGATCTGG
>NZ_JBFAGB010000026.1:0-147068 GCF_040639875.1 Actinomadura sp. NPDC023710
GACCCTCGGGCGCGGCGCGCTCGTCCACCCCGGAGAGCTCGTCGCGGTGGTCGGGCGCAGCCCGGACGACCCCGCCGTCGCCGAGCTGGAGCGCCGCTACCTCGCCAGGGAGGGCTTCAACGTCGAGATCGAGGCCGACCCCGCGCGGGCGTCCGCCGCCCGGCGCCGGCGGCCCGACGTCGTCGTCCTGGACCTGTCCACCTCCGCGCTGCCCGTCGACCTGTACCGGCGCGTCGCCGACGCCGTCCGGCCCGCCCCCGTCGTCGCCGTCACCGGCCCCCTCGACCCGGCGATCGCGCATGCCCTCGGCGACCACCGCGTGGAGCGGCCCTTCGGCCCCCGCGTCCTCGTCGCCGCCGTCGCCGAGGCCCTGCGCGACGGCGGCCCCGCCCAGGCGCCCGGCCCGCTGCGCGCCGGCCGCATCGCCCTCCAGCCCCGCGACCGGGCGGCCGTCGTCGGCGACCGCCGCGTCGCCCTCACCGTCACCGAGTTCGACCTCCTCGAATTCCTGATGGCCAACCCCGGCCGCGTCTTCACCCGCGAGCAACTGCTCGACGCCGCGTGGGGGCCGGGAGCAGGCGCCGGGAGCCGCACCGTCGACGTCCACGTCGCCCAGTTGCGGGCCAAACTCGGCGAGGGCAGCCCCATCAGGACGGTGCGCGGCGTCGGCTACGTCCTGGACGCCTAGGGTGGACGGTGTGACTCGCGTATCCGTCGCCGATCGGGCGCGCTCGCGGGCGTTCGTGCCGCACGCGGCAGTGCTGGCCGGGGTCGTCGGCGGGGTCCTGGTGATCGCGTTCCGGGCGGATCCCAACGAGCCGGGGCACTACCCGGGCTGTCCCTTCCTGGCGCTGACCGGTTTCTACTGCCCCGGGTGCGGGATGACGCGGCTCGTCTACGCGCTGGCGCACGGGCAGGTGGGCACCGCGTTCGGCCTCAATCCGCTGCTCTTCGTCCTGCTGCCGGTCTTCGGGTACCTGTACGCGCGGTGGACGGTCCGGACCGCGCAGGGCCTGCCCATGGGGTCGGCCCTGTTCAAGCCGGCCGTCGCGTATTCGTTCGTCGGCCTTCTCTTCGTCTACTGGGTCGCGCGCAACCTGCCGTTCGCGCACGTGCTCGCGCCCTGACACGCGCGGCCCGGCCGGCTTGGAGCCCGGACGGCCCTCCCGGGTGCGGGGCGCGTCGGAGGGGGCGGCTACGATCGGTGCACGGAACGACCTGAAATAGGGGGCCTGCGACCTTGAGCGTTTTGGACGAGATCATCGAGGGCGTCCGGGCCGATCTCGCCGACAGGCAGCGCGAGGTCCCGCTCGACGCCCTCAAGGAGCGGGCGGCGAAGGCCCCGGCCCCCCGGGACGCGCTCCGCGCGCTGCGCGGGCAGGGCGTCTCGGTCATCGCCGAGGTCAAGCGCAGCAGCCCGTCCAAGGGCGCGCTCGCCGCGATCGCCGACCCCGCCGCGCTCGCCCGCGACTACGAGGCCGGCGGCGCCAAGGTGATCAGCGTGCTGACCGAGCGGCGCCGGTTCGGCGGCAGCCTGGCCGACCTCGCCGAGGTCCGCGCCAACGTCGACGTCGCCCTCCTGCGCAAGGACTTCATCGTCACCTCCTACCAGCTGTGGGAGGCGCGGGCCGCGGGCGCCGACATGGCGCTGCTGATCGTCGCCGCGCTGGAGCAGGACGCGCTGGTCTCGCTGGTCGAGCGCGCCGGGTCGATCGGGCTCCTCCCGCTCGTCGAGGTGCACACCGAGGAGGAGGCCGCCCGCGCGGTCGACGCGGGCGCCAAGGTCATCGGCGTGAACGCCCGCGACCTGCGCACGCTGCAGGTCGACCGCGGCGTGTTCGCCCGGGTCGCGCCCCTCATCCCCAAGGACGTCGTGAAGGTCGCCGAGTCCGGCGTGCGGGGCCCGCACGACCTGCTCGCCTACGCCTCCAGCGGCGCCGACGCGGTGCTGGTCGGGGAGAGCCTCGTGATCGGCAAGGACCCGCGCGCCGCGGTCGCCGACCTCGTCGCCGCCGGCGCCCACCCGGCGCTGCGGCAGAGCGGCTGAGATACTCCCGCGACGAGTGGATAGGGTTACGGGCATGCAGGTCGAACCGCTCCGGGAGCGATGGCGGGGCTAGTCCAGGACCCCAGTGACCGGATCAGCTTCTCCACGACAGGACGCGTTTTCTCATGACCATGGACACCGCCGCGCGCGGTGCTGGAGCCGTGCCCGACGCCACGGGCCACTTCGGCCGATTCGGCGGGCGGTTCGCCCCCGAGGCCCTCATGGCGGCCCTGGACGAGCTCGCCCGCGAGTTCGAGACCGCCAAGAACGACCCCGCCTTCACCGCCGAGCTGGAGGACCTCCTCGCCAACTACGCGGGCCGTCCCAGCCTGCTGACGGAGGCCGCGCGCTTCTCCGAGCACGCGGGCGCCCGCGTGCTGCTCAAGCGCGAGGACCTCAACCACACCGGCTCCCACAAGATCAACAATGTGCTCGGCCAAGCACTGCTCACCCGGCGGATGGGCAAGACCCGCGTGATCGCCGAGACCGGCGCCGGCCAGCACGGCGTCGCCACCGCCACCGCCGCGGCCCTGCTCGGCCTGACCTGCACCGTCTACATGGGCGAGGTCGACACCGAGCGGCAGGCCCTCAACGTCGCCCGCATGCGGATGCTCGGCGCCGAGGTGATCCCCGTGCGGACCGGCAGCCGCACCCTCAAGGACGCCTGCAACGAGGCGTTCCGCGACTGGGTCGCCAGCGTCGACGACACCCACTACTGCATCGGCTCCGTGATGGGCCCGCACCCGTTCCCGTTGATGGTCCGCGACTTCCAGCGCGTCATCGGCGTCGAGGCCAGGCGGCAGTGCGTGGAGATGACCGGCGCTCTCCCGGACGCCGTGGTCGCCTGCGTCGGCGGCGGCTCCAACGCGATCGGCACCTTCCACGCCTTCGTCGGCGACGAGTCCGTCCGGCTGATCGGGTTCGAGGCGGGCGGCGACGGCGTCGCCACCGGCAGGCACGCCGCGACCCTCGTCGGCGGCTCCCTCGGCGTCATCCACGGCATGCGGACCTACCTGCTGCAGGACGACGACGGCCAGACCCTCGAAACCCACTCGATCTCCGCCGGGCTCGACTATCCCGGCGTCGGCCCCGAGCACTCGTGGCTGCACGACACCGGCCGCGCCGAGTACCGCGAGATCACCGACGCCGAGGCGATGGAGGCGTTCGCGCTGCTGTGCCGCACCGAGGGCATCATCCCGGCGATCGAGTCCGCGCACGCGCTCGCCGGCGCGCTCAAGGTCGGCAAGGAACTCGGCCCGGACGCCACGATCGTCGTCTGCCTGTCCGGACGGGGCGACAAGGACATGCACACGGCCGCCACCTTCTTCGGCCTGATGCCCGAGGGAGAGAACGCGTGAGCGTCCAGACCGCCTACGACAAGGCCAAGGCCGACGGGCGCGCCGCTCTCGTCGGGTACCTCCCCGCCGGGTTCCCCAGCTACGAGGGCGCCGTGGAGGCGGCCAGGACGATGGTGGACGCGGGCTGCGACGTCATCGAGATCGGCCTGCCCTACACCGACCCGATGATGGACGGCCCCACCATCCAGGACGCCGTCCACCGGGCGCTCGTCGGCGGCGTCCGCGTCGCCGACGTGTTCCGCACGGTCGAGGCCGTCGCCGGCACCGGCGTCCCCGTCCTCGTCATGACGTACTGGAACCCCGTCGACCACTACGGCGTCGACCGGTTCGCCCGCGACCTCGCCTCCGCCGGCGGATCCGGCCTGATCACGCCCGACCTCACGCCCGAGGAGGGCGGGCCGTGGCTGGAGGCGTCCGACGCCCACGGCCTCGACCGGGTCTTCCTCGTCGCGCTCAGCTCCACCGACGAGCGCATCGAGACGATCACCCGGGCGTGCCGCGGGTTCGTCTACGCGGCCTCGCTGATGGGCGTCACCGGCGCCCGCTCCGCCCTCGACACCGGCGCCACGCGCCTGGTCGAGCGGACCCGCGCCGTCCTGGACAAGGCCGGCGCGGCCCTGCCGGTCGGCCTCGGCCTCGGCGTCGGCACCGGCGCCCAGGCCGCCGAGGTCGCCGGGTTCGCCGACGGCGTGATCGTCGGGTCGGCGTTCATCCGCCGCCTGCTGGACGCCCCCGACCTGGTCTCCGGCCTCGCCGGGGTGCGGGCGCTCACCGAGGAGCTCGCCGCCGGCGTCCGGCACGGCCGCTGATCATTCCGGACAGCCCCGGGCGTCCGCGCGGGACCGGCGAAACCCGGCCGCGCGCGGACGTCGCGGCAGGTCGCGGGAACTCACCGCGCCCTCGCCCGAGTTGAAGGCTTGTGGGGCCGCCCACAGCCAATAGGGTGTGGTCGCCGGCACAGGCGGTCCCGGGAGGATCACGATGACGCAAGAGATGACGGTGAAGAGCCGGGCCGGGGCCGCGGGGCAGCCGCTGCCCCCCGCGTGGCTCCAGATCACGGCGTGGGTGCTGACCCTCGCCGGGTTCGGCATCTCCGTGTACCTCACGATCTCGCACTACGACGAGGGCGCCCTGGTGTGCTCGGCGTCCAGGACGGTGGACTGCCACGCCGTCACCACCAGCGAGTACTCCACCCTGGCGGGCATCCCGATGCCCCTGTACGGCCTCGCGTTCTTCGTGGCGTTCGGCGCGCTGATGACACCGTGGGCGCTGCGGTCGACCTGGCCGCCGCTGCGCTGGGGACGGGTCGCGTCCGTCGCGGTGGGCGTGCTGTTCGTGGTGTACCTGGTCACCGTGGAGCTGGCGCTCCTGCACAAGATCTGCCTGTGGTGCACCGGCGTCCACGCCGTCACCGTCCTGCTGTTCCTCCTTGTTCTGGCCGACGAATTCCGGCGAATCGGCCAGGTCGACTAGTCTCGCCGTAGCGCGCCGCACGGTGCCGGCGCGGGTCCGCACGCTGAGGAGAACCAATGAGCAAGGCCGCACGAGAGCGGTCCGCGAGGGAGCGCCTGGCCGCCGAGCGCAAGCGGCAGGCGGCGCGGGAGAAGCAGCGGCGGCTGCTCGCCATCGTCCTCGGGTCGGTGGTGGCTGTGGCGGTGATCGTGGTCGCGACCGTCCTCGTCATCGACCAGAAGAACAAGAACGGCCGGGCCGAGGTGCACAAGGGCGCGCTCGCCCCCGTCAGCCGGCAGGCCGACGGCTCCGTCCTGATGGCGCAGGCCGGGGTGAGCAAGCCGGAGCTGGAGATCTTCGAGGACTTCCAGTGCCCGATCTGCAAGCAGTTCGAGGCGGCCACCGGCAAGACCGTCGAGCAGCTCGCCCAGCAGGGCAAGGTCAAGGTCGTCTACCGGCCGTTCCACCTGTTCGGACAGCAGAAGGACCCCGTCCGGATCAACTCGCTGCGCTCGGCCGAGGCGGCGCTGTGCGTCCCCGCCGCCCAGTGGGTCTCCTACCACGACGCGCTCTTCAAGTTCCAGCCCCCCGAGGGCGAGGCGGGCTTCTCGCCCGACGACCTCGTCAAGTGGGGCAAGGACGTCGGCGTCACCGACGCGAACTTCGAGAAGTGCGTGCGGGACGAGCAGAAGAAGTCCACGGTCGACGCGATGACCAAGTACGCCCTGCAGGACCGCGGCGTCCAGGGCACGCCGAGCGTCTTCCTGAACGGCAAGCAGCTCGACCAGTCGCAGTTCATGAACCCCGCCGGCCTGCGGGCCGCGATCGAGTCGGCGGCCGCCGCCAGCAAGTGACCGGCCGCGTCCGGGACGCCTGAACGACGAAGCGCCACGCCGCGCCGCCCCCTGCCGGGACGGCGCGGCGTGGCGCTTTCCACTGCCCGGCAGGTCCGCGCCCGCTACTCTCGTAGACGCTCACCAACACGCAGCGTGGCGATCGGGGGATCGATGAGCGAGCAGGGCAGGGAACCGTCCGCACGCGAGCGGCTCGCAGGCGATCGGGCGCGGGCCGCGGCCCGGTTGCGGCGCCGGCGGGCGCTGCTCGTCGTCGTCGGCGCCCTCGCCGTGGCGGCGGTCGCGGTCGTGGTGGTCGTCGTCGCGCTCTCCCGCGACGGCGGGGGGCCGCTGCGGAACTCCTACAAGGGCGCGCTGGCGCCCGCCGCCCACCAGCAGGACGGGTCGGTGGCCATGGCGCAGCCGGGAGTCGCCGCGCCGGTCCTGGACGTGTGGGAGGACTTCCAGTGCCCCGCCTGCAAGGCGATGGAGGACCGGGTCGGCGCGACGATGAAGGAGCTCGCCGCGCAGGGCAAGGTCAAGGTCGTCTACCGGCCGTTCCAGCTCTTCCAGCAGGACCCGCTGATGTCCAACTCCCGGCGGGCCGCGAACGCGGCCGCCTGCATGCCCGCCGACCACTGGGTCGCCTACCACGACAAGCTCTATGCCGAGCAGCCGCCCGAGGGCGACACCGGCTTCTCCACCCGGGACCTCGTCGCGTGGGGCGGGCAGCTGGGGGTCGGCGACCCGTCCTTCGCCGCCTGCGTCCGCGGCGACCAGAAGATCAAGACGGTGAACCAGGCGAGCGCCCTGGCCGGCCGGGCGGGCGTCGACGCGACCCCGTACCTCGCGCTGAACGGCAAGAAGGTCGGCAACGACGCGCTGGCCTCGCCGAACGACCTCAGGAAGGCCGTCGCGGACGCGGGCGGCGGCTCGCCCGTCCCGGGGAGCACGCAGTCCAGCGGCACGGCGGGCGGCGCCGGCGCGGGGGCGGCGAAGATGACGATCTCGTCGCGGTCCTAGAGGAGGCGCGCGCTGTGCCCCGGAGACGGTAACGTCAACGGTCATGCACCCGGTCGCCTACATACCGAGTCCCTCGCAGGGCGTCTGGCACCTCGGCCCCGTGCCGCTGCGCGCCTACGCCATCATGATCATCCTTGGCATCGTCGCCGCGGTCTGGCTGGGCGAGCGCCGCTGGGCCGCCAAGGGCGGCACCCCGGGCGTGATCATCGACGTGGCCGTGTGGGCGGTGCCGTTCGGCCTGGTCGGCGGGCGGCTCTACCACGTGGTCACCGACTACCAGCGCTACTTCGGGGAGGACGGCGACCCGGTCCGGGCGCTGGAGATCTGGAAGGGCGGCCTCGGCATCTGGGGCGCCGTCGCGCTCGGCGCGGTCGGCGCGATCATCGGCTGCCGGCGGCGCGGGATCTCGGTGCTGGCGCTCGGCGACGCGGTGGCCCCCGGCATCGCGCTCGCGCAGGCGATCGGCCGCTGGGGCAACTACTGGAACCAGGAGCTGTACGGCCGCCCGCTGGACACCTTCTGGGCACTGAAGATCGATGAGAACCACCGGCCGATGCTGGACGGCGGGCCCGGCCTCGACCCCAAGTACGCCGACGTCGCCACCTACCACCCGACGTTCCTGTACGAGTCGCTGTGGTGCGTCGGCGTCGCGATCCTGGTGATCTGGGCCGACCGCCGCTACAAGCTCACGCACGGCCGCGCGTTCGCCCTCTATGTCGCCGCCTACACCGTCGGGCGCGGCTGGGTCGAGGCGCTGCGCATCGACGACGCCCACCACGTCCTCGGGCTGAGGCTCAACGACTGGACGTCCATCATCGTCTTCGTCGGCGCGGTCGCCTACCTGTACCTGGCCCGCGGCCGCACCGGCCCGGAGAACGTCGGAGCCCCGGCCACCACCGCCGGCCCGTCCGGCGGCGTCCCCGTCACGGAGGAACCCGCGGCGAAGACCGGGGCGCCGGACGACACCACCGCCGAAGCCGCTGCGGAGCATGCGGACGAGGAGCCGGCCGCGGAGCCCGCGACGCAGGTCGAGGCGGCGCGGGACGAAGCGGCGGAGGACGAGGCGGCGGGGAACGAGGCGGCCGAGGACCAGGCGGCGGAGGACGAGGTGACCGAGGCGCAGGCCCCGGAGACCGGGGAGCCTGCCGCGGAGTCCGGAGAGCCGGAGGCGAAGGCCGCCGAGGAGCCCGAGCCTGCGGCCGAGACCGCGGCGGAGGCTCCGGCGCCGGACGCGAAGGCCGACGAGGCCGACGAGGCGGTCGAGCCGGAGAGCGCGGTCGAGCCGGAGAGCGCGGTCGAGCCGGAGAGCGCGGTCGAGCCGGAGAGCGCGGTCGAGCCGGAGAGCGAGACCGAGCCGGAGAGCGAGACCGAGCCCGAGTCCGAGGCCGAGCCCGAGGCCCCCGCCGCGGAGGCGGCGGAGCAGGCCGGGAAGAATGAGGCTGACGGTGCCGCCGCCCACGACCGGGCGGAGAAGGGGGAGCCCGTCAAGGACGGGAAGTAGGAATCGGGAACGGTGTCCGACACAGGGGAAAAGCAAGGCGTGCGGCCGGAGCAGCACCACCAGCACCGGGACGTCACCGGCGGCTGGCTGAGGCCCGCGGTGTTCGGCGCGATGGACGGGCTGGTCTCCAACTTCGCCCTGATCGCCGGGGTCGCGGGCGGCCAGGCGACCCAGAAGGTCGTGCTGCTGGCGGGCCTCGCGGGCCTGGCGGCGGGCGCGTTCTCGATGGCGGCGGGGGAGTACATCTCGGTCGCCTCCCAGTCGGAGCTGGCGGAGGCGGAGATCGAGGTGGAGCGGCTGGAGCTGGCCCGCCACCCGGTGGCCGAGCAGCGGGAGCTGGCCGAGGTCTTCGAGGCGCGCGGCGTCGACCCCGAGACGGCCGCCGAGGTCGCGCGGCAGCTGTCCCGCGACCCCGACGAGGCCCTGGAGGTCCACACCCGGGAGGAGCTCGGGGTGACGCCCGGCGACCTGCCCTCGCCCGTCCTGGCGGCGGGCTCGTCGTTCCTGTCGTTCGCGGTCGGCGCGCTGCTGCCGGTGCTGCCGTACCTGCTGGGCGCGACCAGCCTGTGGCCCGCGGCGGGCATCGCGGCGCTCGGGCTCTTCTGCGCCGGGGCGGTGGTGTCGCGGATCACGGCCCGCGCGTGGTGGTTCGGCGGGTCGCGGCAGCTGCTGTTCGGCGCCGCCGCGGCGTTGATCACCTACGGGTTCGGCGCGCTGATCGGCAGTAACGGGCTGTAGCTCCAAGGAATCTGGGCGAAACACCCTTTTGGGCGCGCGAGGGGGACCCGGACCGCTAAGCTCCGGGGCTGTGATCGAGGCTTCTGACACCGGTTCCGCCGAGGCCGCAGAGGGCCGCCGGCGGGACTTCTGGCCGGAGGACAAGTCCGGCCGCAAGCTCCCCAGTCCGAAGCTGCTGCTGGGCGCGGCCGCCGCGCTGGTCGCGGTGATCGTCGCGGTGGTCGCGGTGGTCCTGCTGACCGGCGGAGGCGACGAGGCGAAGCCGCAGCAGCGGGCGGTGCCGACCGCCTACGCGCCGGACTACCTCGGCGAGGGCTTCGCCAAGCTCGCGTCCCGCTCGAAGGACGCCCGCCCGATCACCGAGGGCGAGGCGTTCTCCACCAAGACGCTGAAGTCGGGCAAGTACACGTTCACGCTGGCCGAGTCCAAGCTGGGCACCGACTGCAAGGCCGCCACCTGGGGCGGCCGGCTGCAGGGCGACCTCGCCAAGTACCAGTGCAGCCAGATCGCCCGCGCGGCCTACGTCAGCGCCGACAAGAAGCACGTCGGCCAGTTCGCCGTGATCAACCTTGCGAGCGAGGAGGGCGTCAAGCAGATCCTCCGCGACCTGGAGCCGGCGACCGGCGCCGGCTGGGTGTCCCCGCTGCAGCCGAAGGACACCCCCGCCTTCGGGCCCGGGTTCACCGCCGCCTACACCAAGACCTACGGCCACTACGCCGTGGTCACCTGGGTGGCGCGGGCCGGCGGCGCGCAGCCCGCCTCGCTCAACGAGATGATCGATGTGAGCCTGGTCATCGAGAACGCCGCCGACTTCCTGTACGGGCGCCTCGACCTGGTCTCCGGCGGGAAGGCCGGGCAGTGAGCCGGCCTGGCGCGGGCGCGTCGCCCGCCGGCGGCGAGTAGTCTGCGCGGTCGTGGACCCCGATGAGCACCGCCGCGGCGGCTCGGGGCGGCCTCCGGTGAGCCGTCCGGGCCGTCGGCAGCCCGCCGCGCGCCGCACGGCGCAGTCCCGGTCGGGCGGCCCGCGCCGGACCCCGCCGCCGCGCCGCGCCACGCCGCGCCGGGAGCGCCCCGCCCCGCCGCCTCCGCGGACGCCCTACGACGACGTCCCGTACGAGGACGCCGTCCAGGACGACGCGTTCGCGCCCGAGGACGTCCGCGCCGCCCTCCCGCCCGAGGACCCCGCTGGCGGCCAGGCCCGTTCCGGGCGGACGGAGAGGCGCGGCAAGGCCAAGCGCGGCAAGGCCAAGCGCGGCAAGGCCAAGCGCGGGAAGGCGAAGAACGCGGGCAGGCCCTCGGGACGTCCCCCTGCGCCGGAACGCCGGCCGGCCCCGGCCCGGCGCGCGGGCGGGCCGGGCCCGAAGCTGTACTTCGGCGCGGCGGCCGTCCTGGGCGTGCTGGTGCTGCTCGGCGTCGGCGCCGTCGCCCTGAGCGGCGGCGACTCCGCCCCGAAGCCCGGGGCCGTCACCGACGCGAAGATCGGGCGTCCCGCCGGGACGGGCCCGTCGCCGACCTCCTACTCCAGTTCGCCGTCCGGCGCCGCCTACGCCGGGATCGCGGCCCGCAGTGCGGATCCCCAGCCCCTCACGGCGGGCGAGGTGTTCCCTTCCTCGGCGGCGAAGCTGCCCCTTCCGGAGGGGAAGGTCTCGGTGAAGCTGCGCGCCAAGCGGCTGGACGGCGACTGCGCCGCCGCCGTGTGGGGCGGATCGGTCGGCGAGGAGCTCGGGAAGGGCGGCTGCACGCAGGCGGCGCGCGGGATCTACTCCGACACCGAGCACGGGTACGCGCTGGCCGTGGCCGTGTTCAACCTCGCCGGGTCGGCGGACGCCGACCGGTTCGTCGCCAGGCTGGAGACCACGATCGGGGCGGGCTTCGTCCGGCCCCTGGAGGCGCCCGCCCCGCTGGACCGTTTCGGGCGGGGTTTCGGCATGGCGCGGGGCCTCGCGATGGGGCACTTCGCGGTGGTGTCGTGGACGCAGCGCCTGGACGGCAAGGGCGACGAGAAGGACGAGAACCTGCTGTCGCTGCTGATCGAGGGCGGCAAGGCCCCGGCGGTGCTCGGCCGCGCGGCGCGCGGGACCGGCTGAGTTCCGTCCGGCCGCGTCCGGTCCGCTCGGGCCCGGCCCGGCCGAGGTCCGCCCCGGGTCTGAAGAAAGGCACTTTTCGGTAGGTCTTCGGCGTGGCGCCGTAAACATCGCGTACCGGTGATGATCCTCACCGAGGTCAGGACGTTCCGCGTTCCGGTCCAGCCGGTAACCTGGTCTAAACCAATCCGAGATGGCGCACGTCCGATCGCCCCGAAGAAGTTTCGCGATCTGGTGCAGTCGGGCATGATCCCGGCAGTGATGTAATGTCATCTCACCGCAGCAGGGCCAACGTCGTCCCGTGCCGCACTGACATCAAGCAGTGACACGACGACGGGAGGGTTGATGGCTGCTGCTGCCCTCACACCTGATGGCCGTGCACCTGGCCGCCCCCAGCCGCAGGGCCTGTACGACCCGGCCAACGAGCATGACGCCTGCGGCGTCGGCATAGTCGCCGACCTGCACGGACGCAAGAGCCACGACATCGTCCAGAAGGCACTGGACGTCCTGAAGAACCTCGACCACCGTGGGGCCGTCGGCGCGGAGCCGGACGACGGCGACGGGGTCGGCATCCTCGTCCAGGTCCCGGACGCGTTCTTCCGCGAGGTCTGCGACTTCCCGCTCCCCGAGGCCGGCGGCTACGCGGCCGGCATCGCGTTCCTTCCCGCGGACGGCGACGAGCGCGCCGCCGCGGTCGCGCACGTCGAGACGCTGTGCGTGGAGGAGGGCCTGACGGTCCTCGGCTGGCGCGAGCTCCCGCACGACCCCGACTTCACCGGCCCGGCCGCCCGCCGGGTCATGCCGCACTTCGCGCAGATGTTCGTCGCCCCCGCGGCCGGCGGCCCGCACGAGGGCAGGACCGGCCTGGAGCTGGACCGCGCCGTGTTCTGCATGCGCGAGCGCGCCGAGCAGGACGTGCGGGTCTACTTCCCGAGCCTGTCCAGCCGCACGATCGTCTACAAGGGGATGCTGACGACCCCGCAGCTGGAGCCGTTCTTCCCCGACCTGTCGGACCGCCGCTTCACCAGCGCGATCGCGCTGGTCCACTCGCGGTTCTCGACCAACACCTTCCCGGCCTGGGAGCTGGCGCACCCATACCGGTTCATCGCCCACAACGGCGAGATCAACACCGTGAAGGGCAACCGGAACTGGATGCGGGCCCGCGAGGCGCTGCTGAAGTCCGACCTCCTCCCCGGCGACCTCTCCCGGATCTTCCCGGTGATCGACATCGAGGCGTCCGACACCGCGTCCTTCGACGAGTGCCTGGAGCTGCTGCACCTCGGCGGGCGGTCGCTGCCGCACGCGGTGCTGATGATGATCCCGGAGGCGTGGGAGAACCACACCGAGATGGACGCCGACCGCCGGGCGTTCTACGAGTTCCACTCCACGCTGATGGAGGCGTGGGACGGCCCCGCCAGCGTCAGCTTCACCGACGGCACCGTCGTCGGAGCGGTCCTGGACCGCAACGGACTGCGCCCGGGCCGGTACTGGGTGACCGACGACGGCCTGGTCGTGCTGGCCAGCGAGGCGGGCGTGCTCGACATCCCCGCCGCCAAGGTCGTCCGCAAGGGCCGACTGCAGCCCGGCAAGATCTTCCTTGTCGACACCGCCGCCGGGCGGATCGTCGAGGACGACGAGGTCAAGGCCGAGCTGGCCGCCGAGCACCCGTACGGGCGGTGGCTGCACGAGGGCCTGGTCCGGTTCGAGGAGCTGCCGCAGCGCGAGCGGGAGATCCCGACCCACGAGACGCTCGTCCGGCGGCAGCAGACGTTCGGCTACACCCTCGAAGAGCAGCGGATCATCCTGACGCCGATGGCGCGGACGGGCGCGGAGCCGATCGGGTCGATGGGCACCGACACCCCGATCGCGGTGCTCTCCGAGCGGCCGCGGCTGCTGTTCGACTACTTCAAGCAGCTGTTCGCGCAGGTCACGAACCCGCCGCTGGACGCGATCCGCGAGGAGCTCGTCACCTCGCTGCAGTCCACGCTCGGCCCGGAGGGCAACCTGCTGGAGCCCGGCCCGGACTCGTGCCGGCGCCTGGTGCTGCCGACCCCGATCCTGGACAACGACGAGCTGTCCAAGATCATGCACATCGACGACGAGGGGTCGCTGCCGCACCTGGCCGCGTACGTCGTACACGGCCTGTACGACGTCGCCGGCGGGGGAGAGGCCCTGCAGGCCCGCCTGGAGGAGATCAACTCCGAGGTCAGCCGGGCCATCGAGGCCGGCGCGCGGATCATCGTGCTGTCGGACCGCGGCGCCGACTCCGCCCGCGCCGCGATCCCGTCGCTGCTGCTGACCGGCGCCGTGCACCACCACCTGATCCGGGAGAAGACCCGCACCCAGGTCGGCCTGGTGATCGAGACGGGCGAGGCCCGCGAGTGCCACCACATGGCGCTGCTCATCGGGTACGGCGCGTCCGCGATCAACCCGTACCTGGCGATCGAGACCGTCGAGGACCTCGTGCGCGGCGGAGTGATCGAGGGGCCGGACCCGGCCAAGGCCGCCCGGAACCTGGTGAAGGCCTACGGCAAGGGCGTCCTGAAGGTCATGTCGAAGATGGGCGTGTCCACGGTCGCGTCCTACACCGGCGCGCAGATCTTCGAGGCGATCGGGCTCGGCGCGGACGTGGTGGCGCGGTGCTTCACCGGCACCACCTCCCGGCTCGGCGGCGTCGGCTTCGACGTGCTGGCCCGCGAGGTCGCCGAGCGGCACGCCCGCGCCTACCCGCCGGGCGGCAACGACCTGGCGCACCGGACCCTGGAGGTCGGCGGCGAGTACCAGTGGCGCCGCGAGGGCGAGCCGCACCTGTTCAACCCGGACACGGTGTTCAAGCTGCAGCACGCCACCCGCACCCGCCGCTACGAGATCTTCAAGGAGTACACCTCCAAGGTCGACTCGCAGGCCGAGGAGCTGATGACGCTCCGCGGGCTGTTCCGGCTCCGTGAGGGCGACCGGGAGCCGGTGCCGATCGAGGAGGTCGAACCGGTATCGGAGATCGTCAAGCGGTTCTCCACCGGCGCGATGTCCTACGGCTCCATCTCGGCGGAGGCCCACGAGACCCTCGCGATCGCGATGAACCGCCTCGGCGGCAAGTCCAACACCGGCGAGGGCGGCGAGGACCCGGCGCGCTTCACCCCGGACGAGAACGGCGACCTGCGGCGCAGCGCGATCAAGCAGGTGGCCTCCGGCCGGTTCGGCGTGACCTCGGAGTACCTCACCAACGCCGACGACATCCAGATCAAGATGGCGCAGGGCGCCAAGCCCGGCGAGGGCGGCCAGCTGCCCGGCCACAAGGTCTACCCGTGGATCGCCAAGACGCGGCACTCCACCCCCGGCGTCGGCCTCATCTCGCCGCCGCCGCACCACGACATCTACTCGATCGAGGACCTGGCGCAGCTCATCCACGACCTGAAAAACGCCAACCCGGCGGCGCGCGTGCACGTCAAGCTCGTCGCCGAGGTCGGGGTCGGCACGGTCGCGGCCGGGGTGTCCAAGGCGCACGCCGACGTGGTGCTCATCTCCGGGCACGACGGCGGCACGGGCGCGTCCCCGCTGACGTCGCTGAAGCACGCCGGCGCGCCGTGGGAGCTCGGCCTCGCCGAGACCCAGCAGACGCTGCTGCTGAACGGGCTGCGCGACCGCATCGTCGTGCAGACCGACGGGCAGATGAAGACCGGACGGGACGTCGTCGTCGCGGCGCTGCTCGGCGCCGAGGAGTACGGCTTCGCGACCGCGCCGCTGGTGGTGTCGGGCTGCATCATGATGCGGGTCTGCCACCTGGACACCTGCCCGGTCGGCGTCGCCACCCAGAACCCGGTGCTGCGGCAGCGGTTCTCCGGCAAGCCCGAGTTCGTGGTGAACTTCTTCGAGTTCGTGGCGGAGGAGGTCCGCGAGTACCTGGCGGCCCTCGGGTTCCGCTCCGTGGCCGAGGCGATCGGCCACGTCGAGATGATCGACACCCGGGAGGCGGTCGAGCACTGGAAGGCCGCCGGACTGGACCTGGCCCCGATCCTGCACGTCCCGGCGCGGGCGGAGGGCGCGGCCCTGCACCGGATGATCGAGCAGGACCACGGGCTGGAGAAGGCCCTGGACAACACGCTGATCCAGCTCGCCGAGGGTGCGATCTCGTTCGGCGACCAGGTGCGGCTCGAGCTGCCGATCCGCAACGTCAACCGGACGGTCGGGACCATGCTCGGCCACGAGGTGACCAAGAAGTGGGGCGGCGGCGGGCTGCCCGACGACACCATCGACGTCACCTTCACCGGCTCGGCGGGCAACTCCTTCGGCGCGTTCGTGCCGCGCGGCGTCACGCTGCGGCTGGTCGGCGACGCCAACGACTATGTCGGCAAGGGCCTGTCCGGCGGGCGCGTCATGCTGCGTCCCCCCGCGGACGCCGCGTTCGCCGCCGAGGAGCAGATCATCGGCGGCAACGTGATCCTGTACGGAGCCACGTCCGGCGAGCTGTTCGCCCGCGGGGTCGTCGGCGAGCGGTTCTGCGTCCGCAACTCCGGCGCCACCGCCGTCGTCGAGGGCGTCGGAGACCACGCCTGCGAGTACATGACCGGGGGCCGCGCGGTGATCCTCGGCCGGACGGGCCGCAACCTCGCGGCCGGCATGTCCGGCGGCATCGCCTACGTCCTGGACCTGGTGCCCGAGCGGGTCAACGGCGAGATGGTCGACCTGGAGCCGCTGGACGCCGCGGACGTGGACACCGTCCGGGCGCTGACGGAGCGGCACCTGGCCGAGACCGGCTCGGTGGTGGCCCGGCGGCTGCTGGAGGACTGGGACGGCGCCGCCGCCCGCTTCACCAAGATCATGCCGCGCGACTACCGGCGGGTCCTGGACGCGATGGCCAAGGCCGAGGCCGAGGGGCGCGACGTCGACGAGGCCGTCATGGCCGCGGCGCAGAGCTGAGAGAGGGGGACTTCCAACATGGCTGACCCGAAGGGTTTCCTCACCGTCCGGCGGGAGCTCCCGAAGCGCCGCCCGGTCGACGTGCGGATCAGGAGCTGGTCGGAGGTCTACGAGGACTTCGGCAAGGACAGGCTGGAGAAGCAGGCGAGCCGCTGCATGGACTGCGGCATCCCGTTCTGCCACCAGGGCTGCCCGCTCGGCAACCTCATCCCCGAGTGGAACGACCTCGTGTACCGCAAGGACTGGCAGGAGGCCGTGGAGCGGCTGCACGCCACCAACAACTTCCCGGAGTTCACCGGGAGGCTGTGCCCGGCCCCGTGCGAGAGCGCCTGCGTCCTCGGCATCAACCAGGACCCGGTGGCGATCAAGCGGGTCGAGGTCGAGATCATCGACCGGGCGTTCGCGGAGGGCTGGGTGCGCCCGCAGCCGCCGGCCGTCCAGACCGGCAGGAGGGTCGCGGTGGTCGGTTCGGGGCCCGCGGGCCTCGCCGCCGCGCAGCAGCTCACCCGCGCCGGCCATGACGTCACGGTGTACGAGCGCGCCGACCGGATCGGCGGCCTGCTGCGCTACGGCATCCCCGAGTTCAAGATGGAGAAGCGGCACCTCGACCGGCGCCTCGCCCAGATGCGCGCCGAGGGCACCGCCTTCCGGACCTCGGTGAACGTGGGCGTCGACGTCACCGCGGACGAACTGCGCGCGTCCAACGACGCCGTCGTCCTGGCGGGCGGCGCCACCGCGTGGCGCGACCTGCCCGTCCCGGGACGCGAGCTCAAGGGCGTCTACCAGGCGATGGAGTACCTGCCGCCCTCGAACAAGGTGCAGGAGGGCGACTACGACACGTCGCCCATCTCGGCGGAGGGCAAGCACGTCGTCGTCATCGGCGGCGGCGACACCGGCGCCGACTGCATCGGCACCGCGATCCGGCAGGGCGCCGCGTCGGTCACCCAGCTGGAGATCATGCCGCGGCCGCCGGAGGCGCGCCCCGACGGCCAGCCGTGGCCGACGTACCCGATGCTGTTCAAGGTGGAGAGCGCCCACGAGGAGCTCGCCGACATGGGCGGCGACCGCGTGTACGCCGTGTCCACCACCGAGTTCCTGGGCGACGCGGACGGCAACGTCCGCGCGCTGAGGCTGGTGGAGGTCGGCGGCCCGCAGGCCGGGTTCGCGCCCGTCGAGGGCACCGAGCGGGAGATCCCCGCCGAGCTGGTCACGCTCGCCATGGGCTTCCTCGGCCCGCAGCGCGAGGGGCTGCTGGAACAGCTCGGCGTCGAGCTGGACCAGCGCGGCAACGTGGTCCGCGACCGCGACTACCGGACGTCCGTGGACGGCGTGTTCGCCGCGGGCGACATGGGCCGCGGCCAGTCCCTGATCGTCTGGGCCATCGCCGAGGGCCGCGCCGCCGCGCACGGCGTCGACGCCCACCTCGGCGGCCGGACCGACCTGCCGTACCCGATCCCGCCGACGGCGCGCCCGATGGCCTGACCCCTGCAGCGAGCGGCGAGGCCCTGGAGGATCTCCTCCAGGGCCTCGCCTTCGCGCGCGCGTTCCTGTCGGTGCGGTGTGCCAGCATCGGAGCATGGGAAACGTTCGGGTGGGTGCGCCGCCCACCCTGGACACCGGCGTCCTGCGCCGGATGAGGCTCGCCCGCGACGCCATGGACCGCGAATGGGCCGAGCCGCTGGACGTCTCCGCCGTCGCCGCCCGCGCCGGATACTCGCGCTACCACTTCGTCCGGCTGTTCCGCGAGGTCTACGGCGAGACGCCCGGCGCCTACCTCACCCGCCGCCGCATCGAGCGCGCGCAGGACCTGCTGCGCACCGCCGACCTGACCGTCACCGAGATCTGCATGCAGGTCGGCTTCACCAGCCTCGGCACATTCTGCACCCGCTTCAAGCAGCGGACCGGGACGACGCCCACCGAGTTCCGCAGGCGCGCCCGCGCCGGGAACGCCTCCGCCATCCCCGGATGCTTCGTGTTGTTCTGGGCGGGCGGCTTCCGCGAGCAGCAATAACCGAGAAGGCCGGGCGGCCCGACACGCCCTAGCGTGAACGCATCATCCCTGTTCACCAAGGAGACACCGGCATGATCACCAATCTCGGGCTGGCCACCGTCTGGGTGCTCGACCAGGACTCGGCCAAGCGGTTCTTCACCGAGAAGCTCGGCCTGGAGGTCCGCGACGACATGACCCTCGGCGAGGGCGGGATGCGCTGGGTCACCGTCGGGGCGAAGAACCAGCCCGAGCTGAGCCTCGCCCTCATGGTCCCCGGCCCGCCCACCATGGACCCCGACTCCGCCGCCCAGATGAGGGCGCTCATCGCCAAGGGCGTCCTCGGCGCGGGCGCCTTCAACACCGACGACTGCCAGGCCGAGTACGAGCGGCTGTCGGCCCGGGGCGTCGAGTTCGTCCACCCGCCCGAAAAGCGCCCGTACGGGATCGAGGCGATCTTCCGGGACGACTCCGGCTGCTGGTACAGCCTCACCCAGCCCTTCGACGAGCTCGACGAGACCCTGCCCTGGAACGACTGAGCGGACCGGAGGAGCGGATCAGCGGGCGAGGCTGGCGCCCAGTTCACGGAGCACGTCCACCAGCAGCTCCACGTCGGAGGTCGTCGTCCGCCAGTTGAGCGGCGCCGGACGGAACACCGTCATGCCCCGGTAGGTGCTGGTGCCCGCGTAAACGCGGCCGTCCGCGAGCAGCGCCTCGCCCAGGCACGCGTTCAGCTCGTTCAGGTCCTCCTCCGGGACGCCGTCCGGGCGGTACCGGAAGCACGCGATGCAGAGCCGCACCGGAGCGAGCAGCTCCAGGTCGGGCGCCGCCTCGACGAGCCCGCCCAGATGGGCGGCCACGTCGAGGTGACGCTCCACCATCTCCCGGTACCCGTCCCGCCCGTACGCCCGCAGCGTCGCCCAGATCGGCAGCGCCCGCGCCCGGCGGGACGACTCCGGGCCGAGCATGTTGTAGTTCACCCGCTCCTCGTCGGCGTCCGGCAGGTACGCCGCGCCCCACGCCCCGAAGGCGCTGCTCAGCGACGCCGGATCGCGGACGAAGGAGAACCCGCTCTCGTACGGCACGTTCAGCCACTTGTGGCCGTCCGCCGTCACCGAGTCCGCCCGCTCGACGCCCTGCGCGAGATGGGCCGTCCGGGGGCTGAGGGCCGCGAACAGCCCGAACGCGCCGTCCACGTGCAGCCAGGCCCCGTGCCGCTCCGCGAGATCCGCCATCTCGGCGATCGGGTCGCTGTCGCCCGTGTTCACCTCGCCGAGGTTCGCCACGACCACCGCGGGCCCGCCCGCCCCGGCGAGCGCGGCGTCCATCGCCTTCAGATCGACCCGTCCCGCGTCGTCGCGGGCGAACGTCCGCAGGGTGTCCCGGCCGCAGCCGAGGATCTGCAGCGCCTTGCGGGTGCTGACGTGCACGAGGCCGCTGGTGAACACCGGCATCGCCGGCAGCCCCGCCAGGCCCCGCGACGCGACGTCCACGCCGTGCCCGGCCGCCCACCAGTGCCGCGCGGCCGCCAGGCCCGCCACGTGCGCGAGCGTGGCGCTCGGCGTCAGCACGCCGCCGAACGCCGCGGGCAGCCCGAACAGCTCCCTGAGCCAGCGCAGGACCACCGTCTCCGCCCGCGCCGCCAGCGGCGACGTCAGCCACAGCCCGGCCGCCTGGTCGAGCAGCGACGCCGCCCAGTCGCCCGCCATGGCCGCGGGCGTCGACCCGCCCACCACGAAGTGGAAGAACCGCGGCCCGGACGAGTGCGTCGCCGCCCGGGTGCCGATCCGCACCAGCCGCTCGACCGCGGCCACCGCGCCGTCCCCCGTGTCCGGAAGCGGCCCGTCCAGCTCGTCCAGGAGCGGGTCCTGCGACCGGTCGTGGACGGGACGGTCCGGCAGGCTCGCCAGGTACGGCTCCGCCGCCCGCGCCACCACGGCGAGCGGGGCACCGGCGATGTCACGTTCGTCAAGCGGATCGCTCATGACGCAAGGAGATCACAGACACGGTGCAACCGGGAATGTCGGGAAGCATGGGAAAGAGGGCAACTTGTGGTCTTCGTGCTGGTCGGCTACGGTCCCGCCTGGGCTCGCCCCGCGGCGGTCGGCGCGTCAGCGGCTCCCGCCGCGCACGCGGCCGCCACCGGGGCCGCCCGCACCCCCACCCCGCGACGCGGGACGCCAGGGGCCCGGCCACCCACCGCTGGGGTGGCCGGGCCCACCGCGCCCCCTCCCGCGACCCGCGTCCGTTTCCGACAAGACGCCCGGCCACCGCCCGCCCTAGCGTCAGAGGCATGAAGGTCCTGCACCGAACCGGCCTCGCGCGCGCCGCGGAGTTCATGCGCCTCAACGGCCGCCTCATCGACCGGCACCGCTTCGCCCTCCACTTCCGCGGCGGCCCCGCCGCGGCCGTCCTCGCCGCCCTCAGGCCCTACGAGAACCCCGACGGCGGATACGGCCACGCCCTCGAACCGGACCTGCGCGGCGAGGACAGCCAACCCGTCCCCGCCCAGCACGCCCTGCAGCTCCTGCACGAGGCGGGCGCCGACGCCGACCCCGCCGTCACGCGCATCGCGGGCTACCTGGCCTCCATCACCGCCGACGGCGGGGGAGTGCCCTTCGTCCTGCCGACCGTCCGCGACGCCCCGCACGCCCCCTGGTGGCAGACACCCGACGACCCGCCCGCCGCCATCAACCCCACCGCCACCCTCGCCGGCATGCTCCACAGGGCCGGCGCGCACCACCCCTGGCTCGGACCCGCCACCGACTTCTGCTGGCGCTACCTGGAGGCCCCCGGCGCCGAACCCGGCGGCTACGACGTCCTCGCCGTCCTGACCTTCCTCGACCACGTCCCCGACCGCGACCGCGCCGAGGCGGCCTTCACCCGCGTCCGCGACGTCCTCGCCGCCCACGCCACCAGCGACCACCAGGGACCGCTCGACTTCGCGCCCGCCCCCGGCGGGTACGGGCGCCGGCTCTTCGACGCCGGCGACATCGACGCCCGCCTCGACGCCCTCATCGACGAGCAGGGCGACGACGGCGGCTGGGACGTCGCCTTCCCCATCTGGACACCCGTCACCGGCCCCGAATGGCGCGGCCACGTCACCGTCGAACGCCTCACGACCCTGCGCGCCTACGGACGCCTCAAGCCCTGACCGGTCCGGAGACGGTCACAGCAGGTTCCGCACGGGCTCGCCCGCCAGGTCCCGCACCTCGTGCGCGAAATGGGCCTGGTCGGCGTAACCCGCCGCGAACGCGACCTCCGCCAGCGGCCCGCCCGCCCGCGCCAGGCCCAGCGCCCGCTGGAACCGCAGCACCCGCTGCAGCGTCTTCGGCCCGTACCCGAACACCGCCAGCGACCGCCGCCGCAACTGCCGCTCACCGATTCCGAGCCCGTCCGCCACATCACGGACCGAACCCTCCGCCAGACCCCCGACCACCGACCCGACGAGCGGATCCGCCGGGCCCATCCGCACCCGCACGGCCGCCACCAGCGCCGCGCGGCGGTCGTCCGCCGCCGCCACGACCTCCGCCAGCCGATCGGCCTCCGCGCCCCACAACTCGCGCAACGGCACCCGCCCGTCCCGCAGAGCGTCCGCCGGGACGCCCAGCACCGGCGGCGCCGTCCCCGGCACGAACCGCACCGCCGCGATCTCCTCGCCGGGCCGCATGACCGCCGGCATCGGACCCGTGTCCGGCCCCGCCACCAGAAGCCCGCCGGCCGCCCAGATGAGGTCCACGCACGCGTCAGGGAGCACGCGCTGGACGAACGGCTCGGCGTCCGGCGGCAACGCCGCCGTCCACGAGCAGGCCATCCCCGGCGTCCGGTACTCGCGGTAGCCCGTGGGGTTCACCCTTCCTGCATACCACCCGTGTTCGCGGGCAGGGGCCAGAGAACACCGACCAACGGAGGCAACCGATGTCGAACAACGATCTTCAGGGCAGGACCATCGCCTTCCTGTGCGCACCCGAGGGCACCGAGCAGGTCGAGCTGACCGAGCCGTGGAAGGCCGTGGAGCAGGCCGGCGCCACCCCGCGCCTGGTCTCCACGCAGTCCGGCAGGCTCCAGGCGTTCGACCACCTGGACAAGGCCGACACCTTCCCCGTCGACACCACCGTCGACGTCTCCGACCACACCGAGTTCGACGCCCTCGTCCTGCCCGGCGGCGTCGCCAACCCCGACTTCCTGCGCACCGACCCCGACGCCGTCGCGTTCGCCCGGTCGTTCTTCGACGCGGGCAAGCCCGTCGCCGTCATCTGCCACGGCCCGTGGACCCTCATCGAGGCCGGCGTCGTCCGGGGGCGCACCGTGACGTCCTGGCCGAGCCTGCGGACCGACCTGCGCAACGCGGGGGCCACCTGGGTGGACGAGGAGGTCCAGATCTGCGAGAACGGCCCCAACGTGCTGGTCAGCAGCCGCAAGCCCGACGACCTCAAGGCGTTCTGCCAGGCCGCCGTGGAGGTGTTCAAGCGGTGACGCGGCCACATGTGGTCTAGACCTCTGACCTAGACCACTCGGTGAACCCCGGGCGACCATATCCTGCACGAATATCCGTACCGGCAAGTAACTAAGTACGGTTGTGACGTGACCCGTCGAGCGAAGATCGTCAGCACCATCGGTCCGGCCTGCTCCAGCAGCGAGCAGATCCACGCCCTCGTCGAAGCCGGCGTCGACGTCGCCCGGCTCAACATGAGCCACGGCGAGCATGCCGTCCACGAGGAGGTCTACCACCGGATCCGCGCCGCCGCCGACGCCACCGGACGCGGCGTCGGCATCCTGGCGGACCTGCAGGGCCCCAAGATCCGCATCGGGCGCTTCCCCGACGGCCCCGTACGGCTCACCCTCGGCGACGACTTCACCATCACCACCGACGACGTCCCCGGCACCCGCCGCGAGGTGTCCACCACCTACCAGGGGCTGCCGGGCGACGTCAGCCCCGGCGACACCGTCCTCATCGACGACGGCCGCGTCGCCCTCAAGGTCACCTCGGTCGAGGGCCCCCGCGTCCACACCACCGTCACCGTCGGCGGCATGGTGTCCGACAACAAGGGCCTCAACCTGCCCGGCGTCCCCGTCAGCGTCCCCGCCCTCACCGAGAAGGACGAGCAGGACCTGCGCTGGGCCCTGCGCCTCGGCGTCGACCTCGTCGCGCTGTCCTTCGTCCGCACCCCCGCCGACGCCGACATCTGCTACCAGATCATGGAAGAGGAGGGCGTCCGCGTCCCCCTCATCGGCAAGATCGAGAAGCCGCAGGCCGTCGAGCGGCTCCCCGAGATCGTCGCCGCCTTCGACGGCATCATGGTGGCTCGCGGCGACCTCGGCGTCGAGATGCCCCTCGAACAGGTGCCGATCGTCCAGAAGCGCGCCATCGAGCTCTGCCGCGAGAAGGCCCGCCCGGTCATCGTCGCCACCCAGATGCTCGAATCCATGATCTCCGCGCCCCGCCCCACCCGCGCCGAGACCTCCGACGTCGCCAACGCCGTCTTCGAGGGCGCCGACGCCGTCATGCTCTCCGGCGAGACCAGCGTCGGCCAGTACCCCATCGAGTCCGTCCTCACGATGAGCCGCATCGTGCAGACCGCCGAGCAGGCCGCCCTCCAGGCCACCCACACCCTGGAGCGGATGCCCGAGACCATCGGCGGCGCCATCGCCCGCGCCGCCGCCGAGGTCGGCGCGATCGTCGGCGCCGAGGCCCTCGCCGCCTTCACCATGTCCGGCGAGACCGCCCGGCGCCTGTCCCGCTACCGCTCGCCGATCCCGCTGCTCGCCTTCACCTCCGTGCCCGCCGTCCGCGGCAGGCTCGCCCACGTCTGGGGCGTCGAGACCTTCATCGTCCCCCAGGTCGACCACACCGACACGATGGTCCGCCAGGTCGAGCAGGCCCTCCTCGAACTCGGCCGGTTCCAGAAGGGCGACAAGGTCGTCGTCGTCGCCGGCTCGCCCCCCGGCACCGCCGGCTCGACGAACGCCCTGCGCGTGCACAGCCTCGGCGACGCCATCGCCGTTCCCCACTGACCATCACCCCTGCCGGGCACCGCGCGACCCGCACCCCGCGCGGTGCCCGGCCTCCTCCCCGCCGCACCCTTCACGACCGGACCCGCGGACCCTGCGCGCAGCGCACTCATCACCGCCCGGTCTCATTTCCGCGACGCTCCGGGAACCCCGCCCCTCAGTACTTCGGTCCGACGAACTCGTCCAGCCGCGCCACCGCCTCCCTCTTCGCGACCGAGATGTTCTTCTCGTTCATCTGCCTCCACGCGATCCCGAGCCGATCCAGCGCATCGGTGAACAACCCCTGGATGTCCAGCGACACGTTCGTGAAGTTGTAGCGGGGGTACTCGTACCAGCGCTCCTCGTTCTTCAGCAGCCGCCGGACTCGGTTGGTGAAGCGACACCCGTCGGAGTGGAGCAGCCCGCGGACGAAGTCCTCAGCGAACTCGTCCACGATCTCCTGCTGCCAGGGGAGTAGTTCGATCTTCCGTTCGTGCTTCTTGCCCGGCCCGTGCTGGGGGAAGAAGCAGGGCCAGTGCTTGGAGTGGCTGTTGACCTCGACGCAGCCGACCCGCTGGATGATCCGCACCTTGTTCCCCGGCCGGACGGCGCTGACGGCTGCCACGCACTGATCGATCAGTCCGGGCCAGGCGCTGGCGCAGGCGATCCGGAGAGCCCAGATCATCTTTCTGCGGTCGCCCACGGGGCTGATGCAGCCATCGCCCAGGTAAAGGCCGAGGAGGTAGGAGTAGGAGTCCTTCGGCTCAGGTGCTCTCGGTAATGCCGTGCACCGCGGGCAGTCTCGGTGCGGCTGGACGTAGAGATCGCGTCCCTGCTCGATCCGCAGGAGCCATTCACGGATCGCGCCGCGCGAAATGCCGGTTCGGCGGCTGACATCGCTGATCGTGAGGCCCTGGTCCAGCAGCGCAAGGGCGCGATGACGCATGGTGATGTCATACATGCGCACAGTGTTGCGCGGGGCTACGACACTTCTGTGTCCGTGTGGGGAGGCGCCGCTGACTGCCGTCGAAAACCGCAGTGCTCACTGGTCGAGAGGTGCCCCGAGTGGGATTCGAACCCACACTTGATGTGGTTTGAGCACATTGCCTCTGCCATTGGGCTATCGGGGCTAATGTCCTAATAATTTGGACATCTAGGTTGCTCGTGCGGGACGGGCTCTCCGGGCAACCCTGGCGGGGACCAGGGTAGCGGGTTTCGGTAGGGTCGTGGGCGTGGAGAGCGCTCGGCGAGTTGTGATCGCGGAAGACGAGGCCCTGATCAGGCTGGACCTGAAGGAGATGCTTCAGGAGGACGGCTACGAGGTGGTCGGGGAGGCCGGGGACGGTGAGACGGCCGTCCGGCTGGCCGGGGAGCTGAAGCCCGACCTCGTGATCCTCGACGTGAAGATGCCGGTCCTGGACGGCATCTCGGCGGCCGAGCGGATCTCCGCGGAGCGGATCGCGCCGGTGGTGATCCTCACCGCGTTCTCGCAGCGCGAACTCGTCCAGCGGGCGACCGACGCGGGCGCGATGGCCTATCTCGTCAAGCCGTTCTCCAAGACCGACCTCACGCCGGCGATCGAGATGGCGGTGAGCCGGTACACCGAGATGCGCGCCCTGGAGGCCGAGGTCGCGGGGCTGCAGGAGCGGCTGGAGACGCGCAAGGTGGTCGACCGGGCCAAGGGGCTGCTACAGCAGGCCCACGGGTGGTCCGAGGCCGAGGCCTTCCGGTGGATCCAGAAGACCTCGATGGACCGGCGGCTCACGATGCGGGCCGTCGCCGAGGCGGTCGTGGCGGGCGCCTCCGGAGGCGGGGACGAGCCCGCCGCGGGCTGACTCCTCAGCGTGGTCGAACCCCTGGTTGTCAAGGTCCAAAGCGCAGGTACCGGACCGGGCCGTCGACGTCACGTTTCGTAATCGTCCCAGGCAACGCCCGGTATCGGATGGGCACAGGGGCGTAACGAACGAGTAACCCTTCGATCCGGGGGTCCTGTTCTGGGGTGGGTCGACGGTGTACGACATACCTGGTCCCCGAGTGACCGGTTTCCTCCCTCCGAGGGCGTCGGCGTCGGGGCTTCACTCGTACCCGATCCCCTCCCGGATCCGGATGGAAAGGTTGGGCACCTTGCGGCGCAACATGATGAGGATCACCGGCGCGGTTGCGGTGAGCGCGGCGCTCGCGCTCAGCGCCGTGGCGTGCGGTGACGGCGATAGCGACTCCGGCAGTGGCAACGAGGTCACGATCGGGTTCATGGGTGACCTGACCGGTGAGAACTCGGGCCTGGTGATCCCGCCCAAGCAGGGCGCGCAGCTGGCCATCGAGCAGTACAACGCCACGAACCCGAAGGTCAAGATCAAGTTCAAGACCTACGACAGCCAGGGCAAGCCGGAGCAGGCGACGACGCTGGCGCAGGGCGCGATCAAGAACGACAAGATCGCCGGCCTCATCGGTCCCGCGTTCTCCGGTGAGTCGCAGAGCGTCGCCCCGATCCTCGAAGAGGCCAAGGTCCCGAGCGTGTCGCCGTCGGCGACCAACATCACGCTCGGCGAGAAGGGCTGGAAGTACTGGCACCGGGTGGTGGCCGACGACGCCGTGCAGAGCGAGGGCGCCGCGAACTTCCTGGTGAACTCGGTGAAGGCGAAGAAGCTCTTCACGGTGTCGGACAACCAGGACTACGGCAAGGGCCTCGCCGACGCCATCGGCAAGGCCGCCGGCGCCAAGGGCGTGCAGACCCAGACCGACGCGGTCGACGACAAGGCGACGGACTACTCCTCGACCGTCAACAAGATCAACCAGTTCAAGCCGGACGCGGTCTACTTCGGCGGTTACTACGCCGTGGCGGGGCGGCTGTTCAAGCAGCTGCGCGAGGCCGGCTACAAGGGCAAGATGATGTCCGGCGACGGCTCGCTGGCGACCGGCCTGATCGAGGGCGCCGGCCAGGCGAACGCGCAGGGCGCGCTGCTGAGCTGCGGCTGCCTGATCGACGCCGAGGGCAAGACGAACCCGAAGGCCAAGAAGTTCGCCGACGACTACAAGGCGAAGTTCAACTCCGAGGTCGCCATCTACTCGACCGAGGGCTTCGACGCCGCGACGGCGTTCATCGAGGCGGTCAAGGCCGGCAAGACCGAGCCGGAGGACATCAACAGCTTCGTGAAGACCGAGGACATCCAGGGCGTCGGGAAGCAGATCAAGTTCGCCGAGAACGGCGAGCTGGCGGCCCAGGACATCTTCATCTACGAGGTGAAGGACAACAAGCTGCCTCTGCTCGGCAACAGCAACGAAGCGAAGGTCTCGTAGGCGTCACCACGCCCGGACCGACCGCCCCCGGCCCCGGGGGCCCCTGATGGCGCGGGAGCGGGAGCGCTACAGCGCTCCCGCTCCTTTTGACGAAGGCGACCGAAGGTGCTCGACGACTTCATCAATCAATTCTGGCCGTCGACCGTCGACGGGCTGGCGCTGGGCGCGATCTACGCGCTGCTGGCGCTGGGCTACACGATGGTCTACGGCGTGCTCCGGCTGATCAACTTCGCGCATGCCGACATCTTCATGGTCGGCACGTTCGCGGCGCTGTGGACGGTGCGGTCCCTGAACGTGTCGGCGGTCGGCGGTGTCGCGCTGATCGGCGTGGTGGCGCTCATGGCCGTCGTCGGCGGCGCGGTCGCGGGCGGCGGCGCGATGCTGCTCGAGGTGGCGGCCTACCGGCCGCTGCGCAAACGGGGGGCGTCGAGACTGGCGGCGCTGATCTCGGCGATCGGCGCGTCGATCTTCATCCAGCAGCTGATGGGCACGGTGCTCATCCACCGCGTGTTCGGCACCTCGAAGGAGGGCGGCAAGCTCGACGTCAACGAGCACTTCAAGAAGCTGTCGGACGTCGTGGACGTCGGGCCGATCCTCATCCGCAACGACCAGTTGATCGTCTTCCTGGGCGCGGTGCTCATGATGGTCGCGCTGGACCAGTTCGTGAACCGCACGAAGCTCGGCCGGGGCATCCGCTCGACGGCGCAGGACCCGGAGACGGCCGTGCTGATGGGCGTGAACATCGACCGGGTCGTGCAGGTGACGTTCCTGGTCGGCGGGGTCATGGCCGGCGTGGCCGCGGCGCTGTACTTCCTGCGCTTCGAGAGCACGAACTACTTCGTCGGCTTCCTGCTCGGCATCAAGGCGTTCACGGCGGCGGTGCTCGGCGGCATCGGCAACCTCCGGGGCGCCCTGGTCGGCGGGTTCACTCTCGGGTTGCTGGAGATGTACGGTTCGAGCTTCTTCGGTTCCCAGTGGCGCGACGTGGTCGCGTTCTCGGTGCTGATCCTGGTCCTGATGTTCCGTCCCACCGGCATTCTCGGTGAGTCCCTCCAGCGGGCGCGCGCATGAACCTCACGAAGAACGCAAACGGAAACGGCGGCGCGGGCGGCAACCGCTCGGCGCGTGACATGTTCTCCCTGGACCCGCTGCGCGACTGGTGGGCGTCGGCTCCCGGCGCGGTGCGGTGGGCCGTCTACCTCCTGCTGATCGTCGGGGCGCTGCTGCTGCCGAGCGAGGCGATCGGCTCGTTCATGGCGCCGAGCGGCAGCGACTGGCCGTCGATGCTGAGCAGCCAGATCGCGATCTACGTGCTGCTGGCGATCGGGCTGAACGTGGTGGTCGGCATGGCCGGCCTCCTCGACCTCGGATATGTGGCGTTCTACGCGGTGGGCGGCTACACGATGGCCATCTTCGCGACGCGCTACGAATGGAACTTCTGGGAGTCGCTGGGGCTGGCGATCGGGTTCTCGGCGCTCGCGGGGGTCATCCTCGGCGCGCCGACGCTGCGGCTGCGCGGCGACTACCTGGCGATCGTGACGCTCGGCTTCGGTGAGATCGTCAAGCGGACGGCGAACAACAGCTCGTACGTGAACGGCCCGCGCGGTGTGCAGGGGATCCCGCACCCGCCGTCGCTGTCGGAGTTCGAGATCCTGGGCGTCCAGCCGTTGAAGTACGGGCTGCTGGACGCGCGGCCGTACTACTACCTGCTGGTCCTGTTCATCATCATCGCGATCGTTTTCGTGAAGCGGCTGGAGCGGTCGCGGGTGGGCCGCGCGTGGGCGTCGATCCGGGAGGACGAGGACGCGGCGGAGCTGATGGGCGTGCCGACGTTCAAGTTCAAGCTGGCGGCGTTCGCGATCGGCGCGGCGATCGGCGGCAGCGGCGGCGTGGTGTTCGCCGGGCAGATCACTTCGATCAACCCGCAGAACTTCGAGTTCCTGGTCTCGGCGCTGATCCTGGCCGGCGTGGTGCTGGGCGGTTCGGGCAACCTTCCGGGTGTGATGCTGGGCGCGGCGGTGCTGGCGTGGCTGCCCGAGCGGTTCCGGTTCCTGCACGACTACCGGATGCTGATCTTCGGTGCCGCGCTCGTCATGATGATGATCTTCCGTCCGGAGGGCCTGTGGCCGTCGCGGCAGCGGAAGGCGGAGCTGGCCGAGGGCACCGGCGGCATGGGCAGCATGGGCGCCGAGGTGGCCGGTCCTGGCCAGTCGGACGCGGCCGCCGTGGAGGAGGGCAAGTGAGCGAGGCGAAGGGCGCGTCGCCCGTCCTGGAGCTGCGGGACGTCGTCATGCGGTTCGGCGGCGTTGTCGCGCTCAACAAGGTGGACATCACGATCCGCGAGGGCGAGATCTTCGCGCTGATCGGCCCTAACGGGGCGGGGAAGACGACGGTGTTCAACGTGACCACCGGCGTCTACCGGCCGACCGAGGGGCAGGTGGTGTTCCGCGGGAAGCGCATCGACGGCAAGAAGCGCTACGTCGTGACGAAGCTGGGGGTGGCGCGCACGTTCCAGAACGTGCGGCTGTTCCACAACATGACGGCGCTGGAGAACGTCATGGTGGGCGCGGACGCGCACCACCGGACGGGGTTCGTCGGGGCGGCGCTCGGGCTTCCGTGGCATCGCCGCGAGGAGCGCCGCGGACGCGAGCGGGCGCAGGAGCTGCTGGAGCTGGTGGGCATTCCGCACCGCGGCGACGAGGCGGCGAAGAACCTGCCGTACGGCGACCAGCGGCGGCTGGAGATCGCCCGGGCGCTGGCCACCGAGCCGAAGCTGCTGCTGCTGGACGAGCCCGCGGCGGGCATGAACCCGGCGGAGAAGGTGGCGCTCCAGCAGCTGATCCGCGACATCCGGGACACCGGGGTGACGGTGCTGCTGATCGAGCACGACATGAGCCTGGTCATGGGCATCAGCGACCGGGTCGCGGTGCTGGACTTCGGTCAGAAGATCGCGGACGGCCTGCCGGCCGAGGTGCAGAACGACCCGCGGGTCATCGAGGCGTATCTGGGGGCTCCGGCCGATGCTTCTTGAGATCAGTGACATCCACGTCCACTACGGGAAGATCGCGGCGCTGAAGGGCATCACCGCGGAGGTCGGCCAGGGGGAGATCGTCACGCTGATCGGCGCGAACGGCGCCGGGAAGACGACGACCCTGAAGACCATCTCGGGGCTGCGCGGGCTGTCGTCGGGCGCGATCCGGTTCGACGGCGAGGACATCAGCAGGATGCCCGGGCACAAGCGGGTGCTCGTCGGCATCGGGCAGGCGCCGGAGGGCCGGGGGATCTTCCCCGGCATGACGGTGGAGGAGAACCTGCTGATGGGCGCCTACGCCCGCAAGGACGACCCCGCCAAGGAGCTGGCCGAGGCGTTCGAGCTGTTCCCGCGTCTGGCCGAGCGCCGCAAGCAGCTGGGCGGCACCATGTCGGGCGGCGAGCAGCAGATGCTCGCGATCGGGCGGGCGCTGATGGCCAAGCCGAAGGTGCTGCTGCTGGACGAGCCGTCGATGGGCCTGGCGCCCATGCTCGTCCAGCAGATCTTCTCGATCATCCAGGAGATCAACCGGCGCGGCACGACGGTGCTGCTGGTGGAGCAGAACGCGCAGCAGGCGCTGCAGATCGCGCACCGGGCGTACGTGCTGGAGACCGGCCGGGTGGTCAAGTCGGCCCCGGCGGCGGAGCTGCTGGACGACCCGGAGGTCCGGGCCGCCTATCTGGGCGGCGAGCTGGGCGACGGCGCCGCTCAGGCGGCCCCGGGGCCCGGTCCGGAGGCCGAGGAGGCCGGTCCGGAGGACGAGGGGTCCGCGGACGGCTCCGGCGAGGAGACCGCGAAGTAGCGGCGCGTCCGAGCGTGTCAGGCCCGCTCGGCCCGGTTCGTCCGGGCCGGGCGGGCCTCGCGCGTTCCGGGGGTCAGGGGAGCTTGATCTCGGCCGGGGCGGGGTCGGTCGTGGCGCCGACCGGCGGTGAGCCGTACAGCCGGACGGCCCTGGTCCTGGCGCCGCGGGGGACGTCGAACCACAGGTCGAACTCGACGCGCATGGACGCCCCGACGGAGAGCCGCTCCGGCTGCCGTTTGATCATGGTGGCGTTGACGTCGGGGGAGTGGGTCGCGCCGTCGGTGGTGACGAGCCGCTGCCGCCAGGTGTCGAAGACCTGGATGTCGCGCCCGGTGTTGACGGCGAGGACGCGCACGCGGGTGAAGGCGCCCTTGGCGTTCATGGAGGCGTGGGTGCCCATGACGTCGGTCATGGCCTCGCGGAAGCCGACGACGGTGAACCGCATGTCGGCGCTCTTGCCGGTCTTGCCCTCGGGGACGGCCTCTCCCTCCCGCGCCTTCTCGGCCGGGATCTTGTAGTCGGGGAGCGAGGCGGTGTGGCCGGAGCCGGAGCATCCCGCGAGCGGGAGGGCCGCGGCGAGGGCGAGCGCGGCGCCCGCGAGAGCGGTGCTCGCACGGTGCCGTGGGCGCGGGCCGCGGGTGCGCGGGTCAGGGTGGCGCATGCCTCGGAAGGTACGTCCGGCGCCCGGGGCGGGTGAACGGGCGGGATCGTTTCGCAACGCAACCGCAACCGGTGATGAACCTACGCCGGTGTCGGACGGGGGCGTGACCGTCCCCGGGCATGCGTTGACCCGGGGTCACCTTTGGGGCCGTACGAACCTTCCCCGGGCGCGTACGTTGTCTACTCGGTGACCCCGGGTCGTTCCGATCCACGCTACAGACCCGGGGCAGCGCATCGCAAAGAAAGTGCGGATCACGCCGTGTCAGCGGCCGGGCGGGGCGTCGCGCAGCATGCAGGTGAGGCGCGCGGTGCAGACCCTCCGGTCCTGGTCGTCGGTGATGACGATGTCGTAGGTGGCGAGGGTGCGGCCCCCGTGCGCGCGGGTCGCCACGCCCGTGACGTACCCCTCGGTCGCGGACCGGTGGTGGGTGGCGTTGATCTCGATCCCGACGGCGATGCGGTCCGGGCCCGCGTGCAGCGCCGAGCCGACCGAGCCGAGGGACTCGGCCAGGACGCAGGAGGCGCCGCCGTGCAGCAGCCCGTACGGCTGGGTGTTGCCCTTGACCGGCATGCGCCCCACCACGCGCTCGGCCGAGGCCTCCAGGTACTCGACGCCCATGTTCTTCGCCAGGTCGCCGTGCGCGCCGAAATCCTCCCCCGCGAGGATCTTCGCGCCCAGGTCCTCCGGGCTCGCGCCGTCGGTGTCAGTCACTTACGCCTCCACAAAACTGTCGTACGCGCAGACTAGAGTCCTGGTGTGGCGACCTCACCAACGACCCCTGACAAGCGCGACCGGCTTCTTCTGCTCGACGGCCATTCCCTGGCCTACCGGGCGTTCTTCGCATTGCCCGTGGAGAACTTCTCCACGACCGACGGGCAGCCGACCAACGCCGTGTACGGCTTCACCTCGATGCTCATCAACGTCCTGCGCGACGAGCAGCCGTCCCACATCGCGGTGGCGTTCGACCGCTCCGAGCCGACGTTCCGGCACGAGCAGTACGTGGAGTACAAGGCGGGCCGGCAGAAGACGCCCGACGAGTTCCGCAGCCAGGTCAGCCTGATCTTCGAGGTGCTGGACGCGCTGCGCATCCCGCGGCTGTCGGTCGCCGGGTTCGAGGCGGACGACATCATCGCCACGCTGTCCGTCCAGGCCACCCGCGCCGGGATGCAGACCCTCATCGTCACCGGCGACCGCGACGCGTTCCAGCTGGTCGACGACTCGGTGACGATCCTGTACCCCATCCGCGGCGTGTCGGAGCTGGCCCGGATGGACCCGGCCGCCGTCGAGGCCAAGTACGGCGTCCCGCCCGAGCGCTACCGCGAGCTCGCCGCCCTCGTGGGGGAGAGCAGCGACAACCTGCCCGGCGTGCCCGGCGTCGGCCCGAAGACCGCCGCCAAATGGCTCACCAAGTACGGCGACCTCGACACCCTCGTGAACCGGGTCGGCGAGATCAAGGGCAAGGCCGGCGACAACCTGCGCGAGCACCTGTCCGGCGTGCTGCGCAACCACCAGATCAACAAGCTCGACTGCGAGGTCGGCCTGGAGCTGGCGCCGCCGCAGCTGGCGATGGGCCAGTGGGACCGCGACGAGATCCACACCCTGTTCGACTCGCTGCAGTTCCGGGTCCTGCGCGAACGGCTCTACTCCTCGATCTCGGCGGCCGAGCCCGAGGCCGAGGAGGGCTTCGACGTCGAGGTGGAGGCGCTCGAACCCGGCGCGCTCGGCGCCTGGCTCGACGCCAACACCGCCGAGCGGATCGGCGTCGCCGTCACCGGCACCTGGGGCCGCGGCACCGGCGAGATCACCGCGCTGGCGCTGGCGTCCACGAAGGGTCCCGCCGTCCACCTCGACCCGGTCGAGCTGATCGAGGACGACGAGCGCGCCCTCGCCGCCTACCTCGCCGACCCCGCCCGCCCCAAGGCGATCCACGAGGCCAAGGGCCCGATGCTGGCGCTCGCCGCGCGCGGCTTGCGGCTGGAGGGCGTCACCAGCGACACCGCGCTCGCCGCCTACCTCGCGCTCCCCGGCCAGCGCACGTTCGACCTCGCCGACCTCGCCCTGCGCTACCTGCACCGCGAGCTGCGCAGCGAGACCGAGGACTCCGGCCAGCTGACCCTGGACGGCTCCGGGGAGGAAGAGGCCGCCGAAGCCCTCGCCGTCCGCGCGCGCGCCGTCACCGAACTCGCCGACGTCCTCGACAAGGACCTCGAGAAGCGCGGCGCCACCCGCCTCCTGCACGAGGTCGAGCTGCCGCTGGTCGGCGTCCTGGCCGCCATGGAACGCGCGGGCATCGCCGTCGACGCCGACCACTTGGCGGGCCTGTCGGCGTCCCTGGGCGGCCAGGTCAAGGAACAGGAGCAGCTGGCCCACGCCGCCGTCGGCCGCGAGTTCAACCTCGGCTCGCCCAAGCAGGTCCAGCAGGTCCTGTTCGACGAGCTGAACCTGCCCAAGACCAAGCGCACCAAGACCGGCTACACCACCGACTCCGAGGCCCTCACGACCCTCCTGGAGAAGGACGGCCACCCCGTCCTGGAGCACATCCTGCGGTGGCGGGAGGTCGCCAAGCTCAAGAGCATCGTCGACTCCCTCATCCCCATGGCCGACGACGCCGGCCGCATCCACACCACCTTCAACCAGATGATCGCCGCCACCGGCCGGCTCTCCTCCACCGACCCCAACCTGCAGAACATCCCGATCCGCACCGCCGAAGGCCGCCAGATCCGCGAGGCCTTCGTCGTCGGCGACGGCTACGAGTCCCTCCTCACCGCCGACTACTCCCAGATCGAGCTGCGCATCATGGCGCACCTGTCGGAGGACGACGCCCTGCTGGAGGCCTTCGGCTCCGGCGCCGACTTCCACACCATCACCGCCTCCCGCGTCTTCGGCCTGCCGCCCGAGCAGATCGACTCCGAGCTGCGCGCCCGCATCAAGGCCATGAACTACGGCCTCGCCTACGGCCTGTCCGCCTACGGCCTCTCCCAGCAGCTGCGGATCTCCCCCGACGAGGCGCGCGGCCTCATGGAGGAGTACTTCGAGCAGTTCGGCGGCGTCCGCGACTACCTGCGCGACATCGTCGCCAAGGCCCGCCAGGAGGGCTACACCGAGACCATCCTCGGCCGCCGCCGCTACCTGCCCGACCTCAACTCCGACAACCGCCAGCGCCGCGAGATGGCCGAACGGATGGCCCTCAACGCCCCCATCCAGGGCTCGGCCGCCGACATCATCAAGGTCGCCAGCCTCAACGTCGACCGCGCCCTCCGCGACGCCGGCCTCACCTCCCGGATGCTCCTCCAGGTCCACGACGAACTCGTCTTCGAAGTCGCCCCCGGCGAACTCGACGACCTGAAGACCCTCGTCAGCACCCAGATGGCCGACGCCTACGAACTCCGCGCCCCCCTGGGCGTCTCCATGGGCACCGGCCGCACCTGGCAGGACGCTGCTCACTAGTTTTTTTGCTTTTTTCTCCTCCTTCGGGCCTGGCGGCCCTCCATCGTCGATAAAAGCGGGCGATCGCTGGCATCGCTTCGTCTCGCCTTGCGGCTCGCTGCGCGATCAGATTCTTGCTTCGCTCGAATCTGCCTTCGGACGCGATCGCGGCTGTTGAGGTTGTCGCGGGGTGCGGTGGGGGGCTGAGGTTGTTGCGGTAGTGGGTGCTGGTTGGTGTGGGGGGCTTGCCTGGCGGCTCGCTGCGTGGGCGGATTCTTGCTTCGCTCGAATCTGGCATTCCGCGCGATCGCGGCCTGTGAGGTTGCGGTGGTGGTAAGAGCTGGTTGGTGGGTGGGGCTTGCCTTGCGGCTTTGCTGCGTGGACGGGTTCTTGCTCGCTCGCATCTGCTTTGGACGCTGTCGCGAGTGTTGGGGGCGGTTGGGCGCTTGGCCGTGAAGGGGCCGGCCGCCTTGGGGGCGGGGTCTGTCGTGGCGGGGGTCGGGGTCCGGGGGTGCTTCAGCGGGCCAGTGCTTGGCGGTAGGCCTCGTCGGTGGCCAGGAGGTCGCGGTGCGTGCCCTCCGTGGTGATGACGCCCTCGTCCAGGACCAGGACCTGGTCGGCGGCGTCCAGGAGGGCGGGGCTGCTGGTGATCACGAGAGTGGTGCGGCCCCGGCGCAGCCTGGCGATGTTGCGTGCGACGAGCTGTTCGGTGACCGCGTCCACGGCGGTCGTGGGGTCGTGCAGGACGAGGACGGGAGCGTCGGCGGCCAGGGCCCGGGCAAGGGACAGGCGCTGGCGCTGCCCACCGGAGAGGTCCGCGCCCCGGTCGCGGACGGGGCGGTCGAGCCCTTCGCGGTGGAGGGCGACGACGTCGGTCAGCAGGGAGGCCTCGACGGCCTCGGAGACCATCCGGGCGGTGCCCGACGGGTCGATGTTCGTGCGGAGGGTGCCCGCGAAGATCTCCGCGTGGGACGGGTTCACCAGCAGGTGCTCGCGAAGCGCGTCGACCGCCAGGAGCGCCGCCTCCCGCCCGCCGACCCGCACCGCGCCCTCGAACGCGCTCGGCGGGACGTCGCCGGCCAGGACCGACACCAGGTCGGTGACCGAGCGCTGCCCGTAGGCGGTGACGGCGACGAACCGGCCTGGGGGCACGTGGAACTTCAGCTTCCGCAGGGACCCGTACTGGACGCAGTCGACCTCGAGGCCGCCGTCGGCGGCGGGACGATCCGAGCCCGGGGTCGCCACCGGCGGCGCGGCCAGCACCAGGGCCATCCGCTCGGCGGACGCGCGAGCGACCATGACGTACTTCGGCATCTCCGAGAAGAGCTTGAGCGGCTCCATGATGAACTGCGCCAGGCCGACGGCCATGACGAGTTCCCCGGTGGTGATCTGGTCCCGGAACGCGAGCCGACCGGCCATCAGGGTCACGGCCGTGGCGAGGACCATGTTGAGGGCCACCGCCGTCCCCGCGTACGCGCCGTTCGCCCTGGCGACGGCGATCGCCTGGTCCCTCGCCTCCCCGCTGACCCCGCGGTAGGACCGCAGCGCCGCGTGGTTGCCGCCGAAGCCGTGCAGCGGGCGCAGGCCGGTGATCAGGTCGGCGACCTTCGCGCCCGCCCGCGCCACCCGGGCCTGCTGCTCGCCGGTGCGGGTGCCGATGCGCCTGGACATCACGCTCAGGACCGACAGGATCCCGACGGTTCCCACGATCACCAGCAGGCCGAGGCCCACACTGGCCGTCCCGAGCGCGACCGCCGCGATCAGCACCGCGACCAGCGAGCTCACCAGCAGCGGCACCACCTCGATGATGTCGGCGGTCTGGTCGGCGTCCTCGGTGGCGATCGTCAGCACCTCGCCGGACTTGAGGTCGGCGTCCCTGGCCACCGGCTGGAGCCCACAGGCCGCGACCCGCACCCGCCAGCGGTGCGCCTCGGTCGTGTTGGCCCTCTGCAGGACGCGCATCCCGAACCGCCACGAGAACGACACGGTCGTGATGATCGCGGCGAGAGCGGCGAACGACAGGCCGAGGGCACCGGGGCTCCGGTCCCGGAGCGCGTGCTCGACGATCAGGCCGAGCGCGATGGGGAAGGCGGTCTCGCCCGCCTGGTACATGCCCATGAGGACGGTGCCCCAGGCCATGGCGCGGGCGTTGCGGCGCAGCGCGGACCGGAGGATTCCGGCTCCCGTGCGGGGCCCCGGGCCGTCCGGGGTGGTCATCGTGGGCTCAGCCTCCCGTCCGCCAGGCCCGCCACAGCCGCGCGTACCTGCCGCCGAGGGCCACCAGTTCTTCGTGCGCGCCCTGCTCCACGACGCGGCCGCCGTCCAGCACGGCGATCCGGTCGGCCATCCTCGCCTGGGTCAGCCGGTGCGCCACGAGCAGCGTCGTGCGGTCCCGGCACGCGGCGAGGACGGCCCGCTCCAGCTCGGAGGCGCCCTGGCTGCCCGCCTCCGCGGTCGACTCGTCCAGCACCACGACCGGGGACCGGGTCAGCACCAGGCGGGCCAGGGCGATCTGGGTGACCCGGGTGGCGTCGAGGCGCTCGCCGCCCTCGCCGACCAGGGTGTCCAGCCCGGCGGGCAGCGCGTCGACCCATCCGTCCGCGCCGACCGTGCGGAGCGCGTCCCTCAGTTCGGCGTCGGTCGCCTCCGGCGCGGCCAGCCGCAGGTCGGCGGAGAGCGGGCCGGAGAAGACGTGCGTCTCCTGCGTCAGGATGCTCACCAGCGCGCGCGCTCCGGCCTCGTCCAGTCCGGCGAGGTCGGTCGGTCCGATGCGCACCGATCCGGCCTGCGGGGTGCCGATGCCCGCGATGAGCGCGGCCAGGGTCGACTTGCCCGCGCCGGTCGCGCCCACCAGAGCGAGCGACCCGCCCGCCGGGATCGTCAGGTCGACGTCGCGGAGGACGGGCTCGTCGGCTCCGGGATAGGCGAACGTCAGCCCCTCGACCGTCAACGGGTACGCCTCGGTGTCCGCCGGCGCGTTGGCGGCGCCCACCAGCCGGTCGTCCGCGGCCTCCCCCAGCACCCCGACCAGCCGGGTCAGGCTCGCACCCGACTTCTGGGCCTCGTCGAAAGTGAACAAGATGGCGCCGAGTGGGTTGAACAGGCGGTGGAACAGCAGCGGGGCGGCCGACACCTCACCCAGGCTGGCGGCGCCGGCCTCCAGCAGGGCGTACCCCACCGCGATGATCAGGACCAGCCCGATGAACTCGGCGCGGTTCTCTCTGCCGACGAACCGGCCGAAGAGGCGGAACACCTCGATGCCGATCTCGCGCACCCGCCACGACTCGCGGGTGACCTTCGCCTGGAAGGCGTCCTCAAGGCGGTACGCCCGGACCGTGCCGATCCCGTCCAGGCCGCTGATCAGCTCCTGCGCCCGGTCGGCCTGGGCCGTCCGCTGCTTCGCGTAGAGCGGGGCCGACCTCGGCAGGTACCAGCGCAGGGCCAGCGCGTACGCGGGCAGCGCGCCGAGGCCCGCCAGGCCGAGCCGCCAGTCGAGGCCGAACATTCCCGCGGTGGCGATGGCGACCAGCACCCCCGCCGAGAAGACCGTGGGGACGGCCGTGCGGATGCCCTTCGACAGGACGGCGACGTCGTCGCCGACCCTGGAGAGCACATCGCCCCGGCCGGCCTGCTCGATCCGCGTGCTGGGCATGGCGAGCACCGCCCGGACGGCGCCCTCCCGCAGCCGCGCGAGCAGGTCCGCGCCGAGCCGGCCGACCAGGTGCGTCGACGCCGCGGAGGCCGCCGCGGCGAGCGGCGCGCCGGCCGCCATGAGCACCCCGATCGTGATCAGGATCGATTCCGGCCCGCCGTCGGCGACCCCGTCGACCACCCGTCCGAGCAGCAGCACGGGCAGCACCTGGAGCGCCGCGCCGGCCACGGTGGTGAGGACGGCGGCGGACGTCGTCCACGGCGTCTCGCGGCAGCGCGCCGCGACCCATCGGGCGGCCTCGCGCCCGGTCGCCGTGTGCAGGGCGGCCGGGGCGAGGCGCGTGCCGGGGGAGCTCAGCACCTAACCGGCCGACTCGACGATCGCGTCGATCGCGTACGGCAGGGACGGCAGGGTGCTCTGGGAGATGGCGGCGCCGACCGCCGGCCCCTCGCTGTCCAGCAGGTACGACACCTTCCCGCCCTTGACGGCGGAGAGGTTGGCGAACAGCTCGAACTTCCTCAGCGCCTCCTGGTCGGCCTTGTCGTTGATGACGAAGACGCGGTCCACGTCGACGAGGTCGATGCGCTCGGGGGACAGCACGGTGAAGAACTTGCCGCCCGCGATCTTGTCGATCTCCGTGGCGCCCTTGAAGCCGATGCCCGACACCAGCTGTCCGCGAACGTCGGTGGTGGTGAAGGGCGCGACCGAGTTCTTGTACCAGGACAGCACGACGGCGGTCTGGCTCCCGAACTCCGGGTGCGCCTTGCGGGCGGCGGCGAGCCTGGCCTGGACGTCGGCGACCTTCTTCCTGCCCTCGGCCTCCTTGCCCAGGGCCTTGGCGATCTGCACCGCGTTGTCCTGCCACGGCGCGCTGAACGGCTCCTTCTCGGCCTTGGTCCGGCCCACCGTCGGGGCAATCTTGGAGAGCTTGTCGTAAGCGGCCTCGTCGATCTCGGAGTAGACCGCGATGATCAGGTCCGGCCGCAGGGCGGCGATCTTCTCGAAGTTCGGTCCGGAGTCGCCGTTGGTCATGACGACCTCGGGCCGGGCGTCGCCCCACTTGACCTTCACCCAGGGCCACTGGGTGTTGATGTCGGGAGTCTGGCCCGGCGGGTTCGGGTACTGATCGACCATGCCGACCGGCCTGACGCCGAGGTCCAGGATGGTCTGGTCGTCGGTGTAGCCGACGGAGACGACCCGCTCGGGGGCCTTGCTGATCGTGGTGGAGCCGAACGCGTGCTCCACGGTGACCGGGAACACGCCGCCCGCGGCGGCACGGGCGCCGCCGCCCGGCTCGTCGGCCGAGCCGGAACCGCATCCCGCGAGGAGGCCGGCGCCGAGGATCGCGGCGGACAGTGCCGCCGCCAACCGCCGCCAGGATGCCGTGAGTGTCGTTCGATGGGGGGTCATGCAGGATCCTCGCTTGTGCGCTGTCCGCTACGACCTGGTGTTGGGGGTCGGTCGTAACGTAGTAGGTAAGGGAAGGCTAACCTAATTCATGGAACGTTCCGATGGGCCGCCGCGTCCCGCCCGGGCGTGGGCGCGGCCGATCGGAACGATGAGCGGCCGGTCTCCCACCGGGTCGTCGATCACCTCGGCGCGCAGCCCGAACGCCTCGCCCAGCAGCTCGGCGGTGATCACGTCCCTCGGGTGCCCCTGCGCCAGGATCGACCCCGCCCGCATCACGACGAGGTTGTCGCTGTAGCGCGCGGCCAGGTTGAGATCGTGGAGCACCATGACCACGGTGCGCCCCGACTCGTGCAGGTCGTCCACGAGGTCCAGGACATCGATCGCGTAGGCCAGGTCGAGATACGTGGTCGGCTCGTCCAGCAGCAGGAGGTCGGTGCCCTGCGCCAGGATCATCGAGATCCAGACACGCTGGCGCTGCCCGCCGGAGAGCGTGTCGACCGGACGATCCGCCAGATCCGACACCTCGGTCATGGCGAGCGCGCGCTCCACGACGTCGGCGTCGTCCGAGGACCACTGCCGCAGCCAGCTCTGGTGCGGATGGCGGCCCCTGGCGACGAGGTCGGCGACCGTCAGTCCCTCCGGCGCGACCGGCGCCTGCGGCAGCAGGCCGAGCTTCTTCGCCACGTCCCTCGTCCGGAGCCCGGCGATGTCGGCGCCGTCCAGCACGACCGCGCCTCTGGCCGGTCTGAGCAGGCGCGACAGGGTCCGCAGCAGGGTCGACTTCCCGCAGCCGTTGGGCCCGATGATCGTGGTGATCACCCCGGACGGGATCTGCACGTCGAGTCCGTCGATGACCGTCCGCCCGCCGTAGCCGACGGCGACGCCCCTGGCGGCGAGCCGCGCCGCGCCGTCGCCGGATCCGGCCCGCCCGGCGGCCGCGAGATCCGGTTCGCCTTTTCCGCGCCGCGCCATCATGCCGCCTTCCTCAGGTTCGCCCGCACCAGCAGATACACGAGGAAGGGGCCGCCGATCGCGGCGGTCACCACGCCGACCGGCAGAGCCGCCGGCAGCGCGGTGCGCGCCACCAGGTCCGCGCCGGTCAGCAGCGACGCCCCCACCAGGCCGGAGGCCGCCAGCGGCGGCGTCGGGCACCTCGCCAGCCGCATCGCCACCTGCGGCGCCACCAGCGCGACGAACGGGACCGGGCCCGCCGCGCTCACCGCCACGCCCGTCAGCAGCACCGCGCACAGCAGCATGACCGCCCGCACCGCCGAGTACCTGACGCCCAGGCCGGCGGCGACCTCGTCGCCGAAGTGCATCGGCCTGAACTGGAACGCGGCGCCCGCCACGACGGCCAGGAGGACGAGCGTGCAGCCCAGCGCGGTCCAGACCTGGTTCCACGACCGGCCGTCCAGCGAGCCGACCAGCCACACCTGGGCCCGGGCCACGTCGGTGATGTCGGCCGTGACCAGCAGCCAGGTCGTGACCGCCTGCATCAACGCGCTCACCGAGACGCCGATGAGGACGAGCCGGAAGCCGTCGATCCCGCGGCGCCACGCCAGGAGATACACCAGCAGACCGGTGCCGAGACCGCCCGCGAGCGCCGCAGCGGGAAGCCCGACGGATCCGGTGACCGCCGCGGTGGCCCCGCCCGACACCGTCAGCAGCAGCACCGCGACGGCGCCGGCGCCCTGGGTGATCCCCAGGACGTCCGGGCTGGCCAGCGGGTTGCGCGCGAGGGACTGGGTGATCGCACCCGAGACCCCGAGCGCGACCCCCACGACGAGCCCGGCCAGGGCGCGCGGCAGCCGCAGGTCCATGATCACGAATGTGTCGAAGCGCTCGCCGCGGCCGAGAAGCGTGGCGACCACCCGGGGCAGGCCGATCGGGAAGTCGCCGGCGCCGATGGACAGGCAGAACACCAGGAAGGTCGCCGCCGTCAGCAGCAGCGTGACCAGGACGGGCCAGGGCCGCCAGACGAACGACACCCGGCCGAGCCGCACGCCCGGCGCCACCGGCCGCTTGAGGTCCGTCCCGCTCATGCGGTCCTGAGCCTTCCGCGCCACACCAGGGCCGCGAAGAACGGGGCGCCGAGGAGCGCGACGACGATGCCCGCGTCCAACTCGCCCGGCCGCGCGACCAGGCGGCCCGCGATGTCGCAGACCAGGAGGACGACGGCGCCGAGCAGCCCCGCGTACGGAACGAGCCAGCGGTAGTCCGGACCGGTCAGGTGACGCGCCACATGGGCCACCATGAGCCCGAGGAACGCGATGGGGCCGCACGCGGCGGTCGCCGCGCCCGCCAGCAGGGTGACGGCGACGATGCCGACCGTCCGGCTCCGCGCGATGTTCACCCCCACCGCCCGGGCGACGTCGTCACCCAGGCTGAGGAGGTTGACGGCGGGCAGAACGGTCAACGCCAGGACGAGCCCGACCACGACGAACGCGGCCACCGGCCAGATGACGCGGAATCCCACACCGGCCACCGAACCCGCGTTCCAGAACCGCAGCGCGTTCAGCGATTGCCGGCCCGACAGCGCGACCGCCGTGGTCATCGCCGCCAGGAACACGGTGACCCCCTGCCCGGCCAGCGCCAGCGTCAGCGGGTTGCCGGCCCCCCGCCCGATGCTCGCCAGCCCGAACACCACGGCCCCGGCCGTCGCCGCGCCCAGGAACGCGAACCAGACGTACTGGAGCGGGCTGGTGAACCCGAAGAGGGAGATCGCCGACACCACGGCGAACGAGGCGCCGGAGTTCACCCCCAGCAGGCCCGTGTCGGCGATCGGGTTGCGCGTGCACCCCTGGATCAGTGCCCCGCCGGCCCCCAGGGCGGTGCCCGCCACGATCGCGAGCACCGTCCGGGGCACCCGCACCGTCTGCACGATGAGCCTGATCTGGGTGAGCCGCTGATCGGAGCCCGGCGCCGCGAACAGCCCGTCCCAGACCTCGCCGGGGCTCAGCGCCCGCGCTCCGACGGCCAGCGACGCCGCGCCCGCGGCCGCGAGCACCGCGACGAGCACGCCCAGCCCCGCGACGCGCCGCCTGCGCGCCGCCGCGACCCCGGCCCCGGGACGGGCCGCGGGCGGCTTCCTCGTGACCGCGCTCATGTGCGCCCGCCGAGCCCGGTCAGCACGCTTTTCCTCCGATATCGGCCGCCAAATGAGGGAAGCCTAACCTAACGTGATGTGACCGGCCGCTTCGCCCTCGATCCGTGGCGGCGGCGCCCCCCGCCGAGCCGTGCGGCCAATCTGCCCGCACACCTGTGCGCGGCTCGACTCGGCCCTCGTGTGCGTCAAGCCCGTTGGGGGGATCGCGGGGGACCGACGCCGTCGTGTGACGCCCGGTGAGTTCGGCGGACCGAGCTCTGATGGAGGCCGGGCCTTCCCTTGCTGACCGGTTCTTGCGAAGCGCAGCGATTTCGCCTTATTTGCACCGTTTGGGTTGTTCTGTTCCTTTAACGATGACCGCTCCGTTCGCACGCCCTTTGTGGGTTGGCGAGTCAGGGGTTTGCGGTGAGCCGTTGTTTTTCGGGGGTGGGTGGGTTTTACCGGGGGTTTCCGGACTTGGTCTGTTGTGGGGCGGGGTGCGGGTGGAGCGTGGGGATCATTCGGGTACGCCAGTTGGTGTCCGTAGATGTCCGGGGGGTCGTACGCTGTCCTCCTGGTCCTGTTCGGGTCGACCGGCGGGGGTGCCGTGCCTCTCCTTCACAAGATCGCTGGAGTTGTGGTCGTCTGCGCCGTGGTCCTGGGGCTGACACTTCCCGGGGGGCGGAAGGAACATCGCAGGGAGAATGTGGCGGAGCGGGCTGGAGCCGCGTCCGAGGCGACGCCCACCGCGCGGGCGGCCAAGGCGGGGATCGCGCCATTGCCCGGGGCTTCGGCGAGCGCGACGCCTTCGGTGACGGTGTCCACGCCCATTCCCGCGGCGGCGGCGGGGGCGGTCGCGGTCAAGGCGAACGAGCTGGGGCAGATCCCGGTGCTGATGTACCACCGGATCATGAAGAAGCCGGAGCTGTCGCTGGACCGGTCGAGCAAGGAGCTGTACGACGAGCTGACCGGACTCGCCAAGGACGGCTACCACCCGATCACGGCGGCCGAGTTCGTCAGCGGGCGGATCGACGTGCCGGCCGGCCGGCATCCCGTGGTGCTGACGTTCGACGACAGCACGCCGGGGCACTTCGGGCTGGACCCGCAGGGCAACCCGGCGCCCGACACGGCCGTGGCGGTCATCGAGCAGGTCGCGCGGGAGAACCCGGGATTCCGGCCGGTCGCGACGTTCTACCTGAACAAGGAGCTGTTCGGGATGGACGACACGCGGGCCGCCGCCGGGTTGGGGTGGCTCCGGCAGCACGGGTTCGAGCTCGGCAACCACACCGTGTCCCACCCGAGCCTGTCCGGCATGTCCGAGAAGGGCGTGCACAAGGAGATCGGCGACATGGAGGACCGGATCGTCCGGCTCACCGGGACGCACACGACGACGTTCGCGTACCCGTTCGGGGCCGTCCCGAAGAAGAAGGCGTGGGCCGAGAAGCAGGACGGCCGGTACGCCTTCCAGGGGATCTTCCTGGCCGGGTGGCGCCCGTCGATCTCACCGTTCGACGCCGACTTCGACCGGTGGAACATCGACCGGGTGCGCTCCGAGGGCAAGATCAAGGAGAACGACTGCACCAAGTACTGCTCCACGGCGTGGCTGGAGTACCTGGACAAGAACCCCGATGAGCGGTACACCTCTGACGGAGACCCGAACACCGTGACGTTTCCCAAGGCGGCCGAAGACCGGATCGCCAAGCGGTACCGGGGCTTTGCGCGGATGTACTGATCGCCGACGTCACCGGTGGATTGACCACGGGGGTTCGGTCCCATATCCTGATCGCTGCGCTGTGGGCCTGCGCGCGCTTCGGACGGAGCAGGCTCGCGCTCGGTCAGGTCGGCGACATCGGTTCGGTTCACTGACGCGACGTTTCTTGGTCGCGTTCCCTTCCGGTTCTCGGCAGGGCGGATAACGGCCCTCCGCGCACAAGCCCATCACGACTTCCATGTCCGTACCGGAGCCAGCCGACACATGACGAGCAGCACCGAGGCCACCTCGACCACCCCGCAGGTAGCGGTCAACGACATCGGGTCCGAGGAAGCCTTCCTCGCGGCGATCGATGAGACCATCAAGTACTTCAACGACGGCGACATTGTCGAAGGCACTGTCGTCAAGGTCGATCGTGACGAGGTCCTCCTCGACATCGGCTACAAGACCGAGGGCGTCATTCCCTCGCGCGAGCTGTCCATCAAGCACGACGTGGACCCGAACGAGGTCGTCTCCACCGGAGACCACGTCGAGGCCCTCGTCCTCCAGAAGGAGGACAAGGAGGGCCGGCTGATCCTGTCCAAGAAGCGCGCCCAGTACGAGCGCGCCTGGGGCACGATCGAGAAGATCAAGGACGAGGACGGCATCGTCACCGGCACGGTCATCGAGGTCGTCAAGGGCGGTCTCATCCTCGACATCGGGCTGCGCGGCTTCCTGCCCGCCTCGCTGGTCGAGATGCGCCGGGTCCGCGACCTGCAGCCCTACGTCGGGCGTGAGCTCGAGGCCAAGATCATCGAGCTGGACAAGAACCGCAACAACGTGGTGCTGTCCCGCCGCGCCTGGCTGGAGCAGACGCAGAGCGAGGTCCGCCAGACCTTCCTCAACACCCTGCAGAAGGGCCAGGTCCGCAAGGGCGTCGTGTCCTCGATCGTCAACTTCGGCGCGTTCGTCGACCTCGGCGGCGTCGACGGTCTGGTGCACGTCTCCGAGCTGTCCTGGAAGCACATCGACCACCCGTCCGAGGTGGTCGAGGTCGGCCAGGAGGTCACGGTCGAGGTCCTGGACGTCGACATGGAGCGCGAGCGCGTCTCCCTGTCGCTCAAGGCGACCCAGGAAGACCCGTGGCAGCAGTTCGCCCGCACCCACCAGATCGGGCAGGTCGTCCCGGGCCGCGTCACCAAGCTGGTCCCGTTCGGCGCGTTCGTCCGCGTCGAGGAGGGCATCGAGGGCCTGGTGCACATCTCCGAGCTGGCCGAGCGGCACGTGGAGATCCCCGAGCAGGTCGTCCAGGTCGGCGACGAGATCTTCGTGAAGATCATCGACATCGACCTCGACCGGCGCCGGATCAGCCTGTCGCTCAAGCAGGCCAACGAGGGCGCCGCGGGGATCGAGGAAGAGGACTTCGACCCGACCCTGTACGGCATGCCGGCCGAGTACGACGACCAGGGGAACTACAAGTACCCCGAGGGCTTCGACGCCGACACCGGCGAGTGGCTGGAGGGCTTCGACGAGCAGCGCGAGACCTGGGAGCGGCAGTACGCCGAGGCCCGGACGCGCTTCGACGCCCACCGCAAGCAGATCGAGGAGGCCCGCAAGGCCGAGGCGGAGGCCAGCGCCGAGCCCGCGGCCAGTGCTGAGACCTCCTACTCCGGCGGCGGCGAGAGCGAGTCCGGCGGTGGCGCCCTGGCCACCGACGAGGCGCTCGCCGCGCTGCGGGAGAAGCTCTCCGGCGGGCAGTGACGCCCAGCTGACGCGCCGTCCGCGCGCGGCCGCCACGGCGGCCCGCGCGGCGGCCGGTGAGACCCTGAACACGGCCGGAGAACGATCTTTCGAGATCGGCCTCCGGCCGTGCTGCGGTTGCGCCACCATGACCGTGAAGGCACGCGCCGGTCCGCGGCGCTCCGCAGCATCCGCACGTCCCGAAGGTCCGCTCGTCCCCCGGGAGCAGTCGTTCAATTGGCCAGCACAGACGTAGGCACCAGGACCGGCGGCCCGGCCGCGGCCGGCCCCCCGATCGTCCCGCAGGGCCCCGCCAGACTCGCGCTGATCGCCGTCACCGTCGCGGTGCTCGCACAGACGCTGCGGTTCTCGCTGCCGCAGCTCGACCACTTCGCCGACGAGGCCGGGACCGCGTCCGCCGCAGGCGCGGTGCTCGTGGTCTACCTCGCAGGGTTCGCCGCCCCCCTGATCCGGCGCTTCGCCGGCCCGCGCGGGCTGCTGCTCGCCGGCGTCGGCGGGCTGTTCGCCGTCCGGCTCCTCGCGCAGGCGCTCGACCCGCGCACGTGGCTCGCGTTCGCCGGCACCGCCATCGGCATGATCGCCGTCGCGGCGCTGTACGAAGGCGCCCGCGGCCTGTCGGGGGTCGGGTTCGCCACCGCCACCGTCGCGGGCCTGTCCATCGACGGCGCCGTGCGGATGTGCTTCGCCACCTGGGACCCGGTGTGGCGCGACGGCTTCGGCCCCTGGCTGGCCTGCCTGGCGTTCGTCGGCGTCGGCGCCGCCGCGCTCTACCGCGAGCTAGCGTCCGGCCCCGTCTCCGCGCCCGGCGTGTCCTGGCGGGACGCGCTCGGCGCCGCGGCGTTCGGGCCGTTCCTCGCGCTGCAGATCCTCGTCCTCGCCAGCCCCGCGTTCGTCGCCTCGTCGGGTTGGCAGTCGCTGACCGGCGCGCACGTCGCGATCGTCATCGGGCAGGGCCTCGCGCTGGCGTTCCTCGCCTCCGGCCTCGCCGTGCGGGCCGTGCCGGGCGGCGTGTGCGTGCTCGGCGGGACGCTCCTCGGCGTCGGCGCGGGCGCCGTCGCCGGGACGTACGCGCTCTCCGGCATCGAGGTCGTCCCCGTCGTGATCGTCGGGCAGGTGCTGTCGGCGTGGCTGCTGGCGGTGGCGTGCCGCGCGCCGCTGCGCCGGGCCGGGACCGGCGGGCCGGTCTGGCGGGTGGACGCCGGCGCCGCGCTCGGCGGCCTGCTCGTCGCCGCGATCCTCATCCCGTACCAGGTCAGCGCCGTCTCGCCGCTGCCGGTCCCCAACAACCTGCTGCCCGGGCTCGCCGGCATCCTGCTCGGCGCGCTCGCGGCGATCGCCGCGGCGCGCGGCGGCCCGCTGCCCGCGCGCGTCCCGCTGCGGGCCCTCACCGCGGGCGCCGCCGCGCTGGTGCTGCTGGGCGGCACCCTCGTGTTCACCGTGGCCGCGCCGGACGGCGAGGCCCCGGCCGCGCCCGCCGGGGGCCAGGTGCGGGTGCTCAGCTACAACATCCACGACGCGGTCAACCAGTCCGGGCGCCTCGACCCCGAGGGCGTCGCCCGCGTCATCGAAGGGCAGCGCGCGCAGGTCGTCCTGCTGCAGGAGGCCGGGCGCGGGTCGCTGCTGTCCGGCACCACCGACGTCGCCGTGTGGCTGTCGCGGCGCCTCGGCATGAAGCTGATCTGGGGGCCGGCCGCCGACGGCCAGTTCGGCAACGCGATCCTGACGTCGCTGCCGGTGCGCAGCTCCGGGACGGGCCGGATGCCGAAGGGCGACTGGTCGCAGATCCGCGGCTACGTGTGGGCGCGGCTCGCCGTCGGCCAGACCACGATGGACGTGTGGTCGACGCACCTGGAGGGCGGCGACGACCGGGGCGGCGAGCGGGCCCGGGAGATCGCGGCGCTGCTGCGGGCCTGGGGCGGCGCGCCCCGCACGATCATCGGCGGCGACTTCAACGCGGGTCCGGGCAGCCCGGAGCTGATCGCGATGACCGACGGCACCGACCTGCGCAACACCGCGATCGGCGGCGAGCAGTACCCGACCAGGTCCGACGGCACCAGCACCGACTGGGTCTTCGGATCGGACGGGGTCCTCGTCACCGACTACGACGTGCCCGAGTCCGACGCCTCCGACCACTACCCCGTCGCTGTGACCGTCCGGATCGGGCGGTGAGCGGACGCCGGCGGCGCCCGCCGCTAGGGTCGTGAGATGAGCGAAGCGAACCGGGGGGTGCGGGGATCCGGCCCCCCGCGAGGAGACCGCCCATGAGCGCCGAGACGGTCGCGATCGAGCGGGCGGCCCCCGGGGACGCGGGGGAGATGATGACCGTCCAGCGGGCCGCCTACGTCTCGGAGGCGCAGCTGTACGGCGACCCGTTCATCCCCCCGCTGGTGGAGTCGGCCGAGCAGCTGCGCAAGGTGCTGGCGGGCGACGCCGTGGCGCTGAAGGCGGTCATGGGCGGCCGCCTCGTCGGCGCCGTGCGGGCCCAGTTCAGCGACCGCACGTGCCTGGTCGGGCGGCTCGTCGTCGTCCCCGACCTGCAGCGCTGCGGCATCGGGCGGCGCCTGCTGACGGAGCTGGAGGGCGAGATCGCCGGGCGCGCCGACGCGTGCGTGCTGTTCACCGGCCACCTGAGCGAGGCGAACCTGCGCCTGTACCGGGGGCTCGGCTACTCCGAGACGCACCGGGAGCGCGTCGCCGCGCACCTCACCCTCGTGCACATGCGCAAGGCCCTCGTCCCCGCGGGAACCTCCCGGCCGCCGCGCCGCTAGGGTGTGTCCCGTGCTGAAAGTGGGACTCACCGGCGGGATCGGTTCGGGCAAGAGCGAGGTGGCGAAGCGGCTGCGCGAGCACGGCGCGGTCGTCATCGACGCCGACGGGATCGCCCGCGAGGTGGTCGAGCCGGGCACCCCGGGCCTCGCCGCCGTGGTGGCGGAGTTCGGCGAAGACGTCCTGTTGCCGTCCGGCGCCCTCGACCGGGAGAAGGTCGGCCGCATCGTGTTCGCCGACCCCGACCGGCTCGCCGCCCTGAACGCGATCGTCCACCCGCTGGTGGGGGAGCGGATGCAGGAGCTGATGGACGCCGCCCCCGCGGACGCGGTGGTCGTCTACGACGTCCCCCTCCTGGCGGAGAACGGCCTGGCCGGCATGTACGACGAGGTCGTCGTCGTGGACGCCCCCGAGGAGACGCAGCTGGACCGCCTGGTCGCCCGCCGCGGCATGACCGAGGAGGACGCCCGCGCCCGCATGGCCAACCAGGCGTCCCGCGCCGACCGCCGCGCCGTCGCCACCCGCGTCATCGACAACTCCGGCACCCTCGCCGACCTGAAGGCCCAGGTCGACGCCCTCTGGGACTTCCTGACCCACCGCACCGCGTCCTAGAACGGGGCGTCGAGGGGGAGCCGGTGGACCTCGGGGAGGTAGGCGTCGAGCTCGCCCGGTTCGAAGCGGCACATGCCCACGGCGTACCAGAACTCGGCGGTGGCGTCGCCCTCCCACTTGTAGCGGCCGTCGGGGGCCAGGGCGGCCCAGCCCTCGGCCAGGCCGAGGAGGGTGGCGCGGCGCGCGGGGGCGGCGCGGTCGGTGACGTCCCACAGGATGATGGCGCCGTCGTCGCCCGCGGTGGCGAGCAGGGAGCCGTCCGGGCTGAACGCCGCGGACCAGACGCGGCGGGTGTGGCCGGTGAGGGCGTGCAGCAGCCGCCCGTTGGACGGGTTCCAGAGGCGCACGACCATGTCGTCGCCCGCGCTGGCGAGCATCGCCCCGGACGGGTGGAACGCGGTGGTCCACAGGCGCCCGGTGTGCTCGGTGAGGGTGTGCAGAAGATCGCCCGTGGACGGGTCCCAGAGGCGGACGGTCCCGTCGTTGCTGGCGCTGGCGAGCGTCTCCCCGGACGGTGAGAACGACACCTGGTACACGCGGTCGCCGTGTCCGCGCAGCGCGGCGGCGAGCTCGCCCGTGCGGGGGCTCCAGAGCCGGACGACGCCGTCGTCGCAGCCGGTCGCGACCAGGGCGCCGCCGGGCTGGAAGTCGATGGAGCGGACGCGGCCGCGGTGGTCGGCCAGGTTGACGGTCTCGCGGCCGGTCGTCCAGTACCAGAGCCGGACGGAGTCGTCGTCGTTGGCGGTGGCGAGGACGTCCCCGGACGGCGCGAACGCCTGCGCCCAGACGTGGTCGGTCTCGACGTTCAGTTCGCGTTCGAACGTGCCCGTCCCGGCCTGCCACAGGTGGACGCCGCCGTCGTTGGTCGCGGTGGCGAGCTGGGAGTCGCGGGTGTTGAACGCGGCGGAGGTGAGGTTGTCGGCCACGCCGCGCAGCTCGCGGATCATCCGGCCGGAGCGCGGGTCCCAGAGCCGGACGAGGCCGTCGTTGCCGCTCGCGGCCAGCATGCCGCCGTCGGGGCTGAACGCCACGCCGGTGACGCGGCGGCCGTGGCCGCGCAGCACGACGCGGCACTGCCCGGTCTCGGCGTCCCACATCCGGGCCGTGCCGTCGTTGCTGCTGGTGGCGAGCTGGGCGCCGTCCGGGCGGAACGCGAACGGCCACACGGCGCCGCGGTGCCCGGCCAGTTCGAGGCGCTGGCGGCCGGTGCGCGGGTCCCACAGGCGGACGGACCCGGCGCTGTCGGCGGTGGCGAGCCGTCCGCCGTCCGGGCTGAAGGTGGCCTGGTAGATGCCGCCGCCGTGGCCGGTGAGGACGCTGCGCTGCCGGCCCTCCTCCCAGATGCGGACGGTCCCGTCGGTGTCGCCGGTGACGAGGAGGTCCCCGTCCGGGTGGAACGCGATGGCGTAGACGCGGCCGGTGTGGCCGAGGAGCTCCTGGCGGATCTCGCCGGTGCGGATGTCCCAGAGCCGGACGACGCCCGCCTCGTCCCCGGCGGCGAGCAGGGAGCCGTCCGGGTGGAACACGGCGCGGAACACCGCGCCGTGGTGGCCGGCCAGCTCGCGGCGCAGCGCGCCGGTGGCGAGGTCCCAGACGCGCAGGGTGCCGCCCGCGTCGCCGGTGACCATGAGCGACCCGGCGGGGTCGAACACGGCGGTGTAGACGGGGGCGGTGTGCCCGGGCAGCTCGTGCAGGAGCAGGCCGGACAGGGTGTCCCACACGCGGACGGTGCCGTCGGCGGCGCCCGCGGCGACGAGGTCGTTGCCCGCGGGGGAGCGTCCCCCGACCACCAGGGGCCACACGCCGGCGGGGTGGACGGCGAAGGTGTGCGTGGTGTGGCCGGTGGCGAGGTCCCACAGCCGGACGGAACCGTCGGCGGACCCGCTCGCCAGTAGGCTTCCGGCGCGGTCGAAGGCGACCGCGTAGGCGCGGTCGGTGTGGCCCTGGAGGCTGCGCAGCGGCGTGCCCGTGACGGCGTCGCAGATGAGGACGCCGCCGTCCTCGCTGCCGACGGCCAGGACGGAGCCCCCGGGGCTGTAGGCGAGCGGCTGGGGGAGGCGGCTGGTCTGGAAGTGGAAGCCGTAGGGGACGCCCACCGCGGCGGGTGCGACCTGGATGTCGATGGGGCGGCCCGGCGCGATGGCCGCCTCGCGCAGTTCGGGGGCGGCCGCGACGCGGTCCGGGAGCACGGCGTCCACGAGGGCGGCGCGGGTCCAGCGGCTGCCCTCCACGGCGACGTCGCGCAGGTCGGCGCGGGCCAGACGGGCCCGGGACAGGTCGGCGCCGCGCAGGTCGGCGCCGGTCAGGGTGGCCTCGTCCAGGCGCGCCCCGGCGAGCGAGGCGTCCCGCAGGACGGCGCGGGAGAGGTTCGCGCCCACGAGCTGCGCGTCGCTGAGGTCGGCGCCGGTGAGGTCGACCTCCTGGAGGTCGCGGTAGGACAGGTCCTCGCCCTGCAGGCGGGCGCCGCGCAGGTCGGTGTGCGCGGGGGTGCGCAGCCGCGTCGTGATGCGGATCGCGTTGGCGCGGGCGATGTCGTCGGCCTCGGGGTCGGCGAGCACCCGGGCCGTCCACTCCTGGCAGGCGCGCGTGTCGGCGAGGTCGCAGAGGAAGTCGACGGCGAGCTGGGTCAGGGCACGGCGGCCGAGGGCGGCCGGTGCCTCGCCCTTGGCGAACTCGTCCGCGATGTGCCGGGCGACGAGCCACTCCATGACGGACGTGTGGATGAAGCCGAACAGCCCCTCGGGCGTGCGCACGAGCAGGCTCCCGGCGCCGACGGCGTGGGTCACCTGGTGCGGCGACATCCGCCCACCGGCGAGCCCGGTGAGGGCGTCGGCGACGTCGGCCAGCTCCGCGAGCCGCAGGAACTGCTCGTTGCCCTCCCACAGCCGCAGCGCGAGCGTGCCCACGGCCTGCCACATGTCGTCGGCCTCCAGGCCGGACGGGCCGCCCGCGCCGCCGACCCGCTCGGCCTCGTAGGCGAGCCAGGACGACAGGATCTCCTGGTAGAGGTCGGCGGGGCTGACGGCGCGGCGCGCCTGCGCGACCGCGCGCAGCCGCTCCTCGGAGAGGTCGGCGATGAACGACAGCATCCGCGGGTTGGACGTCAGCGCCAGCAGCTCCTCGATCCCCGCCAGCAGGCTCAACCGGTCCTCGGCCGCGCCCTCGTCGCCGTACCGGTTCACCAGGTACGAGCGGACCTGCGGGGGCGTGAACTCCTCCAGGGCGAGGACGCGGCGGTGCGGCAGCACGCCGACCTTCTCGCCGAGGGCGGTCAGCACCTGCGCCTGCGACTTGAAGTGCTGCGTCCGGCTCGCCACCACGATCTTCGCCTTGTCCTGGGCGGCCTGGAGCAGGGTGTCGAGGTGGTCGGCGGCCCGGTCGTAGGTCATGCGCGTCACCAGCTCGTCGAACCCGTCGAAGAGCAGGACGATGCGGCCCTGGCGGAGCATGTAGTGGAACGCCTTGAGGTCGATGAGCTCCTCACCGTGGTTGGCCAGGTGCGCGGCGACCAGGCCGTCCACCGAGTGCGCCTTGTCGAGCGCCCGCAGCTCGATGAGGATCGGGACGACGTGCGGCAGCTCCTCCGGGATGCGGCGGGCCAGCTCCCGCAGGGCGAAGGTCTTGCCGCGGCCGAAGTCGCCGAGCAGCAGCAGGAACCGCCCGTGGTCGGCGGCCAGCAGCCGCAGCATCTCGCCGACCACGTCGTCGTGGACGTCCGCGCCCGACCGGCGCTCCCCGTCGGGGAGGAACCGGTCGAGCTCCCGGTAGCGCTGCGGGACGTACAGGGACGGCGGGTAGACCCCGCCGGCGGACAGCCGCCCCGACTGGGCCGCCACGTACTCCGACAGGTCGAGGAGCCCCTGGAACTCGGTGAGGCTGCGCACCCGGATGCCGCGGCGCAGCGCGTCGTCGCGCACGGACCGCGCCGGGGCCGGCCCCAGGTACACCAGTTCCGAGCCGTGGTCGGTGCCGTCGGCGTGCACGTGCCGGACGAACGCGTCCACGTCCGCCTCGGTCACCCGCCCCACGTGGGCGCCGATGCGGTACTGGCGGACGAAGCCGTCCTCCAGGTGGGTGAGCAGCAGGTGCGGCGGGTCGGAGCGGCCGTCCTCGCGCGCGGGCGGGACGACGCGCCGGATGGTGGCGCGCTCGAACCGCGTCTCGCACGCCTCCGTCAGGCGGTCGAGCAGGCGCCCCGTGGGATCGGGGACGGGGTCGGCGGTGCCGTCGCCGCCGGGGCCGAGTTCCGGGGCGGGAGGGGCCGGAGGGGTCTGCGCGAGCGGCGGTGGGAACGTTCCGCCCACGGCGGTCCAGGACCGTTCGAGGCGTTCCGGGCCGCGCCTCGCGGCGTCCTCGGGGATCCAGCGCTCCAGCCCGTCCCCGCGCACGACGACGAGCTGGTGCCGGCCGGGGCCCAGCGCCGGGACGGACGGGACGTCGCCCGCCAGCAGCGGGACGGCGCCGTACTCCGACTCCGTCCCCTGGAAGAACAGGTTGACGTGGGCGGCGAGCAGCGTCTCCACCGTCTCGGGGTCGCGCAGCGCGCCGGGCTCGCCCGCGATGGGCGTGTGCTCGATCGCGCCGAGGCGCAGCCAGCCCTCGTCCTCGAAGTGCCGCAGCCGCTGGTTGAACCAGGCGGCCTGCGCCTGGCCGACGCGCCCGTGGCGGTCCTCCTCGCGGTGGGTCTGCGGCAGCGTCGAGTTGAGCCCGGCCACCACGACCTTCAGGTCGGGGACGGGGAACAGCGTCCACGGCTGGGCGCTGTCGAAGATGAGCGCGTCGATGCCCTGGTAGAACTCCTTGAACAGGCCCGCGTAGTGGCGCCATTTCGGCCAGTACGGCGGCTGTGGCTCGATGTCGTCGGCCTCGCAGCTGGAGAAGTACGCCTGGCAGGCCGCGCGGGTGACGTCGTGGGTGCCGGGCACCACCACGACGCGCTGCGCCTCCAGGCCCAGCAGCGCGCGCAGGCTCGTCAGGAACGACAGCGCCTCGGCGAACTCCTTGCGGCTGCCCGAGTGGGTGATGTTGCCGGTGACGACGAGCAGGTCGGGCCGCGGCACGCCGGAGTCGGCCAGCCGTGTCACATCGCTCCAGATCCGGTCCTGCAGCTCGGTGGCGGTCGTCGGCTCGCCGGGCTCGGCCAGCGTCCGGCCGAACCGGGGGCCGGAGACGTGCAGGACGGTCAGGTGCTCGCGCGGCTCCTGCCCGGCGTCCGCCGCCGGGAACGCCGGCGCGGCGACGGGCGCCCGCCGGGCGGGCCGCTCTCCCGTCGGCTCGGGCCGCCGGCCCCCGCCCTCGGGCCCGTCAGTCTCCTCCAGGCGGCCCATCAGCGGTTCCCGGCCACCGGGATGCGGCCCGGGGCGGTTCTGCCCCGCTCCGGGGAAGCCAGGGCCGCTGAGGGGACGCGCGTGGCCGGCGAGGGCCTCCTGGATGCGCCGCATCAGCAGCCGGCGCGCCTCGTCCGGGTCGTCCACCCCCACCAGGTCCACGTAGGTGATCGTGGAGAGCAGGCCGTCGATCGGGCAGTCCTCGATGCGGACCGTGACCAGCTTGCGCGCCGGGTCGTCCGGGTCGGCCCGCAGCGCCGCCATCCACTCCAGCCGCCCGTACCGCGAGCGCAGGTAGTTGCGCGACAGCACCGCCACCACGACCTTGGCCTCCGACAGGCCCCGGTCCATGTAGTCGATGAAGTTGGTCCCGGGCACGAAGTCCCACGCCTGCATCATCGTGCGGTGCCCGGCGGCCTCCAGTTGCCAGGCGATCCAGGACGCCCACCGTTCGTCGGCCGGCGAGTAGCTGATGAAGAAGTCGGTCGGGCGCTCCTGGGGGTGGCCGGGGGGTGTCATGGCGCCAGTATCGCGCGGAGCACGGCCCGAACGCAGCGCCCCGGCCGCCTGCGGCGGCACGAGGCGCAGCCCCTGGCGGCACGGCGGCGCAGCCCGTGGAAGCGCGGCGGGGCGCCTATGGAATCATGACGCGCGTGCCGCCCCCTCCGACCGAGGCCCTGCGCCGTGCCGCCGGCTCCTTGGGCGTTCTCGACTGGATCCGCATCGCCGTTCTGGTGCTCGGCCTGGTGTTCGTCGCCACCGGCCTGCTGCCCGCCGACACGGCCCGCTCCAGCGTCGGGCGGATCGCACCCCTGCTGCTCTTCCTGTTCAGCGTCATCGTCCTGGCGGAGCTGACCAAGGAGGCGGGGGTCTTCGACGCGATCGCGCAGCGGATGGCCAAGGCCGGCCGCGGCAACTACGTCGCGCTGTTCCTGCTGTGCGTGGCGTTCGCGTCGCTCACCACGGTCTTCCTCAACTTGGACACGACCGCAGTGCTGCTGACTCCGGTCATGCTGGCTCTGGCGGCGCGCGCGCGGATCGCGACCCTCCCGCTGGCCATGACGACGGTGTGGCTGGCCAACACCGCGAGCCTGCTGCTGCCGGTGTCCAACCTGACCAACCTGCTCGCCGCCGACCGCGTGGCGCTGGAGACCCGCGCGTTCGCTGCGCGCATGTGGGCGCCGCAACTGGCGGTCCTGGCCGTGACCATGGTGCTGCTGTGGGTCTTCTACTGGCGGCGTCGGATGCGCGGCGAGGAGACCTACGACCCGCCCGCCCCGGTGCCCGTCAAGGACCGGGTGCTGTTCTCCGCCACGGGCGCCGCCTGCCTGCTGTTCATCGGGGCGATCCTCGCGGGTGTGCACACCGGGATCCAGCTGGGCCTCGCCGCGACCGCCGCCGCCGTCGTGGCCGTGGTCGCCTTCGCCGTGCGCGACCGGTCGGTGCTGCGCCCCGCGCTCATCCCCTGGCAGCTCATGGTGTTCGTCACCGGGCTGTTCCTCGTCGTCCCCACTCTGGAACGATTCGGGCTGGACGACGCCATGCGCGCCCTGATCGGCGACGACGGCGGTACGGCCGGGGCGGTGCGGGCCGCGTTCTCGGGGGCGGGGCTGTCGAACGTCCTCAACAACCTCCCCGCCTACGTCGCCGGGGAATCGGCCGTGCCCGCCTCGAACAAGGACCAGTTGCTCTCCCTGCTCGTCGGGACGAACGTGGGGCCCGTCATCACGCCCTGGGGGTCGCTGGCGACGCTGCTGTGGTTCGAGTGGTGCCGGCGCTGGGACGTGCGCGTGCCGATGCGCACGTTCGTCCTGGCGGGGACGGTCCTGGCCGTGACGGGCTCGGCCGCCGCCGTCGGGGCCCTCCTGCTGACCGGCTGAGCCCCCTCCCCGCCGGGGACGGGCTCACCGGGCGACGGGGGCGCACCCGTCCCTCGGATCGATCTTCGCCGTGGTCTCCAGGAGCCGGTCGAGCAGTTCGGGACGCGCCGCGACGAAGCCCAGCTCGGACGGCGGGCGGTCGATGCCCAGCTCGTACGGGGCGCCGTCCAGGCGGCGCAGCTGCGCGCCCGCCTCGGCGGCCACCAGCATCCCGGCGGGCAGGTCCACGATCTCGGGCAGGTAGCCGACGATGCCGTCGATGTCGCCGCGCGCCAGCATCGTCCACGCCACCAGCGGCGCCCACAGTTGCAGCATGCGCGCGCACCGCAGCTCCAGGGCCGAGCGCATGGCGAACGCCACCGGATCGCCCGCACCGACCTGGTGGCCCTGCGTCCAGGCCAGGAGCGGGTTCCTCTCCCGTCCCGGCCGGGGGCGGTCGGCCAGCGTCAGGGGCCTCCCGTCCGGGCCCAGAGTGCCCCGCCCGCGCACCGCCGACCACGTCCGGCCGCTCACCGGGTCGTGCACGACGCCCAGGACCGGCTCGGCGCGCGCGCACAACGCCAGCCCGACCGCGTACACCGGCATGCCGATCGCCACGTTGTTGGTGCCGTCCAGCGGGTCGACGAGCCAGACCATGTCCTCGCCGGGCGCGCCGTCGAGGATCCCGGACTCCTCGGCGATGATCCGGTGCCCCGGGTACGCGGCCCGCAGCCGCCCGACGATCAGGTCCTCGGCGGCGGTGTCCAGCTCCGTCACCACGTCCCCGCCCGCGCCCTTCGGCCGCACCCCGAGGGGGCCGTCCACGCGGGCGCTGAGCAGCGCGCCCGCCGCCTCCGCAGCCTCCACCGCCACGCGGCGGGCCTCGGAAAGATCGACCGGAAGGGCCGCTGACGGGGTCGTGGGTCTCATCGGGCCTCTCCAGTGGGATCCGGCGTCCGGCTACCGGCGGGGTGAGCAGTGGGCGGCGGCGATCCTGCGGGCCGAGCGCCGCAGGGCCCGCAGAGTGTCGGCGTGGTCGGAACGCGAGCGGCGCACCTTGTGGCTGGCGACGTCCAGAGGGCCGAGCGACAGGTCGCCCCCGCCCGGCGTCCGCCGGCCCAGGGCGACCGTGGCGGCGTCCCGGCCGTCCTCGATCAGCGTGCTGTGGAAGACACCGGCGGGCAGGGTGTACGACTCCCCGGTCCGGTGCGTGCTGGACCCGGCGGGGGAGCAGTGGACGGCGCGCCCCGTCGCCCTCAGCTCGTCCAGGTCGCCCTGGCTCACGACCTCGAAGACCTGCTGCGTCCCGGTGCCGGAAGCCTCGCTGACGTCCATCCGCACGTTCCGGACCGTCCCGTACAGGACGAAGCTGAGAAGTTCCCAGCTGTGGCAGTGGACCGGCGACGTGGTGGACGGCGCCGGGCGCACCTCCGGCGTCCAGATGTGCAGGCACACCCCGAGGTCACCGCTGCGCTCCAGGGGAAGGCACAGGAAGCCCAGCGGGTGCCGCACCGCGGGAACGGAGGGGCGGCCCGCCGCGGCGTCCTCCAGGACGCCGCCGAGGATCCGCCCCGCCCACGCCGGCAGTGTCCGCGCCGCGGTACCGGCGTGGATCTCCTCGCGGATCTCCTCGTACCTCACTCCGGCGGCCTCACTGTTCGCCGACACCTTCGCTCCCCGGCCCGTCTCCCGCGCACGCCCCGTCACGTACGGGTCACTCGTAGGGGTCCTTGGCCCGGAGGGCCTTTCGTATGATCTCGATGACGTCGCGGTCGGTACAGCCCTGCGCGAGGTCGATTCCGATGACCTCGAAGAGCTTGCGCGCTTCCTCCACGGTCGGCTCGTCGTCCAGGGGTGCCAGCCTGGCCTGCTCGACCGGGACCCGCCGCGCCTGGTCGAGGCTGGTCTGCAGCTCCGCGCTCACCCAGCTGTAGTAGAACTTGGCGCTGTCGACGACCAGGGCCTCGCCGCGCGGGTCGTCGCGGGTGACCACCACACGCGAGGAGGCGAGGTCGTAGCGCAGCGTCGTCATCGTCTGCGCGAGGCCGATGTCGATGTCGAGCATCGCGAACCGCTGCTTGTGCCAGCACGCCGCCAGGATCGTGGCGTACGCCTCCTTGCGGGTGCGATCCAGCGTCCAGGGCTCGCCCGTGGCGTCCGGGCCCTCCGACACCGAGCGGCGGTGACGCGCGTACGCCTCGCACACCTCCACGTTCGTGGGGTCGAGGATCTCCAGGCGGAACAGCAGCGTCCGCCGCTCCCGGCGCGCGGCCGCCACGCACTCGGGCAGCGTGCGCGCGCGGATGTAGGTGCCCGTCCCGCCCTTGAAGAACCACCGGTCGGTGTCGCGGCGGGCCTCCGCCAGGACCTGCGCCACCTGCGCCCCGCTGATCACCCGCACGACCGTGGTCTCGTCCAGCGCGCGCTTGGTGTCGGCCAGGACGCCTTCGAACTCCTCGATGTGGGTCAGCTTGGCGTCGAGTTCACTGAGCGTGGCCGACGAGGCGCGCAGCGTGTCGCGGACCTCGGCCTCGACCGGGATGCGCCGTCCGCGGTCGCGCAGCACCGACGTCGCCAGCAGGCCGATCACCGCGAGGATCCCGCTGTTGGTGATTTCGGTCTCGTTCGGCAGGTTCACCCCGAGGCCGAGCACTGCCACGACGACCGCCAGAACCAGCGCGATCACAGCGTCGGCGTTCTTCCCGAACCAGTCGGCGAATCGGGCCATGGTGCGGTTTCCCCGTCCTAGTCGGCGCCGGGGCGCTCGGGGGCGCTGAGGGTCGGCCCCCTCGAACGGCACGACCGGCGCGGTCATCGTAACCACAGCGCCCATTCGCGGGAAAAGCCCTGCAGGTAGGGGGTTCGCTCACGTGTGCGACAGGCGCCCTTCCGGTCGCTATAGGCTCATCGCCATGCGAGTACGGGGATGGTGGTCGGGGGCATGGCCCACCCGGCGTTCCCGTGCCTTCGACATCGCGATCGCCCTGTCCTTCGCGGTGGGCGACGGCGTGTTCCTGTGGTTCGCGGACCAGAAGTTCTGGCTGCCGCCCCCCGTCGTGTCCGCCTGCAGCGTCGTGCTCGGCCTGGCCCTGATCGTGCGGCGCTCCCACCCGGTGGGGCTGACCGTGTTCGCGGTGGTGTTCGGCACCGTCACGGGCGCCGGAGCGTTCAGCACCCTCATCGTCCTGTACTCGCTCGCCGCCTACACGGCGTCCCGCCGCACGGTGGTGATCATCGCGGTCACCGGCTACGTCGCCAGCCTGGTCTTCCCGGCCCCGACCGCGGCGACGGAGTCCTTCCTCGCGCAGTCGATCTTCGGGATCGCGTTCGTCGGGGTCCCCGTCCTGCTGGGCCTCTACATGGGCGCGCGCAAGCAGCTCCTGGCCTCGCTCCAGGAACGCGCGGCGAGACTCGAACGCGAGCAGCATCTGCTCGCGGAGCGCGCGCGGGGGGAGGAACGCACCCGCATCGCGCGGGAGATGCACGACGTCGTCGCCAACCGCGTCAGCGTGATGGTCGTCCACGCCGGCGCGCTGAAGGCGATCGCCGTCCGCGACCCGGCGCGGGCCGCCGAGACCGCCTCGGTCATCGGCGACATGGGGCGGCAGGCGCTGGAGGAGCTCCGCCATGTCGTCGGGGTGCTCCGGCAGGGGGAGGAGGCCCTCCCGCAGCAGGTGGTGACGCTGGCCCACCTCCGCGAGCTGGTCGGCCAGTCCGGTGCCGCGGGCCTGCGCGTCGACCTGACGATCCGCGGCGAGGAGCGCCCCATGCCCGCCGCCGTCGGTCGGACGGTCTACCGGCTCGTGCAGGAGGCCCTCACCAACGTCCACAAGCACGCCGGCGCCGCCGACACCCGCGTGGACCTCGGCCTCCTCCCGGAGGCGGTCGAAGTGGAGATCGCCAACGAACCGCCCACCGCCGCGCCCGAGCACCGGCTGCCCTCCGGCGGGAACGGCCTGGTCGGGCTGCGCGAGCGCGTCACCGCCCTCGGCGGCAGCTTCGACGCGGGCCCCCGGGGCGGGGGCTACGCCGTCCGGGCCCGGCTCCCGCTGCCCGCCTCCTGAGCCCCCGGCCGCCGCCCGCACGGCCGCGGAATGTCGGAGCCCCTGCATACAGTTGGGGGAGCAGGGAGAACGCCGGATCCAGGGGAGTGTCGATGCGCCCAGTCACGGACCTGCGGCGCCGCGTGGCGCCGTTCGAGGTCGTCACCGAGATGACGCCGTCGGGCGACCAGCCGCAGGCGATCGCCGAGCTCGCCGCCCGTGTCTCGGCCGGCGAGAAGGACGCCGTGCTGCTCGGCGCGACCGGCACCGGCAAGACCGCCACGATCGCGTGGCTGGTGGAGAAGCTGCAGCGGCCCGTCCTCGTCATGCAGCCGAACAAGACCCTCGCCGCCCAGTTCGCCAACGAGCTGCGCGAGATGCTGCCGAACAACGCCGTCGAGTACTTCGTGTCGTACTACGACTACTACCAGCCCGAGGCGTACATCCCGCAGACCGACACCTACATCGAGAAGGACTCCTCGATCAACGACGAGGTCGACCGGCTGCGGCACTCGGCGACCAACTCGCTGCTCACCCGCCGCGACACCGTCGTCGTCGCGTCCGTGTCCTGCATCTACGGCCTCGGCACCCCGCAGGAGTACGTCGACCGGATGGTCCGGCTGCACGTCGGCCAGGAGATCGACCGCGACGATCTGCTCCGGCAGCTCGTCGGCATGCAGTACACCCGCAACGACCTCGCCTTCACCCGCGGCACCTTCCGCGTCCGCGGCGACACCGTCGAGATCATCCCGCAGTACGAGGAGCTCGCCGTCCGGATCGAGATGTTCGGCGACGAGATCGAGAAGCTCGCCACCCTGCACCCGCTCACCGGCGAGCTGATCACCGAGGACGAGGAGCTGTACGTCTTCCCCGCCTCCCACTACGTCGCCGGCCCCGAGCGCATGGAGCGGGCCATCGGCCAGATCGAGGCCGAGCTGGAGGAGACCCTCGCCGTGATGGACCGGCAGGGCAAGATGCTGGAGGCGCAGCGCCTGCGCATGCGCACCACCTACGACATCGAGATGATGCGGCAGGTCGGCACCTGCTCCGGCATCGAGAACTACTCCCGGCACATCGACGGCCGCGGCCCCGGCACCGCCCCCAACACCCTCCTGGACTACTTCCCCGAGGACTTCCTCCTCGTCGTCGACGAGTCCCACCAGACGGTCCCGCAGATCGGCGCCATGTACGAGGGCGACGCGTCCCGCAAGCGGATGCTGGTCGAGCACGGGTTCCGGCTGCCGTCCGCCATGGACAACCGCCCGCTGAAATGGGAGGAGTTCCTCGAACGGATCGGCCAGACCGTCTACCTGTCGGCGACGCCCGGCCCCTACGAGATGAACCGCGTCAAGGGCGACGTCGTCGAGCAGGTCATCCGCCCCACCGGCCTGATCGACCCGGAGATCGTCGTCAAGCCGACCAAGGGCCAGATCGACGACCTCATCCACGAGATCCGCGAGCGCACCGAGCGCGACGAGCGCGTCCTCGTCACCACCCTCACCAAGAAGATGTCCGAGGACCTCACCGACTACCTCCTCGAACTCGGCATCCAGGTCCGCTACCTGCACAGCGAGGTCGACACCCTGCGCCGCATCGAGCTGCTGCGCGAGCTGCGCGCCGGCGATTTCGACGTCCTCGTCGGCATCAACCTGCTCCGCGAGGGCCTCGACCTGCCCGAGGTCTCCCTCGTGGCGATCCTGGACGCCGACAAGGAGGGCTTCCTGCGCTCCGAGACGTCCCTCATCCAGACGATCGGCCGCGCGGCCCGCAACGTGTCGGGCCAGGTCCACATGTACGCCGACACCGTCACCCCGTCCATGGAGCGGGCGATCGACGAGACCAGCCGGCGCCGCGCCAAGCAGCGCGCCTACAACGAGGAGCGCGGCATCGAACCGCGGGCGCTGCGCAAGCGCATCGCCGACATCCTCGACTCCCTCGCCCGCGAGGACGCCGACACCGAGACCCTGATCGGCGGCGGGGGCCGCCAGCAGAGCCGCGGCAAGGCGCCCGTCCCCGGCCTCGCCTCCCGCACCCGGGAGGTCGGGCGGCACGCCGCCGACCTGGTCGGCGAGCGCCCCCGCGAGGAACTGGAGGGCCTCATCGAGCAGATGACCGACCAGATGCACCAGGCCGCCACCGACCTGCAGTTCGAACTCGCCGCCCGCCTCCGCGACGAGATCAAGGAACTCAAGCGCGAACTCCGCGACATGAAGGAGGCCGGCGTCAGGTAACCCCGCCCCAGGCGGCGACGCCCTCTCCCGAACGACCCCCAGACACGGTGCGGCCGGCGCGGTGTGGGAGACCCGAGGTGCCTGCGTGCACGGGTGCGGCCGCGCTTCCTGGACGTGCCGCGGGTCAGGTGAAGGCGAGGACCAGTCGGTCTTCGACGGGGCGGTAGCCGAGGCGGTGGTAGACGCTGTTGCTGGTCGGGTTGGCGAGGTCGGTGAACAGGACGACGTCCTCGGCGCCGGCGTGCTGGGCTGCGCGGGTGACGGCGGCGGTCACCGCGGCCCCGTAGCCGCGGCGGCGGTGCTCGGCCGGGGTGTACACGGGCGCCACCCGCACCGTTCCCGCCACCGCCGGCGTCCGTCCCGCCATGGCCACCGGGCGGCCGCCCGACTCCCACAGGACGATGCCGCCCTCCGCGAGCCGGCCGTCGACCACCGCCGGGTTCGGGTCACCGTGGCCGCCGGCGTCCCGGCGGAACGCCGCATACCAGTCGTGCACGAGATCCCGGTCCACGGCGTCCGCGACCCGCGCGGCGCCGCCCGGCGGCGGGTCCGGCATGTCGAGCCCCGCCAGGCGGTGGAGCCGCTCGCGCCGCGCGACGCGGGCCGGGCTCCCGGTCCGGCCGGTCCACGCCTCCGCGAAGCCCTCGGCGACCTCCGGCGTTCCGTTGACGCCCGGGACCCTTGCCTCGCGCTCGGCCAACGCTCCGGCCAGTTCCGGCGCCGCGGGCCCCGGCATCGCGCTGAGCATGACCGGATACGCCCCCGTCCACACGCAGGTGCCCGCGACGCCGCCGCCCGCCGTCCACCAGCCGAAGAGCGCCTTCGGGTAGAGGCCGGGGCCCTGCGTTCGGATGGCCTTGGTCACGGTGAGCGGCACGGTGTTCGCGACGGGATCGGCGCGCAGGAAGCCTTCCGCGCGCGCTAGGAACTCCTGGACATCGTCGGTCAGCTTCCACGCCATGCCCCAGCATGCCCACGGCCGCCTCCCGGACGCAGCCCATTTACGGTGCGCTCAGGCCGTGGCCAGGGACGGGCGCCTCCTCCGCCGGAGGCAGTAGGCGACGGTCGCGGCGGCCAAGAGCGGGCCCCAGAGGACGAGGGGACCGTAGGACACGACGAAGAGGGCGAGCCTCCAGCCTTCGAGCGCCACCGCGGTCCCGCCCGGCTCGTTGAACTCGTTGAAGCCGGGCAGGCTCGTGATCGTCCCGATGGTGAGGACGACGGCGCCCGCGCCCGCCGGGACGGCGGCGGCCGGGACCGGCACCCTGCGCCCGGCGAGGCCGGGGATCCAGCGCGGGACCACCTCGCCCCACCGGGCCACCAGGCCGACGGCGAGGAAGGCCAGCGCCTCGCTCAGGACGCTGAGGAAGATCGTGTACCCCCACATCGGGACCCAGGCGGGCAGGTCTCCGCGCGCGTCGCTCAGGTCCCCCCGGAGCGGGCCGATCGGAGCGCCGAAGCCGAGCGCGATCCGCCAGAGGCAGGACGGCAGGACCACCAGGCTCGCGGCATAGGCGGAGACGACCGCCCACCGCGGGGCGTCCTCGACGGTATGCCCGTGAATCCGGCGGACCACCGCCATGGTGTTCTTCATCATGCTCGCCCTTTCGATCGTGCGGCTGCCTGCACGGCCAGTGAAGGGCCTGCGCCCGATGGGGGACCTCCCTCCCGCGCGTGATCCGGCTCCCCTCCGGGAGGGAACGGGCATCCCGCCGGCAGAGGGCCGCCTCACAGGTCGGCGGCGGATTCACCGGCCCGGAGGCCCGCCGTCGCCGTCCTCGGCGTGGCGGCGGCGCGGGATTCGGCCGAGCCCGCCCGCCGACTCCTACGGCGAGCCGCCGATGGACCGGCACCTGCGCTTCCACGCCTGAAGGGGGCCGGTTAATGGGAGGAAGGGGCCGCGGGGGAGCGCCTACGATCGCGGCATGGAGCATGAGGTCCGGACGGCGCGGGGCGAGGACCTGCCGGGGCTGGCGGAGATCGAGAACTCGGGCGAAGCGATGTTCGGCGAGATCGGGATCGTGTTCCCGCCAGGTCCGACCGTGGTCGAGCAGATGATCGGCAAGGGTGCCGAGATCGTGGTGGCCGGTGATCCGCCGGTCGGGTTCGCCGCCATCGAGGAGGTCGACGGGGCCGCGCACCTGGAGCAGATCTCGGTGCGCGGCGACCTGGTGGGGCGGGGGATCGGCGTCCTGCTGCTGGAGGAGGTCAAGGCGCGGGCCGCCGCGGCCGGGTCGCCCGGCGTCAGCCTCCTGACGTTCCGGGACGTCCCGTGGAACGGCCCCTGGTACGCGCGGCACGGATTCGCGGATCTGCCGCCGGAGCGGTGGGGGCCGGGGATCAGGTCCTACTGGGACGCCGAGATCGAGGCCGGCCTGCACGAACTGGGGCCGCGCCTCGTCATGTGGGCGCCGCTCGGACACCCCCGTTAAAGATCTACAATGTAAAGGCGGGAACCCGGGGCGCTCGGCGGACGTCTGGCCCATGGACGTCCGGCGCGTGCACGAAGGAGAACGATGATCAGCCCGGTCGCATGGGTACGGGACCGTCTCGGCGAGCGGGGCGCCGCGCTCGCGCTCCTGGCGCTGCTGCTGGCCCTGGCGGTCGTCCCGCTGGTGGCGATGCCGGCGGCGCGGTGCGAGGTGTTCGGGAGCGGGTGCCGCACCCCGGATCCCGGGCGGCGCGCGGACCCGGTCGCCGCGGCCGCCCGGACGATCGCCCCGGTCGAGGTGGCGACGCGGGGCGCCTATGTCGCGCTGGGGGACTCGTACTCGGCGGGCGTCGGGGCGGAGGCGACCGTGGGCGACCAGAACCCGCTCGACCGGTGCCATCGGACGTCCAAGGCGTACTACCACGAGGTCTCGCAGGCGTTCCGCTTCGCGAAGGGCACCGCGTTCTGGGCGTGCTCCGGCGCGACCACCGACGACGTGCTGGACGGACGGGGCGGCGAACCCCCGCAGATCGGCCGCATCGGGCAGGACACGAGCCTGATCACCATCAGCATCGGCGGCAACGACGTCGGGTTCTCGCGGGTGCTCGCCGGCTGCGTGGTCAAGCTTCCGTGGGGCCGGGGCTGCTCCGCGCAGGGCGAGGAGATCGCCCGTCGGATGGCCGAGCTCCGGCAGAGCCTGCCCGCCCTGCTGGCCAAGATCACCGCGCGGGCGCCGTACGCGCGGGTGATCGTGATGTCCTACCCCAAGGCGTTCTCCGAGGTCACCGGTGTGGACGGGGACAACATCACGGTGCCGGACCAGCGCTGGCTGAACGCGCGGGCCTACGAGCTGGGCGGGGTGATCCGGCAGTCGGTGCTGGAGGCCGACGCGCGCAAGCTGGCCGGGCACCGGCACGGCAGCGTCGAGTTCGTGGACGCCTACAGCGCGTTCGCCGGTCACGGGGTGGGCAGCCGCGACGCCTACATGAACGGCCTGACGCTGAACCTCGCGGCGCTCGAAGCGGAGCCGCGCAGCTACCACCCGACGGTCGCCGGGCAGCAGGCGCTCGCCCGGCTCTTCGTCGACCAGATCAAGAAGGGTCCGGGCCGCGCGCTCTCCTGACCGTGCCACCCGATCTCGCCGTGACCGGTGAGAGCCGTCCCCGAACGGGGCACGACTGTCCCAGGGGTTCTGCGATGGCCATCACGATCGCGCTCGCCGGAGACACGATGCTGGGACGCGGCGTGGCGGAGGAGATCGCCGCGTCCGGCCCGTACGGCCTGTTCTCCGAGGGGGTGCGCGAGGTCTTCCACGAGGCCGACCTCGCCCTGGTGAACCTGGAGTGCTGCGTGTCGGAGCGCGGGCGGCGGTGGGACGCGCCCGGCAAGCCCTTCCACTTCCGTGCGCCGCCGGCCGCGGCCGAAACCCTCGCCGACCTCGGCGTGGACTGCGTGACGCTCGCCAACAACCACGCCCTGGACTACGGACCGGACGCGCTGGCGGACACGCTGGACGTCCTCCGGCGGGCGGGCGTCCGGACCGTCGGTGCCGGCGAGGACCTTGGGCGGGCGTGGGAGCCCGCCGTCCTGGAGGCCGGGGGAGTGCGGGTCGCGGTCCTCGGCGCCACCGACCATCCGGCCGACTTCGCCGCGGGGACGAGCCGTCCGGGCGTCGCCCATGCCGACCTGGAGGACGGCGTCCCCGACTTCCTGCTGGAGGAGGTCCGGCGGCTCCGCGGCGGGCACGACGCCGTCCTGGTCATGCCGCACTGGGGCCCGAACATGATCCCGGCGCCGCTGCCCTACGTGCGGCGCGCGGCGGGGAGGCTGGTGGACGCCGGCGCGACGCTCGTCGCCGGGAGCTCCGCGCACGTCTTCCATGCCGTGGCGTGGCCGGTGGTCTTCGACATGGGCGACTTCATCGACGACTACGCGGTCGACGCCCTGCTGCGCAACGACCTCGGTCTGCTGTTCCTGGTGACGCTGGACGCCGCCGGGCCGTCCCGGATCGAGGCGGTGCCGATCCGGCTGGACTTCTGCCGCACCCGCCTGGCCGGGGGCGCCGACCGCGCCTGGATCATCGACCGTTTCGCCAAGGCCTGTGCCGCCTTCGACACGCCGGTGACCGTCCGGGACGACCGGCTCGTCATCGAACGGCTGTAGGCGCGCTCAGCGCAGCACGGCCGCGACGACCCCGGTCACCGTCCTGCGCACGGCCTCGTCGTCCGGGGGCGCGGCGGCACGGTCGGCGAACAGCAGATGGCCGGCGCCGACCAGGGTGGGGGCGAGCAGGTCGACCTCGGCATCCGCCGCGAGGCGGCCGAGGTCGCGCTCGGCGGCGAGGTAGGAGGCGATCATCTCTACGGCCTCGGTCAGCACCGGCACGCCGGCCGGCCAGGTCCGCCGCAGCCGGGCGCGCAGCTCGTCCCTGAAGGTGATGAGGGGGACGACCGCGACGGCGACCGACGCGAAGACGGCGCTCAGGGCCGCTGCGAGGTTGCCGACGACGGTGCCGGTCCCGGCGGCGTCGCGCAGGGCGGCGGCCTCGGCGTCCATCCGGTCCACGCGGTCCAGGACGAACTCGGCGAGGAAGGCGTCGAAGTCGGCGAAGTGCCGGTGCAGGACGCCCTTGGCGCAGCCGGCCTCCTCGGTGACCGCCCGGCTGGTCAGCGCGCTCGGCCCGTCCCGCAGCAGGACGCGCTCGGCGGCGTCGAACAGCCGGCCGCGCACGTCGCGCATGGCGACACCTGTCGGCACGGCGGATCCTCCTTGACGAGTGGGCAAGCGCCCATTCATAGTGGGCGCATGCCCATTGTAGCGAAAGACCCTTCCCCCGAACCGCATCGCGCCCGCGAGGTGGCGGAGTCCTTCGGCTCCGACGCCGAACGGTACGACCGCGCCCGGCCCCGCTATCCCGACGCGCTCGTGAAGCGCGTCGCCGCCGCCAGCCCAGGACCGGACGTCCTCGACGTCGGCTGCGGCACCGGCATCGAGGCCCGCCAGTTCCAGGCCGCCGGCTGCAGGGTGCTCGGCGTCGAGCCCGACGCGCGGATGGCCGCCTTCGCGCGGCGCGGCGGGCTGGAGGTCGAGGAGGCGACGTTCGAGTCCTGGGACCCCGCGGGCCGGGACTTCGACGCCGTGATCGCCGGGACGGCCTGGCACTGGGTGGACCCGGTCGCCGGAGCGGCCAAGGCGGCGCGGGTGCTGCGGCCCGGCGGCCGGCTGGCGGCGTTCTGGCACGTGTTCCAGCTCCCGCCCACCGTGGCGGACGCCTTCGCCGCCGTCTACCGGCGGGTCGTGCCCGACTCGCCGTTCACCATCCGCGTGGACAAGCCGGCCATGGACGGCTACCAGGTGATGTTCGCCAAGGCCGCCGACGGGATCCAGGACACGGGCGCCTTCGGTGAGCCGGAGCAGTGGCGCTTCGACTGGGAGCGCACCTACACCCGCGACGAATGGCTGGACCAGATGCCCACCCACGGCACGCTCACCGGGCTCCCGGATGGCCAGCGGGCGCAGGTGCTGGAAGGCGTCGGCGAGGCCATCGACGCCCTGGGGGGCGCCTTCACCATGTCCTACGCCACCGTGGCCGTCACCGCGGCGCGCGGCACCCGTCAGGGGTGACGCGCAGTACGGCCTTCCGGGTCGGCGGTCTGGTCAGGACGGCGGCACCGGGTTCACGCGGCGCCGGGTGTCGATGCCGGAGGCGTTGCGCGGGTCCCGGCCCGGGAGATGCACCTCGTATCCGGTCGCGTCCGCGTGGTAGAGGCGCAGCGCGGCGTCGCCGCTGAGCTCGTCCGGCCGGAAGGCCACGGCGCCCGGATCGGCCTGGGGGAACGCCTCGGCGCAGCGCCGCGGCAGATCCTCGTCCGGAACGACGGAGGCCACGGCGTCGATGTAGACGGCGCGGCCCTGCCCGATCTCCACGGTCGAGTCGTAGATGACGATGGCGACCTCCGGGCGCGCGGCGATGTTGCCCGAGTGCCGCGCGTCCGGGGAGGACACCCAGTAGAAGGTGCGGTAGCCGGCGTGCGTGAAGTACACCGGCGAGACGCGAGGCCGATGATCGGCCTCGCTCGTCCCCAGGGTCATGTACCGGTTCCCGTCGATGACGGTCCGCGCCGACTCGTCCAAATTCTCTGGCAGGCTCATGGGAGAGAAGTGTGGCCGATGGGCCTGACATCGCGGCGGCGCCGGCCGTCCTCTGGACGGCGCGTCTGGATCTTTGCTGCTCCATCGTCTATCGTCGATGAACGATGGACGTCGAGAGCGGGCCGCTGGACCGGCCCACCGCCGCCGAGTACGCCTCCTGGTTCAGGGCCCTGGCCGATCCCACCCGGATCCAGATCGTCTCGCTGCTGGCTCGCAGGGATCGCCCCCTGAGCGTCGGCGAGATCGTGAAGGCGGTGGAGGTCGGCCAGTCGACCGTCTCGGCCCACCTGAGGGTGCTGGCCGGGGTCCGGTTCGTGCTGGTCGAACGGCGGGGCACCGCCTCCTACTACCGCGTCAACGACGCCTGCGTCGGCTGCTTCCCGTCCGCCGCCGACGTCGTCATGGGCCGGCCCGTCCCCGCCCGGCCCGCCGGTGCCCCGGAGGGACGGCCGTGACCGCTCCAGAGGCGCCCTCCGGCATCGCCGTCAGGGCCATGCGCCCGGACGACGCCGGGCGGGTGCTGGCGATCTACCAGGAAGGCCTGGACACGGGCCAGGCCAGCTTCGAGACCGGCGCCCCCACCTGGGAGAAGTTCGACGCCGCCAAGCTGGACCGCCACCGGTACGTGGCCGTCGACGCGGCCGGGGCCCCGTCTGGCGACGTGCTCGGCTGGATCGCCGCCGGGCCCGTGTCGGACCGCTGCTGCTACAGCGGCGTGGTCGAGCACAGCGTGTACGTCTGCCCTCGTGCCCGGGGCCGGGGCGTCGGTTCCGCCCTGCTGGCCGCCTTCATCGCCTCGACCGAGGCCGACGGCATCTGGACCATCCAGTCGGGCATCTTCCCCGAGAACACCTCCAGCCTGCGGCTGCACGCCAAGGCCGGGTTCCGCGTCGTGGGCGTCCGTGAACGCCTCGGCCGCCTCCACGGCCGGTGGCGCGACGTCGTCCTCCTCGAACGCCGCAGCCCCCTCGTGCTGTAGCGGCCCGGATGTCCGGTTCGGTCGTTCAGTCCGTGGTGGTGACGGCGTTGAGGCGGTCCACGGCGTTGGCGAAGTCCTCGACCATGTCGTAGACGACCTGGCGGGCGGGCTTGACGGTGTTCATCAGGCCGACGCACTGGCCGACGAAGTAGTTCGCGAGGGCGAGGGCGCCCGGGTTGCCGGACTCGGCCACCTTGGTGATCTGCCGCATGGCGCCCTCCGCCACGATCATCTGGAGCGGCATGCCGAGCGGGCCGGGGCTGTCCGGGCCCTCCCATTCCTGCGTCCACGCGGAGCGCAGCTGCCGGGCGGGCTTGCCGGTCCGCGACCGCGACCGGATCGTGTCGCGGGACGTGGCGGCGAGCAGCTTCTCCTTCACCGGCGGGGACGTCTCGGCCTCCTCGGTGGTCAGCCACACCGAGCCGCACCACACGCCGGACGCGCCGAGCGCCAGGGCCGCGGCCATCTGGCGTCCGGTGGCGATCCCGCCCGCGGCGAGGACGGGCACCGGGGCGACCGTGTCGACCACCTCGGGGACGAGCACCATCGTGGAGATCTCGCCGGTGTGCCCGCCCGCCTCCCCGCCCTGCGCGACGACGAGGTCGACGCCGGCGGCGACCTGGCGGCGGGCGTGCTCGGACGTCCCGACCAGTGCGGCGACGGGGATCCCGGCGGCCTTGGCCTTCTCCACCATCAGCGGCGGCGGGGTGCCGAGGGCGCTGGCGATGAGGCCGATGGGGTGGGCGAGCGACACGTCGATCAGCTCGGTCGCGCCCTCCTTGGTGACCTGCGCGCCGCCGCGCGCGTTGGACCGCCTGGCCTTCTCGAAGTCGGGCAGTGGGACGTCGTACTTGGCGAACAGGCCGACGAGGAAGTTCCAGTGCTCCTCGGGGACGGCGGCGAGCAGGGCGTCCAGGCCGCCGCCGCCCTCCGCCGCCTTGTCGATCTTGCCGGGGACGAGCACGTCGACGCCGTAGGGGCGGCCGCCCACGTGGTCGTCGATCCAGCGCAGCTCCTCTTCGAGCCGGTCCGGCGTGTACGCGACGGCGCCGAGGACGCCGAACCCGCCGGCGTTGGTGACGGCGGCGACCACGTCGCGGCAGTGGCTGAAGGCGAACAGCGGGAACTCGATGCCGAACCGTGCGCAGACCTCGGTGTTCATGGGCCCGACGCTAACGGACCGAACCGCGTTCGGTCCAGGGTCGGAACAGCACGTACGACTCGCCCTCGTCCGGATGCTCGAACACCGCGCGCAGCGCGAGCCCCTCGCGCAGGTCCGCGCGCTCCACGCCGTCCAGACGGGCGTGCAGCCACGGCCCCTCGGCCAGCTCGACCAGCGCCAGGAACGCGGGCGGCTCCTTGGGAAGGATCGTCCAGGTCACCAGGGTCGCCGCGCCGCTCGCCTCGGCCCAGCCGAGGTCCTCCTCGCCGCAGCCGGGGCAGCCGCTCGCGTCCGGCGCGAACCACCGGTCGCACGCCTCGCAGCGCCGGACGACGAGCCGGCCGGCGGCCGTGCCGTCGAAGAACGGGTCGGTCCGCCCGTCCCGCCGCAGAACGCCGATCTCCATGGCTAGGCCCCCTTCTCGTGCGGGCTGACGACCAGCGTGGAGTGGTGGTCGAGGATCCCGCCGTTCCCGCTGACGAGGATCACGTCGGTGGAGGGCGCCTGCCGCCGCCCGCCGTCCCCCCGCGCCTGGATCACGGCCTCCGACAGCGGCGTCATGCCCCACATGTAGTACGCCGAGAGCTGCCCGCCGCCGGTGTTGGTCGGCAGCGACCCGCCGGGCCCGAGCGCGCCGGACGCGGCGAACGCGCCGCCCTCGCCCTTGGCGCAGAACCCGTAGTCCTCCAGCGTCACCAGGACCGTGTAGGTGTAGCAGTCGTACAGCTCGCACACGTCCACGTCGGCGGCGGTGACACCGGCCATCTTCATGGCCGCCGCGCCGGACGCCGCGGCGCCCGTCGCCAGGCCGAAGTCGCTGCCGCGCTCCTTGCGGTGCCCCGGGTGGCCCTGCCCCCAGCCCCACAGGTGGACGGGCGGGCGCGCCAGGTCGCAGGCCCGGTCGGCGCTCGTCACGATGACGGCGACGGCGCCGTTGGACACCAGGCAGCAGTCCAGCAGGTGCAGCGGCTCGGACACCCAGCGGGAGCGCTGGTGGTCCTCGATCGTGATCGGCTCGCGCAGCTGGGCGAGCGGGTTGCCGGCGGCCCACCGCCGGGTCGCCACGGCGATCGCGCCGAGCTGCTCGCTCGTCGTGCCGTAGCGGGCCATGTGCCGCTGGGCGGCGAGGGCGTAGTGGGAGTTCACGCTGCGCAGGCCGAGCGCCGCCGTCATCCCGCCGAACCCGTACCACTCCGCCTTCCCGGCGGGGGAGTCGCGGTTGTAGGCCGATCCCGCCGACTGCTTCGGCTTGAGCGGCGCGTCCGCGAACACGCACGCGACCGTGGTCGCCGAACCGTTCAGCACCGCCATCGCCGCGTAGGACACCATCGCCCCGGCCGTCGCCCCGTAGGAGTTGACCAGGGCCAGCAGCCGCAGGTCGCGCAGGCCGAGCGTGTCGGCGAGCTCGATCCCGGGCGAACCGCTCATGCCGTGGCTGACCAGCAGGCCGTCCAGGTCGCCGAGCGCCAGGCCCGCGTCGGCGGCGGCCAGCCGCACCGCGTCGGCCGCGAGCCGCCGGGGGCTGCGCCCGTACACCCTGCCGAGCTCGGTCATGCCGAGCCCCACGATCGAAGTGCCCATCGCCTCGCTCTCCTCGTCCGTGGGGCCCCACGGTACAGAATCGCGTTCGGTACGGGAGCGGGCGGGGTGATCGGGAGCTGGACGCCGCCCCGCGCGGGCGGTTCCGGAACGGGAGTCGCCCGCGTCCCCGGGGCGACGGGGACGCGGGCGACGCGCGGGACACGGTCCCGCCCGGCGGGGCCGGACCGGTCAGGAGGCGAGGACGGCCTGCAGGAAGTCGCGGGTGCGCTGCTCGGACGGCTCGCCGAAGATCTGGTCCGGCGGACCCTCCTCGACGATCTGGCCCTGGTCGAACATCAGGACCCGGTCGGAGATGTCCTTGGCGAAGGCCATCTCGTGGGTGACGCAGAGCAGGGTCAGGTCGCTCTGCCGGGCGATGTCGCGCAGCAGGTCCTGGACGCCGACCACGAGCTCGGGGTCGAGCGCCGAGGTGACCTCGTCCAGCAGCAGCACCCTCGGCTGCATGGCCAGCGCCCGCGCGATCGCCACCCGCTGCTGCTGGCCGCCCGACAGCTGGGTGGGGTGCGCGTTCTCCTTGTCCGACAGGCCGACCATGTCCAGCAGGCCGCGGGCCCGCTCGACCGCCTCGTCCTTGGACACCCCGAGCACGCGCACCGGCCCCTCGGTGAGGTTGCGCAGCACGTTCATGTTCGGGAACAGGTTGAACTGCTGGAACACCATGCCGACCTGCTTGCGCATCTCGTGCAGGTGCTTCTGGTTCGCCGGGACGCGCTTGCCGCCGCGGTCCATGTGCCACAGCGTCTCGTCGCCGATCCAGATCAGCCCGTCGTCGAGCTTCTCCAGCGTCATCAGCAGCCGCAGGATCGTGGTCTTGCCGGACCCGCTCGGCCCGATGAGCGTCACCCGCTCGCCGGGCGCGACGGTGAAGTCCAGCTCGCGGAGCACGACGTTGGAGCCGAACCGCTTCACCACCTTCTCGAAGCGGATCCCCGGCGCCTCGCCGTGCGGCAGCCCCGCGGCCGGATCGGCCTTCGTGGCGGTGCCCTTCTGCGTGGAGACGCCCGCGTCGGCGGCCGCCTCGCCGGGGGCGGGGTCCTGCGCCGCGTTGGCGCCTTCCGAGGGCGGGCGGTCCGCCTCGCCCCCGGGGTCGACTGCGTCGGTGTCAATTGGTGGCATAACGCCTCTCCAAGCGGCGGACGAGTATCGAGGATATGACGCTGACCACGACGAACAACAGGCCGACCATGGTGATCGGCTCCAGGAACTGCAGGGTCTTGGACCCGACCTGGTACGCGGAGAACAGCAGCTCCGAGACGTTGATCGCCAGCAGCAGCGGCGAATCCTTGAACATCGCGATGAGGTAGTTGCCGAGCGTCGGGATCACCCGCCGGATCGCCTGCGGCAGGACGACGTCCAGCCACACCCGAGAACGCGGCAGGTTCAGCGCGGTGCACGCCTCCCACTGCCCCTTGGGGACGTCGGCGATCCCGGCCCGGTACACCTCGGCCGTGTAGGTCGAGTAGTGGATCCCGAGCGTGATGGTGCCCGCGGTGAGGGACCCGATGGTGATGCCCCAGGCGGGCAGTACGAAGAACACGAAGTACAGCTGCGGGATCAGCGGCGTGGACCTGATGAACTCGGTGACCCATCGGATCACCTGGTTGAAGACCCGGCTCGGGGAGCGGCGCAGCAGCGTCCACACCAGCCCGAGGACCAGGGCGATCAGATAGCCCAGCAGCGTCGCGGTCAGCGTGTAGCGCAGCCCGTCCAGCAGGTCGGGGAGGATCTCGCCGGAGTAGTGCCAGTCCCAGCTCATCAGCCCACCCCCGCCCCGGGCGCTCCGGCCGCGATCGTCCCGAGGGACGGCTCAGCGGGCAGCCTGCGGCCCAGCATCCGGTCCACGCGCCGCTCGGCGTAGCGGACGAACAGCTGCAGAACCTGCGCGATCACGAAGTACAGGACGAGCACGACCGTGAACGCGGCGACGGTCTGGCCGGTGCTGCCCTGGATGTTCTTGGAGACGCGGGTCAGGTCGACCAGGCCCACCAGGGACACGATGGCGGTGCCCTTCATCAGCTCGATGATCAGGTTGCCGAACGGGGGCAGCATCAGCGCGAACGCCTGCGGCAGCAGGACCCGGCGCATGCGCTGGAACGGAGTGAAGTTCAGCGCGATCGTCGCCTCGTACTGCGCCTTCGGGACGGCGTTGATCGATCCGCGCACCACCTCGGCGCCGTAGGCGCCGACGTTCAGGCCGAGGGCCAGCACGGCCGCGAACATCGTGGAGAACCGGAGACCGATCAGGGGAAGGGCGTAGAAGAACCAGTACAGCAGCACCAGCGTGGCGTTGCCGCGGAAGAACTCCACGTACACGCGGTTGAGCACGCGCACCCACGCGTGGCGCGACGTGCCCGCCATCCCGAAGACGAGCGCGAGCACCAACGCCAGCGCGCCGCCGAGGAGGGTGAGCCGGATGGTGACCCACGCCCCGTCCAGCCACTGGGGATAGCTGTCGAGGACCTCGGACACGGGTCAGCCCTGGCAGAACTTGGCGGCGGTGTCGTCCGGGCCGGGCATCTCCGCCTGGGTGAAGCCGAACGGCTGCAGGATCGGCAGCAGCTTGTTGCCCTGCTGGAGTTTGGCGAGCTCGCCGTTCCAGGCGTTCACCAGGTCCGTGTCGGCCTTGCGGAAGGCGAACGCGCCGGCGCCGAGCTGCTCCTTGCCGTCGATGACGGGGGTGAACGCGTCGGTGACCTGGAAGCCCTCGCCCTTGTGCTTGGTCAGCAGGTCGGCCAGCGAGATGCGGGTCAGCCAGATGCAGTCGATGCGCCCGGCCTTCAGGCCCTCGTAGGCGCTCGCCTGGTCGGCGAACGTCTTGATGTCGCCCTTCTTGACGCCGGTCTTCTCGGCGTACCCGGCCTCGACGGCGCCGGTGAGCACGCCGACCTTGACGCCCTTCTTGCCCGGGTCCTCGGCGGCCTTGAGGCCCTTCGGGTTGCCCTCGGGCACCATGAAGGCGCTCTTGGCGACGTACTCGGGGTTGGCGAACGCCGCGGAGGCGCACCGCTCGGGCGTGATGAACATGCCGGCGGCGATCGCGTCGAAGCGCTTGGCGTTGAGCCCGCCGATGAGCCCCCCGAAGTCGACCTGGACGCCCTTGATCTCGTCGATGCCGAGGTTCTTGAAGATGGCGCGCGCGAGCTCTGGCGCCTCACCGGTCAGCTTCCCGGACTTGTCGGTGTAGCCGTAGGGCGCCTCGTTGGCGAACCCGACCGTGATCGTGCCGGAGTCCTTGGCCTTCTGCAGCGTGCCGCCGCCGGTCTTCTCCTTCTCCGGATCCGTCGTGGAGCAGCCCGCCGCGGCCAGCGGCGCCGCGGCGGACAGCAGCACGGCGGTGCGGAGGAAGTCGCGTCTCGAAGAAGTCATCGTTGAACTCCTGATGGGTGAGCTCCGCGCCCGCAGGGAGGCCGGACGGCCCCCGTGCGGGCGCGGAGCGGGTGGGTCGGGTTATCGAATTGTTAGGCTCAGGCGCCGGCGGTGCCCTCCGCGGGGGGACGGTCTGCCGCGGCCTCCGGGACGCTCCCGGCTCCGACGGGGGTGAAGTCACGGGCGCCGATGAAGGAGGGACGGGGCGCGGGTGCGGAGAACGGCTCGACGCACGTGTTCTCCACGCTGTTGAACACGATGAACACGTTGGAGCGCGGGAACGGGGTGATGTTCCCGTTCGAGCCGTGCATGCAGTTGCAGTCGAACATGGTCGCCGAGCCCGCGGGGCCGGTGAACAGCTCGATCCCGTGCTTGTCGGCCAGGATCGACAGGCTGTTGGGGTCGGGTGTACCGATCTCCTGGCCGCGCAGGGACTCCTTGTAGTGGTCGTCCGGGGTCTCCCCGACACAGGCCACGAAGGTCTTGTGCGAGCCAGGCATGATCATTAGCCCGCCATTGTGCACGAAATTCTCGGTGAGCGCGATGGATATGCTCACCGCGCGCATCCGGGGCATGCCGTCCTCCGCGTGCCAGGTCTCGAAGTCCGAGTGCCAGTAGAAGTCCTTGCCAGTGAAGCCTGGCTTGTAGTTGACCCGGCTCTGGTGGATGTAAACCTCCGAGCCGAGGATCTGCCTGGCCCGGCCCACTACGCGGGGATCGCGGACGAGCTCGGCGAACACCTCGCTGATCTTGTGCACCTCGAAGATGGAGCGGACCTCGTCCGAGCCGCGCTCGGTCACCGTGCGCTCGTCGGCCAGGATCTGCGGATCCGACGACAGCCGGCGCAGCTCGGCCCGGTAGTCCTCGACCTCCTCCGGCGCGATCAGCTGGTCGACGGACAGGAACCCGTTGGCCTCGAAGGAGTCGAGGGTCGCGCCGTCGATGGGCCCGTCCTTCGCCTCGCCGTACACGACCGGGTCCTGGCGGTACAGCAAGGCGGCCTCGGAGGCCTTCCGGGTGGGGTAGGCGTCGTCGATCGTCGGATGGGACTCGATGATGCTCATGCGTCCTCCTCGGTCAGCAGGGGGTAGACACCGTTCTCGTCATGGACCTCCCGGCCGGTGCAGGGCGGGTTGAACACGCAGACGGTCCGCACGTCGGTGTGGGCGCGCAGAGTGTGGTGCTCGTGGCCGTCGAGCAGGTACATCACGCCTGGCTCGATCTTGTGCTTCTCGCCCGTCTCGTCGTTGGTCAGCTCGCCCTGGCCCTCGACGCAGTACACGGCCTCGATGTGGTTGGCGTACCACATCTTCGTCTCGGTCCCCGCGTACAGGATCGTCTCGTGCAGCGAGAACCCGACGCCCTCTTTGGCCAGCACGAAGCGGCGGCTGCACCAGGTCGGCGCCTGCACGTCCCTTTCCGTGCCGATGATCTCTCCGAGGGAACGAACGATCATTGAAACTCCTTTGTTCTTTCGGTGCCGGACCGGCTCAGGCCGTGATCTTCTGGCGGACGGCCTCCACCGAGTCCGCGATGATCTCCAGGCCGGTGGCCAGCTCGGACTCGGTCGTGGTGAGCGGCGGCAGCAGCTTCACGACCTCGCCTTCGGGGCCGGAGGTCTCCATCAGCAGCCCGCGGGCGAACGCCTCGCCGCACACCCTCGGCGCCGCCTCCGCGTCCTTCATCACCAGGCCCCACGCCAGGCCCCGGCCGCGGACGGAGTCGATGGCGCCGGCGTGCGTGATCGCGATCTCGTTCAGGGCCGCCTGGACCTGCTGGCCCTTGGCGAGGGTCTGCTTCTCGAAGTCGTCGCCGGTCCAGTAGTCCTCCATCGCGCCGACGGCGGTGACGAACGCGGGGTTGAAGCCGCGGAAGGTGCCGTTGTGCTCGCCCGGCTCCCACACGTCCAGCTCGCGCTTCATCAGCGTGATCGCGAAGGGCAGCCCGTAGCCGCTCAGGGACTTGGACAGGCAGACGATGTCCGGGGTGATCCCGGCCTCCTCGAAGCTGAAGAACGGCCCGGTGCGGCCGCAGCCCATCTGCACGTCGTCGACGATGAGCAGGATGTCCTGGCGGTGGCACAGGTCCTGCAGGCCGCGGAGCCACTCGGCGGTGGCCACGTTGATGCCGCCCTCGCCCTGCACGGTCTCCACGATGACGGCGGCGGGCTTGTCCAGGCCGCTGCCGCTGTCGTCCAGCATCGTCTCGAAGAGCAGGAAGTCGGGCGTCCTGCCGTCGAGGTAGTTGTCGTAGGGCATCGCCACGCCGTGTCCGAGCGGCACGCCCGCGCCGGTGCGCTTCATCGAATTGCCGGTGACGGCGAGCGCGCCGAGCGTCATCCCGTGGAAGGCGTTGGTGAAGCTGACGATCGTCTCGCGGCCGGTGTACTTGCGCGCCAGTTTCAGCGCCGCCTCGACCGAGTTGTTCCCCGCGGGCCCGGGGAACTGGACCTTGTAGTCGAGGTTGCGGGGCGCCAGGACGTACTCGTTGAAGCGTTCCAGGAACTCCCGCTTGGCCGAGGTGTACATGTCGAGGCCGTGCACGACGGCGTCGCCGGCGAGGTAGTCCAGCAGCCGGCGTTTCAGCGCCGGGTTGTTGTGCCCGTAGTTGAGGGTTCCGGCTCCGGCGAAGAAGTCGAGGTAGCTTTTGCCGTTCTCGTCGGTCATGTGGCTGCCCTGTGCCGTGGTGAACACCGTGGGCCAGCTTCTGCAGTAGCCGCGGACTTCCGATTCCATGCGGTCGAAAACGTCCATGTCTGCCTCCAGGCAGGGTCGGAGAGGAGCGGATGGGGGCGTGGAGCGTGGATCAGTTCGCGGCGGCGATCGGGCCGATCCTGAAGAGCACCTCGGGCTCGTGTCCCCCCTCGGGGAAGTGCTCCGCGGCGAACAGCGGGCTGCGAGCGAGCTCGCACCCGCGGGCCTTGGCGAAGGATTCGAACATCGCGGTGGAGGCGGTGTTGTCCGGCGTGACCGTGGCCTCCATGTACTCGAGCCCGCGGGGGGCGAGGCGGTCCGCCAGGCTGTCGAGCATGCGGCGGGCGAGGCCCTGGCCGCGGTGGTCGCGGTCGACCGCGACCTGCCATACGAAGAACGTGTCCGGACGGGAAGGGCGGACGTAGCCGGTGATGAAGCCGCACGGGCCGGCGCCGTCGCGTGCGACGACGGAAGTGTCCGCGAAATCGCGGCACCAGAGCGCGTAGCTGTACGGCGAGTTGACGTCCAGGACTCTTGAGTCCCGGGCGAGCCGCCAAAGCGCGGGTCCATCGGCGAGGCTCGGCTCCTGGAGTTGCACTTCCGCGTTCGTCTCGTTCTTCCCGGGGCGTCGGGTCGGTGATTCCAGGGGTTGCGCTGCCATGTCCAGGCAATTTACCGAATCTCGCGCGATGATCGCAGATAGATGTTATCGACGAGATGTTTAGCCCGATCATCAGTGGGTATGATTGGGGGCTTTCCCGATTCGGGTGCAATTTGGGCGGTCTTCAGGCGGGCCGCGATCCGCTTTTCCCCGGGATACGCAGGAGGTACTGCCGGGTGCGCCGGAGATGTTGCCGGCATGCTTCCTGAATGCAACCTTAACGTTTCGCCGTGGTGCCAGGAGTGCTTTTCTGTATCGGTTATGTGAGGTAAGTCACATATATCCGGTGTCAACGGGGCGGGTGCGGCGGGCGTCACTTCGCATCGCGGGAGGTCGGGCCGCGACGGGGCGGGGTGGGGCCGGTGTGGGTCGAAGCACTCCGCGAGGCCGTCTGCACTACCCCTCAGGGGCAGGTGCGCTATCCAGGGGGTAAGGCCAGGGTTGCTAACAGGACAGGGAATGTGGGTTTTGGTCCGCTTCCGGGTGGCCGGGGCCGGGCAAGGAAACCGGACCCCGGCCCGGTTGCGGGCATGCCGAAGCTCGTTATTGGTGAGGCCGATTCAGATCCGGCCCTCCGTCGTCCGATGACGTAATGTTATCAAGCGATGGCGAAGGGTCACATCTTCCCGGCGAACCGGTCGGTCGCCTCGATCAGGCGGTGCAGGATCCCCGGCTCGCTGTAGGCGTGCCCCGCGTCGTCGACGATGTGGAAGTCCGCCTCGGGCCACGCGCGGTGCAGGTCCCACGCCGTCGCGGCCGGCGTGCACACGTCGTAGCGGCCCTGCACGATCACGGCGGGGATGTGGCGGATCCTGTCCACGTCCCGAATCAGCTGGTCCTCCTCGAGGAACCCCTCGTTGCTGAAGTAGTGGTTCTCGATGCGGGCGAACGCCACCGCGTACTCCGGCTCGCCGAAGGCGTCGGCCATCTCCGGGTCCGGCCGCAGCGTGAGCGTCGAGCCCTCCCACGTCGCCCACGCCTTCGCGGCCGCGATCCGCACCTGCGGGTCCGGCGAGTCGAGCCGCTCGCGGAACGCGGAGATGAGGTCCTCGCGCTCGTCCTCGGGGATCGGCTCGACGTACTTCTCCCACAGATCGGGGAACAGCAACGACGCGCCCTCTTGGTAGAACCAGTACAGCTCGAACGGCCGCAGGGTGAAGATGCCGCGCAGCACCAGCTCGGTCACCCGGTCGGGGTGCGTCTGCGCGTACGCCAGCGACAGGGCGCTGCCCCAGCTCCCGCCGAACACCAGCCAGCGCTCGATGCCGAGGTGCTCGCGGAGCCGTTCCATGTCGGCGACCAGGTTCCAGGTGGTGTTGTTCTCCAGCGACACCTCCGGGTCCTTCGCGTGCGGCAGGCTGCGACCGCAGTTGCGCTGGTCGAACAGGACGATCCGGTACGCCTCGGGGTCGAACTGCCGGCGGTGCGCCGGACTGCACCCGCCGCCCGGCCCGCCGTGCAGCATCACCGCGGGCTTGCCGTCAGGGTTCCCGCAGACCTCCCAGTAGATACGGTTTCCGTCGCCGACGTCGAGCAGCCCGGAGTCGTAGGGCTCGATCGGCGGGTACAGCGTGCGAAGCTCCATGGGGCGCGATTGTTCCACCCGGCCCGGGCCGCGGCCGGATGTGACCCACGGCACCTCGCGGACGGGTCGCGCGGACGGCGATCAGGCGTCCGGCGTGCGCGAACGCCGGGCGGGTGTCGAGAAGGCAAACCCCAAACTGGGCAAACGTTCCGCTGGTCGGGACTAGAGTGCTCCTAGTGAGCGAAGCGAGGAGCCACAGGGCCGGCAGCGGAGCGAGCGAGATGTGCACAACGACCCCCGCGAACGCGGCCGCGCGCCGCCGGGCGAGGAGACACGTGAGCGAAGTGACGAGCCGTCGGGCCGGGAACGCTGCGAGCAGGGCGAGCGGCATGCCGCCGGTCGGCCCGCTCCCGTCCGGGAGGCGAGGAGACCGGTGAGCGAGCTGAACGGATCCGGCGGTTCCCGAGGAGTCCCCGACGCGGCGACTCCCTGGCCCGCCATGGGACGCGACCCGGGGGGCGCGCAGCAGGCGCTGCCGTCCGCCCAGCAGCCCATCCAGATGTCCAAGCCAGGGCAGCCCGCGCAGGCCGGCCAGCCCGCGCAGCCGGGCCGGCACGGGCAGACGGGGGAGATCGTGCGCCCCGACGTCGAGCAGGGCGAGGCCCAGCCCTGGGACATCGTCGAGCGGCTCCGCCAGATGGCCGACCTCATCGGTGACGCGCTCGCCGCCGGGGAGCGCAAGGTCAACGAGGCGCAGACCGAGACGGCGACGCAGATCGCGGCCGTGCAGGCGGAGAAGGAGTCGGCGCAGCGCGACGCGGCCGCCGCCTGGGGCGAGGTGCAGCGCGCCCGCGGCCAGGCCGAGCAGGCCGACCGCCGCGCCGTGGAGGCCGAGCGCCGCGTCACCGAGGCCCAGAACGAGACCGCGGCGCAGATCGCGGCCGTGCAGGCGGAGAAGGAGTCGGCGCAGCGCGACGCGGCCGCCGCCTGGGGCGAGGTGCAGCGCGCCCGCGGCCAGGCCGAGCAGGCCGACCGCCGCGCCGTGGAGGCCGAGCGCCAGGTCGCCGACGCCGAGCGCCGCGCCGCCGAGGTGCAGAACGAGGCCGTCACGCAGATCGCGGCGCTCCAGACCGAGAAGGAGAACGCCCAGCGCGACGCGGCCGCCGCCTGGAACCAGGCCCAGCAGGGCCGCGTCCAGGCCGACCAGGCCCGCGGCCAGGCCGAGCAGGCGCGCGTCCAGGCCGACCAGGCGCGCGCGCAGGTCGAGCAGGCCCGCGCGCAGATGGAGCAGTTGCAGGCCCAGGCCGAGCAGGCCGAGCGGCGCGTCGCCGAGGCCGAGGCGACCGTCCGACAGGCGATCCAGCAGCGCGACGCCATGAGCGAGGCCCGCGACGACGCCCTGCGCGCCGTCGAGGACGCCGTCGGCGGCCGCCGCTCCGCCGAGACCGAGCGCGACCGCGTCGCCGAGCAGGCCGGGGAGCTGTCGCGCGCGCTGGAGACCGCGCACGCCGAGCTGTCGGCGCTGCGCGCCAAGGTCACCGACGCCGAGATGAGCGCGCAGAACCTGCAGCACGCCGTCGTCGCGGCGGGCAAGGAGGCCGACGAGTCCCGGCGCCGCGCCGAGGTCGCCGAGCGCCGCGCGCAGGAGAACGAGCGCCGCGCGCAGGAGGCCGAACGGCGGGTGCAGGACGCCGAGCGCCGCGCCCAGGAGGCGGCCGGGCGGGCCGACGCCGCCGAGAGCGAGCGGCAGCAGGCGCTCGACACGGCCGCCCATTCCCTGGAGGCCGCCAAGAAGGCCGAGCGGGAGCGCGACGGCAACGCCAAGGCGCGGGAGGCGGCCGAGCGGGCCCGGGAGGGTGCCGTCCAGGCGCAGGCGCGCGCCGAGTCCGAGCTGACCCTGGCCCGAGGCCGCGCCGACCAGGCCGGGCGCGAGCGCGACCAGACCGTCGCGGCGATGAGGCAGCTGGCCGCCGAGCGCGACGCCGTCGCCGAGAAGCTGGCCGAGCGCGACCAGTGGGTCGACCAGCTCGCGCAGGCCGTCACCGAGCAGCGCGCGCAGATCGCCGAGCTGTCCCAGGAGCGCGACGCGGCCCGCCAGGCCGCCGACCAGGCCCGCTCCCTGATCGACGAGCTGACCAGGCAACTCCGCACCATCATGCCCACGGCCGCCACCCCCCGCCTGTAACCCGAGGCCCACCCGCACTACCACCCGGTGACCCCCACCACCGCCCGCGAGCCACCAGCCATGACGGCCGCGCCGGCGGTTGTGACGGGCGCCAGCGGACCGGGGGATCACGCCGCCGGGCACGGCTACGCGTCGACGGCCGTGGCGGGCGGCGCCGACCGGTGGGGCCATCGCGCCGACACCGGCCCGCGCCGCGACCACGCGACGACCTGAGGGTCGCGATCGCGTCCGAAGGCAGGTTCGAGCGAAGCGAGAACCTGATCGCGCAGCGAGCCGGAGCGATGCCAGCGATCGCCGCGTTTCTCGACGATGGAGGCCCCCCGGGGGCCGAAGGAGGAGAGAAATGCAATAAGCTAGAACCCCGTGGACAGTGCGGTACCGTCCGCCTCGCAACGACCACGGGAGCGCCTTCTTGCCTTCGGCTACCACTGGTAGGTCACGTCCTACCAAGCATCTCTTCGTCACCGGCGGTGTCGCCTCAAGCCTCGGCAAGGGTCTGACGGCGTCCAGCCTCGGGCGGCTTCTCGCCCTCCGTGGCCTCCGGGTCACCATGCAGAAGCTCGACCCCTACCTCAACGTCGACCCCGGCACGATGAACCCGTTCCAGCACGGCGAGGTCTTCGTCACCGACGACGGCGCCGAGACCGACCTGGACATCGGGCACTACGAGCGGTTCCTCGACACCGAACTGCACGGGTCGGCGAACGTCACCACCGGGCAGGTCTACTCCAACGTGATCGCCAGGGAGCGGCGCGGGGAGTACCTCGGCGACACCGTGCAGGTGATCCCGCACATCACCAACGAGATCAAGGACCGGATCCGCGGGATGGCCGACGACGGCGACGTCGACATCGTCATCACCGAGGTGGGCGGGACGGTCGGCGACATCGAGTCGCTGCCGTTCCTGGAGTCGGTCCGGCAGATCCGGCACGAGATCGGCCGGGAGAACTGCTTCTTCCTGCACGTGTCGCTGCTGCCCTACATCGGCCCGTCGGGCGAGCTGAAGACCAAGCCGACGCAGCACTCGGTCGCCGCGCTGCGCTCCATCGGCATCCAGCCCGACGCGATCGTGTGCCGGTCGGACCGGCCGATCACCGACGGGCTCAAGCACAAGATCAGCCTGATGTGCGACGTGGACCGCGAGGCCGTGGTGTCCGCGGTGGACGCCGCCAGCATCTACGACATCCCGAAGGTGCTGCACTCCGAGGGCCTGGACGCCTACGTGGTGCGCCGGCTGGACCTGCCGTTCCGCGACGTCGACTGGGGCGCCTGGGACGAGCTGCTGCGCCGCGTCCACAAGCCCGCCCGCGAGGTCACGATCGCGCTGGTCGGCAAGTACATCGACCTGCCCGACGCGTACCTGTCGGTCACCGAGGCGCTGCGGCACGGCGGGTTCGGCAACGACGCCAAGGTGCACATCCGCTGGGTGAAGAGCGACGACTGCGAGACGCCCGAGGGCGCCAAGCGGGAGCTGGACGGCGTCGACGGCGTCCTCGTCCCCGGCGGGTTCGGCGTCCGCGGCATCGAGGGCAAGCTCGGCGCCATCCGGTACGTCCGCGAGAACCGCGTCCCGCTGCTCGGCATCTGCCTCGGGCTGCAGTGCATGGTCATCGAGGCCGCGCGGACCCTCGGGGAGCTCGCCGACGCCGGCAGCTCCGAGTTCGACGCCACCACCGCCCACCCCGTCGTCGCCACCATGGCCGACCAGCTCGACGTCGTCGCCGGGGAGCGCGACATGGGCGGCACGATGCGGCTCGGCCTCTACCCGGCCGACCTGGCCGACGGGTCGGTCGTCCGGGAGCTGTACGGGGAGGCGAAGGTGTCCGAGCGGCACCGGCACCGCTACGAGGTCAACAACTCCTACCGCGACCGGCTGGAGCAGGCCGGGCTGCGGTTCTCGGGCCTGTCGCCCGACGGCCGCCTGGTCGAGTACGTGGAGCTGCCCCGCGAGCAGCACCCGTTCTTCGTCGGGACCCAGGCGCATCCGGAGTTCCGGTCCCGCCCGACCCGCCCGCACCCGCTGTTCACCGGCCTCGTGTCCGCCGCCCTCGACTACGCCGAGGCGCGCGCGGGCGAGGGCGGCACGGGGACCGTGACCGCCTCATGAGCGGCGAGGAGCCGGGCCCGGGCGACGTCCGCGACAGTCCCGACCGCTGGAAGGTCGTGGAGTCCTCCACGGTCTACCGGGGGCGCGTCTTCAACGTCCGCAGCGACCGGGTCGAGATGCCGCGCGGCGAGACCACCGAGGCCGTCGCCCGCGACGTGATCGAGCACACCGGCTCGGTCGGCGTGATCGCCGTCGATGACCGCGACCGGGTGCTGCTGCTGCGGCAGTACCGGCACCCCGTGGCGCGGCAGCTGTGGGAGGCGCCCGCCGGGCTGCGGGACGTGGAGGGCGAGCCCCTGCACAAGCTCGCCGAACGCGAGCTGCTGGAGGAGGCCGGGTACCGCGCCGAACGCTGGGACACCCTGCTCGACGTGTTCCCGTCGCCCGGCATGGCCGACGAACGCATCCGGATCTTCCTGGCGCGCGGTCTCACCGAGGTCCCGGCCGACCAGATCGACTTCGAGCGCGTCCACGAGGAGGCCGACATGCCGGTCGTGTGGGTGCCGCTGGAGGAGGCGGTCCGCAAGGTGTTCGCCGGTGACCTGCACAACATGATCGCGTGCATGGGGATCCTCGCGGTGCGCGCCGCCCGAGACTCGGGCTTCGCGGACCTGCGCCCCGTCGACGCGCCGGAGGGCTGAGCCGGATGAGGTCCCCCTCCGGTCGCCGGAGGGGGCATGATGGGCGGGTCCCCGGAGCCCACGGCCGGAAGAGGTGCCGCCCTGTCCCCGAGCCCGTCCTCCCGGAGCACCGCGCGGCGCCCCGCACGCGACGGCGGCGCGGGGTCCGCGCTCGACTCGGCCGTGCGCGCCTACCTGGGGCACCTGGCCGTCGAGCGGGGCCTGGCCGCCAACACGCTCAGCTCCTACCGCCGCGACCTGCGCCGCTACGCGCAGGTGCAGGCGGGGCGGGGGCGGGAGGAGGTCGGGGAGGTCTCCGAGGAGGACGTCCGCGCGTTCCTGGTGGGGCTGCGCGAGGGCGACGAGGACCACCCGCCGCTGTCGGCGGGCTCGGCGGCGCGGGCGCTCGTGGCGGTCCGGGGGCTGCACCGGTTCGCGCTGCGCGAGGGTCTCGCCGCCGGCGACCCCGCCCACGACGTCAAGCCCCCCACACCGCCGCGCCGGCTGCCGAAGGCGATCTCGCTGGAGGACGTCGAACGGCTGCTGGCCGCGGCCGCCGGGCCGTCCGGCGATCCCGGCACCGCGCGCGGCCTGCGCGACCGCGCGCTGCTGGAGCTGCTCTACGGGTCGGGCGCGCGCATCTCCGAGGCCGTCGGCCTGGACGTCGACGACCTCGACCTGCGGGACGGGTTCGCCCGTGTCGCCGGCAAGGGGGGCAAGGCCCGGGTCGTGCCCATGGGCGACTACGCCCGCGAGGCCGTGGACGCCTACCTGGTGCGGGCCCGCCCCGAGCTGGCCGGCGCCGGGCGGGGCGGCCCGGCGCTGTTCCTGAACGCGCGCGGCGGCCGGCTGTCGCGGCAGGGCGCTTGGATGGTGCTGCGCGCCGCCGCCGACCGGGCGCACCTGTCGGAGGTGTCCCCCCACACGCTGCGGCACTCGTTCGCCACCCACCTGCTGGACGGGGGAGCCGACGTCCGCGTCGTCCAGGAGCTGCTGGGGCACGCCTCGGTCACCACCACGCAGGTGTACACGCTCGTCACCGTCCAGCTGCTGCGCGAGGTCTACGCGACCTCGCACCCGCGGGCGCGAAACTGACCACCCGCCGGAGGCGGCGGACACGCACGAAGGGACGAATCGGGTCATCCGCCACATTGACAAATCGCGACGTTCGTTGCGCGTCGGCTTGAGCGACGGGGTTGACGGGCCTAGAGTCCCCGTTCTGGATGGCATTTCCGGGCCGCCGGGGAGGGATCTGGGTGACCAGCACTAACGGTGCGGATGGAGTCCTTTCCTCCGCCACCATAGAGACCGATCCGAGCCGTGCCCTCGGGCCCACGCAGCGACCCGTCCCGGTGTTCCCGGAGCCGGAGCCGCTGGCCGAACACGGGCCCGCACGGATCGTGGCCGTCTGCAACCAGAAGGGCGGCGTCGGCAAGACCACCACGACGATCAACCTGGGCGCCGCGCTCGCCGAGTACGGCCGTCGGATCCTGCTCGTCGACTTCGACCCGCAGGGCGCCCTCTCGGTGGGCCTCGGCAAGGGCGACCCGCGCCAGCTCGAAGTGACGATCCACAACCTGCTGCTCGAACGCGACACCGAGTGGGAGGACATCGTCATCGAGACCGGCGTCGACGGGATGGACCTGCTGCCGAGCAACATCGACCTGTCCGGCGCCGAGGTCCAGCTCGTCCACGAGGTCGGCCGCGAGTACATCCTTCAGGGCGCGCTGAAGTCGGCCGTCGACCACTACGACTACATCCTCATCGACTGCCAGCCCTCGCTCGGCCTGCTCACCGTGAACGCGCTGGCCGCCAGCGAGGGCGTGCTGATCCCGCTGGAGTGCGAGTACTTCGCGATGCGCGGGGTCGCGCTGCTGATGGAGACGATCGAGAAGGTGCAGGGCCGGATCAACCCGGGCCTGGTCATCGACGGGGTCCTCGGCACCATGTACGACTCGCGGACGCTGCACACCCGTGAGGTCCTCGGGCGCATCGTCGAGGCGTTCGGCGAGAAGGTGTTCCACACCGTGATCAACCGCACGGTGCGGTTCCCCGACGCGACCGTCGCGGGGGAGCCGATCACCTTCTTCGATCCCAACTCGATGGGCGCGAACGCCTACCGCAGCCTGGCCCGGGAGGTCCTCATCAGATGGGCGGAGTTCGAGTGAGGCCGCGCGGCGGCCCCTGACCCGACGGAGCACATCATGGGCCACCCCCCGCCCATCCCGTACGGCACGCCACCCGGCGCCCTGCCGCCGCCCCCGCCCGCCCGGGGGGCGGGCCCGCTGGTCATCGTGCTGGTCGCCGTGGCCGTTGCGGCGCTGGTCGCGGTCGGCGGCCTCGGGGCCTATCTGGTCCTGCGCGACGACGACTCCTCGGCCGCCGCCTCGTCCGGCCCGGTCGACCTGCGCGTACCGCTGACGTTCGGGCTCGTGGCGAGCGTGTCCGCCCCGCCGTGCACGGGCGGCTCCGTCACCGTCACCGGCGCCTCCGAGTGCTACACGCTCGGTTCGGACACCTTGGCGGTGCGGCGGCTGGAGGAGGTCAAGGCCGTCCCGCCCGACCCGGCGCGCGGCAGCCCCGGCTGGTCCGTCACGCTGACGCTGACCTCGGCGGACACGCCCGGTTTCGCCGCGCTGACCCGCAAGGCCGCCGACGCCTTCGCCGCCCGGACGCCCGGCGGGCGGATGGCGATGCTCGTCGGCGGGACCCTCGTGTCGGAGCCCGCGCAGGTGATGCGGGCCATCACCGGCGGCCAGGTAGAGATCAACGGGCCCGCCGACAGGTTCACCCGCGCCTACACCGAGAACCTCGTGCACCGGATGATCGGGAAGTAGCGGCGCGGCCGGGCGCCCCGTCACCGCCGGTGATCGCGGCTGGTGCGAGCGCGTACCGGGGCATGGGACGATGGGGCCGGTGAGCACAGCGCACGAGGAGCTCTCCGCTACCGTGAGCGACGTGGACGCGACGTCGCCCGAGCCGGGGCGGGAGACCGAGGAGGAGCAGGGGTTCCGCGTCCGCCTGGACAACTTCGAGGGCCCCTTCGACCTGCTGCTCGGGCTGATCTCCAAGCACAAGCTCGACATCACCGAGGTGTCGCTGCACAAGGTCACCGACGACTTCATCGCCCACATCCGCTCGCACGGCTCGGAGTGGGACCTCGACCAGGCCAGCCACTTCCTGCTGGTCGCCGCGACCCTGCTGGACCTCAAGGCCGCCCGGCTGCTGCCGTCCGGCGAGGTCGACGACGAGGAGGACCTGGCGCTGCTGGAGGCCCGCGACCTGCTGTTCGCGCGGCTGCTGCAGTACCGGGCGTACAAGGAGGTCGCGCGGGTGATCGCCGCTCGCGTCGACGACGCGAGCCGCAGGTTCCCGCGCGTGGTCCCGATGGAGCCGAAGTTCGCCAACCTGCTGCCGGAGGTGCTGCTCGGCCTCGGCCCGCAGGAGTTCGCCCGGCTCGCCGCCAAGGCGCTCACGCCGAAGGCGCCGCCGTCGGTCTCGGTCGAGCACATGTACCAGCCGAAGGCCAGCGTCAAGGAGCAGGCCGCGATCGTCGTGGAGCGGCTCCGCCGGCTCCGCCGGACCACCTTCCGCGTCCTGGCGGCCGACGCGGAGGGCACCTACGAGGTGGTCGCCCGGTTCCTGGCGCTGCTGGAGCTGTACCGGGAGCAGGCCGTCACGTTCGAGCAGCACGAGCCCCTCGGCGAGCTCCACATCACCTGGACCGGCGCCGACGACGGCGACGTGGAGGTCGGCGACGACTACGAGGGCGCCCCGAAGAAGGACCCGGCCGAGGGCGCCGCCGGACCCGACGAGAAGAGCCGGAAGGACGAGGGAGACGATGAGTGAGGAACCCGGCGCGGACGCGCCGGAGCTCCCGGGGCTGCGCGCCTCGATCGAGGCGATCCTGCTCGTGGTGGACGAGCCGGTCACCGAGATGACGCTCGCGCAGCTGCTGGAGAGGCCCCGCGGCGAGGTCGCCGGGACGCTGCGGGAGCTGGCCGCGGAATACACCGAGCAGGGCCGGGGGTTCGATCTCAGGGAGGTCGCCGGCGGCTGGCGGTTCTACACCCGGGACGTCTGCGCCCCGGTGGTGGAGCGGTTCGTCACCGACGGGCAGCAGGCGCGGCTGACCCAGGCCGCGCTGGAGACGCTCGCCGTCGTCGCCTACCGGCAGCCGGTGAGCCGGGCCCGTGTGTCGGCGATCCGCGGCGTCAACAGCGACGGCGTCATGCGGACGCTGACGCTGCGCGGCCTGGTCGAGGACGCCGGGCAGGACCCGGAGTCGCAGGCCCACCTCTACCGGACCACCGGGTACTTCCTGGAGCGGCTGGGGCTGCGCGACCTCGACGAGCTGCCCGAGCTCGCCCCCTACCTTCCCGATGACCTTCCAGACGACATAGTTGAGGACGCGTGAGCGAGAACGAGGGCGTACGCCTGCAGAAGGTCCTGGCCGAGGCCGGGATCGGCAGCCGCCGCCACTGCGAGGAGCTGATCGGCGAGGGCCGCGTCACCGTCAACGGGCACAAGGTGTTCCGGTTCGGTGAGCGCGTCGACCCGCGGAGCGCCGTCATCCACGTGGACGGCAAGCGGGTCGAGACCCGGTCCGAGATGCGCTACTACGCCATCAACAAGCCGCGCGGCGTGGTGTCGACGATGGCGGACGAGCGGGGCCGCAAGTCCCTGGCCGACTACGTGGAGGTGCCCGAGCGGCTGTTCCACGTCGGGCGGCTGGACACCGACACCGAGGGCCTGATCCTGCTCACCAACGACGGCGAGCTGTCGCACCGGCTGACCCACCCCTCCTACGGGGTGTTCAAGACCTATCTGGCGGAGATCCACGGCCCGATCCCGCGCGACCTCGGCAAGCGGCTCAGGGCCGGGGTCACCCTGGACGACGGTCCCGCGAAGGCCGACAAGTTCCGCATCTTCGACCAGGTCGGCAGGCGCGTGCTGGTCGAGATCACCCTGCACGAGGGGCGCAAGCACATCGTCCGGCGGCTGCTGAAGGAGGTCGGCTTCCCCGTCCAGCAGCTCGCCCGCATCGAGTTCGGGCCGATCAAGCTGGGCCAGCTGAAGCCCGGCGGCATGCGCGCGCTCACCGTCAACGAGGTCGGCGAGCTGTACAAGGCCGTCGGGCTGTAGAGGCACCGGGACACCGGACGCGAAGGGAAGGTACGACTGTGGCGGTACGCGCGGTCCGTGGCGCGACGCAGATCGACGCCGACGACCGGGACCAGATCCTGGAGGCGACGACCGAGCTCGTCACCGAGGTGATGGCCCGCAACGAGCTGACCACCGACGACGTCATCAGCGTCGTCTTCACGGTGACGCCCGACCTGACGGCCGAGTTCCCGGCGCTCGCCGCCCGCAAGCTCGGGTTCCACGAGGTGCCGCTGCTGTGCGCCACCGAGATCGGCGTCCCCGGCGCACTGCCGCGGGTCATCCGGCTGATGGCGCACATCGCGACGGACCGTCCTCGCTCCGACGTCCAGCACGTGTACCTGCGCGGCGCGACGGCGCTCCGGCTGGACATCGCACAGTAGGGTTTCGGACGTGAGCGAGGACGTGGTGGCGCGGCGGATCGTCGTGGTCGGGACGGGCCTGATCGGGACGTCGATCGCCCTGGCGATGCGGGAGCGCGGCGCCGAGGTGCTGCTGACCGACCGGGACTCGGCGGCCCTGGCCCTGGCCGTGGAGCTGGGCGCGGGCGAGGCGCTGCCGGACGGGGCGCGGCGGGAGCCCGCCGACCTGGCGGTCCTCGCGGTGCCGCCGGCGGCGGTGGCGGTGACGCTGCTGGACGCGCAGAAGCGCGGCCTGGCGACCGCCTACACCGACGTGGCCAGCGTGAAGGCGCTGCCGCTGGCGCAGGCGGCCGAGCTGGGCTGCGACCTGACGACGTTCGTGGCGGGCCATCCCCTCGCCGGGAGCGAGCGGTCCGGGCCGAGCGCGGCGCGGCCCGACCTGTTCCTCGGCCGCCCGTGGGCGCTGTGCGCGACCCCGGAGGCGACGCCGGAGACGGTCGAGGTCGTCACCGGGCTGGTGAAGGCGTGCGGCGCGATGCCGGTGCGGGTGGGCGCCGCCGAGCACGACCGGGCCGTCGCGCTGGTGTCCCACGCCCCGCACGTGGTGTCGGCCGCGGTCGCCGCCCGCCTGACCGGCGCCGACGACGTGGCGCTCGGCCTGTCCGGGCAGGGCGTGCGGGACGTCACCCGGATCGCGGCGAGCGATCCCCGGCTGTGGATCGGGATCCTGTCGGCCAACTCCGCGCCCGTCGCCGACGTGCTGGAGGCCGTCGCCACCGATCTCGCCGTGGCGGCGTCGCTGCTGCGCGACGGCAGCGAGGAGGCCGCCACGCATGTCGCCGACCTGCTGCTGCGCGGGAACGCGGGCCGGTCCCGCATCCCCGGCAAGCACGGCGGCGACCAGCCCGCCTACGCGACGGTCCAGGTGGTCATCCCCGACCGGCCGGGCGAGCTGGCGATGATCTTCCAGGCGGCGGGGATCGCGCGGGTCAACATCGAGGACGTGACCATCGAGCACTCCCCGGGCCGCCCGCTCGGCGTGCTGGAGCTGTCGGTCGTCCCGGAGGCGGCCGAGCGGCTGGCGCAGGAGCTGCGCGCCCGCGGCTGGTCGGTGCCCGGCTAGGCCGCAGTGGTGCCGGGGGGCCGGTAATCTGGGGCGCCGAAGACTTGTTCCGGGGGACTCCTGCGCACCGGCGCGGCGACGAGCGCCGCCCGCTTCACGACGAACAGAGAGGGAGCGATCGTGCCGCTCGTCATCGCCATGGACGGTCCGTCCGGGTCGGGGAAGTCCAGCGCGTCCAAGGGCGTCGCCCGGACGCTCGGGCTGCGCTACCTGGACACGGGCGCCATGTACCGCGCCATGACGTGGTGGATGCTGGAGAACGGCGTGCCGGTCGAGGACGGCGCCGCCGTCGCGGCCCGCGCACAGGACCCGGTGATCGAGTCCGGCACCGACCCGGCGGCGCCGACGATCATGGTGGACGGGACGGACGTGTCCGCCCCGATCCGCACCCGCGCGGTGACGAACGCGGTCAGCGCCGTCAGCTCCGTTCCGGCGGTGCGCGCCCGGCTGGTGGAACTCCAGCGCGAGATCATCGGGGCCGGCGGGATCGTGGTGGAGGGGCGCGACATCGGGACCGTCGTCGCTCCGGAGGCGCCGGTCAAGGTGTTCCTGACGGCGAGCGCCGAGGCCCGCGCCGCGCGCCGCGCGAAGGACCTGGCCGCCGACCCGGGCGCGTCGGTGACGGTCACGCGGGCCGAGCAGGAGCGGCGGGACCGGCTGGACTCGACGCGCAAGGCGTCGCCGCTGGCCAAGGCGGCGGGCGCGCACGAGATCGACTCGACCGGGCTGAATCTGGACGAGGTCATCGAGGCGGTCGTCCGCCTCGCCAAAGAGCATGAGTGAGCGGGCGGCCTGACGGTCCCCGCCGGGGAATGTGACAGTGAGCGATTTCGAGATCGAAACGGTGGACGCCGTCGAGGACGTCGACCAGGACGCGGGCCCGGCGCCGGTCGTGGCCGTGGTCGGGCGGCCGAACGTCGGCAAGTCCACCCTGGTCAACCGGATCCTCGGCCGCCGCGAGGCCGTCGTGGAGGACGTCCCGGGCGTGACCCGCGACCGGGTCGCCTACGACGCGGCGTGGAGCGGGCGCCGGTTCACCGTCGTCGACACCGGCGGCTGGCTGCCGGACTCCTCCGGCCTGGCCGCGGCGATCGCCGAGCAGGCGCGGCTGGCGGTCGACCTGGCCGACGTGGTGATGTTCGTGGTGGACGCGACCGTGGGCGCCACGGACGTGGACGAGGCCGTGGTGGAGATCCTGCGCCGGTCCGGCAAGCCGGTGGTGCTGGTCGCCAACAAGGTCGACGACGTGGGCGCCGAGTCCGACGCGGCGCTGCTGTGGTCGCTCGGCATCGGTGAGCCGCACCCGGTCAGCGCCCTGCACGGGCGCGGCAGCGGCGACCTGCTCGACGCGGTGCTGGACGCGCTGCCCGAGGAGCCCCCGGCGGAGACGTTCGGCGAGATCGGCGGGCCGCGCCGGGTCGCGCTGCTGGGCCGCCCGAACGTCGGCAAGTCGAGCCTGCTGAACAAGCTGGCGGGGGAGAACCGCGCCGTGGTGGACTCGGTGGCGGGCACGACCCGCGACCCGGTCGACGAGCTGATCGAACTCGGCGGAAAGACGTGGCGGTTCATCGACACCGCCGGGATCCGTCGCCGCCACCGCGAGAACCAGGGCGCCGACTTCTACGCGACGCTGCGCACGCGGTCGGCGCTGGAGCGCGCCGAGGTCGCGGTCGTGCTGGTGGACGCCGACCAGCCGCTCGCCGAGCAGGACCTGAGGATCATCTCCATGGTGGTCGAGTCCGGCCGGTCGCTGGTCATCGCCTACAACAAGTGGGACCTGCTGGACGAGGAGCGCCGCCACTACCTCGAACGCGAGATCGACCGGCAGCTGCACACCGCGCGGTGGGCACCGCGGGCGAACATCTCCGCCCGGACCGGCCGGCACATGGAGAAGCTGGTGCCGGCCATCGAGACGGCCCTGGAGGGCTGGGGCACCCGCGTCCCGACGTCCAAGCTGAACCAGTTCTTCGCCGACCTGGTGAACTCGCATCCGCACCCGGTGCGGGGCGGCAAGCAGCCGCGCGTGCTGTTCGCGACCCAGGCGGGGGTGCGGCCGCCCCGGTTCGTGCTGTTCACGTCGGGCTTCCTGGAGGAGGGCTACCGGCGGTTCATCGAGCGGCGGCTGCGGGAGGAGTTCGGGTTCGACGGGACGCCCCTCGACATCACGATGAAGATCCGCGAAAAGCGCGGCAAGAGCAAGAAGTAGCCGAAATATCACGCGCGCGGCCCGCCGGGGATCTTCCCCGGCGGGCCGCCTCCGTGGCAGGATGCATCTGCGGGATGAGTAAGTCTTCCATTACTCGCTGATCCCGCGACGGACGCGTTCGCACGTCCGGGCGACCGGGTCCCCCCGGCGCCGGGACGCGGTCGAGGGGTGTGACGTGAAGCTCTTGCTGCTCATCGCCGTCGCCGTCGCCTGCGTGGCGCTCAGCTTCGCATGGCGGGAGCCCTGGATCGGCGGCGTCGGACTGCTGGTCGCCTTCGTCGCCATGTTCACCGACCGCGACGATGTGCGGCTCGACGACGAGCGCGGCAGCTACGAGACCACCAAGTCGGTCCGCAACATGCGCCGCCGGGGCCGCTAGCGTTCCCAGCGCGTGTCGCCCGCGACGTGCTGGTCGCCGGTCGGCGGCGGGCCCTGCCCGGGCTGGTTCTCCCGCGCGTAGCGCCCGTAGACGAGCGGTTGCGTGGTGTTCGACCCGGGCGGTTCGGGCTCGGGCTCGTCCGGACGCCGCTCGCGGACGCCGACCACCGCGAACCTGCCGAGCGCGAGCGCGGCCAGGAACACGATCACGACGCCGAGGCCGGTGAAGCCGGCGAGCTGCTCGGCGATATGCCGCCCCTCGCCGGTGCCGAGCGGCGCGCCGACGCCCGGGACGTTCCACAGCGTGGCGAGGATCGGCCCTACGGCGAACCAGGCGCCGGCGAGCGCGGCCAGCCAGCCGCCGAACATCCCGACCACGCGGTTGGCGCTGAACAGCAGGATCAGCCCGCCCAGCGCGGCGGCGGCTCCGGGGGCGATGCTGAGCTGCAGGCGGTCGGTGTTGTAGACCCAGGTGTCGTCCGGCGCGAATCCGTAGTGGAAGTAGGGGCCGACGAGGGGGAGCAGTGCGCCCCACAGCCCCAGCAGGATCAGCAGGATTCCGCTGAGGGCGCCTCGGGTGCGCGGAACTCGCATGGTCCCAGCCATGATCGATTCCTCCTGACCGGGAGTGTGATTCTGTTATCAGCAGCGTTTACCCGTTAGTAGACGGTCCACACGACCCGAAAGGAGGCGCCGTATGGACGACGGCGTCACCCTCGTCCACGCGCGGGAGAGGCCACCGGACCGCTGGGACGCCGCCGTCTTCCTCGCCGGTCCCACGCCCCGGGCGCCCGGGGTCGCCTCGTGGCGGCCGGCCGCCCACGCCGAGCTGCGGGCCCGCTGGCGCGGCGGGGGCCGGCTCGTGGTGTTCGACCCCGAGCACCGGGAGGGCCGCTACGACGACTACGACGGCCAGATCGACTGGGAGGAGCGCTGCCTGCATCTGGCCGACGAGGTCGTCTTCTGGGTCCCGCGCGATCTCGCGACCATGCCCGCCTTCACCACGAACGTGGAATGGGGGATGTGGCACGACAGCGGCCGGGTGGTGTTCGGCGCGCCGCCGGAGGCGCCGAGGAACGGTTACCTGCTGCACTACGCGGAGAAGTCCGCGGTGCCGACGGCTCCCGGCCTGCCGGAGACGGTCGCGGCGGCGCTGCGCCGGATCGGCGCCGGCGCGCCCCGGGCCGGCGGGGAGCGCGAGGTCCCGCTGCTGCTGTGGCGGGACGCGGCGTTCCAGCGCTGGTACGCGGGGCAGCGGGGCGCGGGCAACGTGCTGCTCGGGGCGCGGGTGGTGTTCCGGTTCGGGGTGTGCTGGGGCCTGCACGTCCGGGTCCGCGTGACCGCGGAGGACCGGATCAAGGACAACGAGATCGTCATCGGGCGGCCGGACATCTCGGCCGTGGTGCTGTACCGGCCCGGCGCGACGCTCGACGCGACGCAGGTCGTGCTCGTCCGGGAGTTCCGGAGCGCGGGTGCGGACGGGGCCGTCCACGAGCTGCCGGGCGGCTCCGGGCCGGGCAGCCCTCCCGAGGTCGCGCTGGCGGAGGTCGCCGAGGAGACCGGGCTGGTACTGGTGCCCGCCCGGCTGCGCGAGCACCGCTCCCGGCAGGTGAACGCGACCCTGTCGGCGCACCGCGCGCACCTGTTCTCCGCCGAGGTCACCGCCGGCGAGCTGGAGCGGATCCGGGGATCGGGCCCGCACGGGGTGGCGGCGGACGGCGAGCGCACCTATGTCGTGGTGGCCCCGTTCGGGCGGATCAGACGGGAGGGGCTCGTGGACGCCGCCAACCTCGGGATGATCGCCGAGGCGCTGCTGGAGGCGCGCTGACTCAGCCGTCCAGCGCGTCGCGGACGAACGCGCCGAGCGCGGCGATCGCCGCGCGCGACTCGGGCAGGTACGGCCCGAACATCTGGAACACGTGCAGCTGCCGGTCCCACACCTGGAGCGTGACCGGCACCCCGGCCTCGGCGAGGCGCCGCGCCATCAGCTCGGAGTCGCAGTACAGCAGCTCGGTGGACCCGGCGGTGAGCAGGACGGGCGGCAGCCCCGCGAGGTCCGCGCGGACGGGGGAGACCGCGGGGTCGGCGAGGTCGAGATGGCCGAGGAACCCCTCGACGAGGCGTTCCAGCAGCGCTCCGGGGTCGGAGGGATCCAGGCCCATGTTGGCGTGCGCGAGCTTGCCGGTCAGGTCCATGTCGAGCATGGGGGACAGGGCCGCGAGCGCCGCGGGCATGGGCAGACCCTCCTCGCGGGCGCGCAGCGCCGCGGCGAAGGTGAGGTGCCCGCCCGCCGAGTCGCCCATGATGACGATGCGCCCGGGGTCGATCCCCCGCTCCTCCAGCAGCCACCGGTAGGCGGTGACGCAGTCCTCGACCTCCCGCTCGAACGGGACCGCCGGGATCATCCGGTAGTCCACCGACAGCGCCGTGGCGCCGGACGCGGCGGCGAACGAGGCGATCATCCGGCGGTGCGTGTTGAGGCCGCAGGAGATCCAGCCGCCGCCGTGCAGGTAGAGGATCGCCTTGTCGCGCGGCGGGGCGGCGCCGGGCGCGGACACCCACTCGGCGCCGAAGCCGTCGAAGCGGACCTCCTCCACGCGGATGCGCCGCGGCGTCCCGGCCCGCGCCGCGAGCCGGTCGATGAGCGCGGCGCGGCGCAGTGCCCGGTCGTCGAACGGCCGGCCGGCGAACCGGGCGAGGCCGGGCCGGACCAGCCGCCGGACGCCCGCCGAGACCGCACGGGAGCGCAGGCTCGCCGTCCCGTGCCGTTCGATCACCAGGGTCGCGGGGCCTTGTACCGTCACGGGTCCTCCTCGCCGTCGGGGGATGTAAGTAGATGGTGACATCCGCGGCGAGCAACGGGGAAGGCGGGATTCGCCTCTCGTACCTGCGAGGGTCTTCGGAGATTGATATCGCAGTATCCAGCTTTATATGGCCCTTCCCCTCGCATATGCGGTTGTCTAGGCTGTTTCGGGTGACGACGTTCAGGATCAGTGAGGCCGCCGCGCTCCTCGGAGTCAGCGCGGACACCGTCCGCCGGTGGGTGGACGGCGGCCGGCTCCCGGCGTCCCGGGACGAGCACGGGCACCGGCGGGTGCCGGGGGCCGAGCTGGCCGCCTTCGTGCGCGACCAGGCGCGCGGCAACGGGCCGTCCGACCAGGCCGAACGCTTCTCCTCGGCGCGCAACCGGATGCGCGGGATCGTCACCGACGTCCTCCGGGACGGGGTGATGGCGCAAGTCGAGATCCAGGCGGGGCCCTTCCGCGTGGTGTCGCTGATGAGCCGTGAGGCGGCCGACGACCTCGGGCTGGAGGCGGGCGTGGTCGCCGACGCCGTCGTCAAGTCCACGAACGTCGTCGTCGAAGTGCCGGACCAGGGCTGAGGAGGCGACGTGCTCAAGCGCACTGCGGCGGTGGTGGTGCTGGCGCTCACCGTCCTGGCCGGCTGCGGCGACGCCGGCGGCGAGGGCTCCTCCGGGACGGGGAGGCCGGGCGACGGCACGACCCTGACGGTGTTCGCGGCGGCCTCGCTCACCGAGACGTTCACCGCGCTCGGGAGGACGTTCGAGGGCGCGCATCCCGGTGTGAGGGTCAGGTTCCAGTTCGGCGGCAGTTCGACGCTGGCGCAGCAGATCACGCAGGGCGCCCCGGCGGACGTGTTCGCGGCCGCGAGCCCCGCCACCATGAGGACGGTGACCGTCGCCGGGGACGCGTCGGGGCGGCCGCGGGTGTTCACCCGCAACCGCCTGGTCATCGCCGTCCCGAAGGGGGACCCGGGCAAGGTCGCGAAGGTGGGCGACCTGGGCGGGCCGGGGCTGAAGGTCGTGCTGTGCGCGGTCCAGGTGCCGTGCGGCGCCGCGGCCGAGACGGCCCTGGCCGCGGCCAGGGTGGAGGTCGAGCCGGTGTCGCGGGAGAAGGACGTCAAGGCCGTCCTGACGAAGGTGGGGCTGGGGGAGGCCGACGCCGGGCTCGTCTACCGCACCGACGTGAAGGCCGCCGGCGGGAAGATCACGGGCATCGAGTTCCCGGAGGCCGCGAAGGCGATCAACGACTATCCGATCGTCGAGGTGGCCAAGGCGCCGCACAGCGCGCTCGCCAAGGAGTTCATCCAGCTGGTGGTCGGTGAGCAGGGCAGGTCGGTGCTGAGCCGGGCGGGCTTCGAGGGTCCGTGACGCGACCGCGGCGAACGTCCCGGGCGGCCCGGAAGGCGGACCGGCTGCCGGGCAGGCCGCCCTGGGCGCTGCTCGTGCCCGCGCTGCTCGGGCTCGCCTTCCTGGTGCTGCCGCTGCTCGGCCTGCTCGTCAGGGCGCCGTGGTCGACGCTCGGCACGCGCCTTCTGCAGGCACAGGTCCTGGAGGCGCTGAGGCTCTCGCTGTTCACCGCCACCCTCGCCACCGGCCTGTGCCTGCTGCTCGGCGTCCCGCTCGCCTGGACGCTCGCCCGGGTCCGCTTCCCCGGCGTCCGGCTCGTCCGGGCCCTGGTGACCGTGCCGCTGGTGCTGCCGCCGGTGGTCGGGGGCGTCGCGCTGCTGCTGGTGCTCGGACGCCGCGGGCTGGTCGGCGGGTGGCTGGACCGCGCCTTCGGCCTCACGTTCCCGTTCACCACCGCCGGCGTCGTGCTCGCCGAGGCGTTCGTGGCGATGCCGTTCCTGGTGATCAGCGTGGAGGGCGCGCTGCGCGCCGCCGACCTGCGCTACGAGGAGGCCGCCGCCACACTCGGCGCCGGCCGCTGGACGATCTTCCGGCGGGTCACGCTGCCGCTGGTCGCGCCGGGCGTCGCGGCCGGGGCGATCCTGTGCTGGGCGCGGGCGCTCGGCGAGTTCGGGGCGACGATCACCTTCGCGGGCAACTTCCCCGGCCGGACGCAGACGATGCCGCTCGCGGTCTACCTGGCGCTGGAGACCGACCCGCAGGCGGCGATCGTGCTCAGCCTCGTCCTGCTCGCCGTCTCGGTCGCCGTCCTCGCCGCGCTCCGGGACCGGTGGGTGGGCGGCGCGTGACGAGCGGAGGCGGGGAGGTGAGCCGAGCGGTCCGGGCGGAGGCGGGGACCGGCCCCCGGGGGCTGGACGCGCGGCTCGTCGTCCGCCGCGCCGCGTTCGACCTCGATCTCGCGCTCACCGCCGGGCCCGGCGAGGTCGTGGCGCTGCTCGGCCCGAACGGCGCGGGCAAGAGCACCGCGCTGCGCGCGCTGGCCGGGCTCGTGCCGATGGCGGGCGGGCACGTGCGGGTGGACGGCGCGGACCTGCGCCCGCTGGCGCCCGACCGCCGCGGCATCGGCATGGTCTTCCAGGAATACCTGCTGTTCCCGCACCTCACGGCGCTGGACAACGTCGCGTTCGGGCCGCGCTGCCAGGGCGCCGGGCGCCGCGCGGCCCGGCGGATCGCCGAGGGCTGGCTGGAGCGGGTGGGGCTCGCCGAGCACGCGTCCGCGCGTCCGCGGGCCCTGTCGGGCGGGCAGGCGCAGCGGGTGGCCCTCGCCCGCGCGCTGGCCGTCGACCCGCGCCTGCTGCTGCTGGACGAGCCGCTCGCGGCGCTCGACGCGCACACCCGGCTGGAGATCAGGGCCGCGCTGCGCCGCCACCTCGCCGGCTTCGAGGGCGCCGCCGTGCTCGTCACGCACGACCCGCTGGACGCCATGGTGCTCGCCGACCGCCTCGTCGTCGTCGAGGGCGGCAGGCTCGTCCAGCAGGGGACACCGGCCGACGTCGCGCGCCGCCCCCGCACCGACTACGTCGCGCGCCTGGTCGGGCTGAACCTGTACCGGGGCAGGGCCGAGGCGGGCACGGTGGTGCTGGACGGCGGCGCAACCCTCGACACTGTCGACTCACTCGAAGGCGAGGTGTTTCTCGCCTTCGCGCCGTCCTCGGTGGCGCTCTACCGGACCCGTCCCGACGGCAGCCCGCGCAACCTCTGGCGCACCCGTGTCGGCGCGATCGAACGGCAGGGGGACCGCGTCCGGGTGCGGCTGTCGGGCCCGCCTTTCGACGCCGTTGCGGACGTCACTCAGGCGGCGGTCGCGGAGCTCCAATTGTCGGAGGGCAGCCCCATATGGGCGGCGGTCAAGGCCACCGAGACCCACGTTTACCCTGCTTGAACGCCCCCGCGCCGTCCGGTGAGCGCGTGCGGCCGGTCGGCGGCACCTCCAGTGATATCCCTCACAAAACCGGGCATCATGCCCCAAAAGCGGACGGGATTGGTCCAGACCAAATGGCAAAAACGACGGGTCTTGTTCATCATGCAAACATCCTGCGAACAGCTGAAGGAGACGCCCGTGTCCAACCAGGTCCCCGGCCTCGACCAGGCCCCTACCGGCCACACCGAACTGATTGAGTGGGTACGCGGGATCGCCGAGCTGGCCGGACCCGACCGGGTCGAGTGGTGTGACGGCTCGGAGGAGGAGTGGGAGCGGCTCACCGGCCTTCTCGTCGAGCAGGGCACCCTGACGCGGCTCGACCCGGCCAAACGGCCCAACAGCTTCCACGCCGCCTCCGACCCCACCGACGTCGCCCGCGTCGAGGACCGGACGTTCATCTGCTCCGAGAAGCAGGAGGACGCCGGTCCCACCAACAACTGGATCGCGCCCGCCGAGATGCGGGAGACCCTGGGCGGCCTCTTCGAGGGCTGCATGAAGGGCCGCACCATGTACGTGGTGCCGTTCTGCATGGGCCCGCTCGGCGGCACCATCTCCCAGCTGGGCGTGGAGATCACCGACTCGGCCTACGTCGCCGTGTCCATGCGGATCATGACGCGGATGGGCGAGGGCGCGTTGCGTCTCATCGAGGAGCGCGGGTCGTTCGTCAGGGCCGTCCACTCCGTCGGCGCCCCCCTGGAGCCGGGCCAGGATGACGTCGCGTGGCCGTGCAACTCCACCAAGTACATCACGCACTTCCCCGAGACCCGGGAGATCTGGTCCTACGGGTCCGGGTACGGCGGCAACGCGCTGCTCGGCAAGAAGTGCTACGCGCTGCGCATCGCCTCGACCATGGCCCGCGACGAGGGCTGGATGGCCGAGCACATGCTCGTGCTGAAGCTGACGCCGCCCACCGGTGAGACCCGCTACGTCGCCGCCGCGTTCCCCTCGGCGTGCGGCAAGACCAACCTCGCCATGCTGGAGCCGACCATCCCCGGATGGAAGGTCGAGACGATCGGCGACGACATCGCCTGGATGCGCTTCGGTGACGACGGCCGCCTCTACGCCATCAACCCCGAGGCCGGCTTCTTCGGCGTCGCGCCCGGCACCGGCGAGAGCACCAACGCCAACGCGGTCAAGACGCTGTGGGGCAACAGCATCTTCACGAACGTGGCCCTCACCGACGACGGCGACGTGTGGTGGGAGGGTCTCACCGACGAGCCGCCCGCGCACCTGACCGACTGGAAGGGCAACGACTGGACGCCGGACTCCACGAGCCCGGCCGCCCACCCGAACGCCCGCTTCACCACCCCGGCCGGGCAGTGCCCGATCATCGCCGACGAGTGGGAGGACCCGAAGGGCGTCCCGATCTCGGCGATCCTGTTCGGCGGCCGCCGCGCCTCCGCCGTCCCGCTCGTGACCGAGTCGTTCGACTGGCAGCAGGGCGTGTTCCTCGGCGCCAACGTCGCGTCCGAGAAGACCGCCGCCGCCGAGGGCGCCGTCGGCGAGCTGCGCCGCGACCCGTTCGCGATGCTGCCGTTCTGCGGCTACAACATGGGCGACTACTTCGGCCACTGGCTGGAGATCGGCAAGGCGACGGACCCGGAGAGGCTCCCGCGGATCTACTACGTCAACTGGTTCCGCAAGAACGCCGACGGCGCGTTCATCTGGCCCGGCTTCGGCGAGAACAGCCGCGTCCTGAAGTGGATCGTCGAGCGCCTCAACGGCAAGGCCGACGCGGTCAAGTCCCCGATCGGGCACCTGCCGACCAGGGAGGCGCTCGACACCGAGGGCCTCGACCTGGACGACGCCGACCTGGAGACGCTGCTGTCGGTCGACACCGAGGTGTGGAAGCAGGAGGCCGCCCTCGTGCCGGAGTTCTTCGAGAAGTTCGGTGACCACACGCCGAAGGCGCTGTGGGACGAGTACCACGACCTGGTGCGCCGCCTGGAGAACTGACGCGCGGGCGGCGCCGGGCCACCGGCCGGACCCGCGGGCCGGTCGTGAACTTTGCGAAGTTCGCGACCGGCCTTTGCATTCCCCGCGGGGAACACGGGACAACACTGGAGGGGTCCCCCGTCCCGGGAGGCCGGCATGTTCGATCTGATGACCCGCCACTGGTGGGTGCTCGCGTTGCGCGGCACGTTCGCGATCCTTTTCGGCATCGTCGCCTGGGTGTGGCCGGGCATCACCGTCTGGGCGCTGGTGGTGCTGTTCGGCGCGTACGCCCTGGTGGACGGGGTGTTCGCGGTGGCACAGGCGATCCGCGGCACGTCCGCAGGGCCGCGCGGCCTGCTGGCCCTGTCGGGGGCCGCCGGGATCGCGCTCGGCATCGCGGCGCTGGTGTGGCCCGGCATCACCGCGTTCGTCCTGCTGATACTGATCGCCGCCTGGGCGGTCGCCACCGGCGTGCTGGAGATCGGCGTCGCGCTCGCGATGCGCAAGGAGCTGAAGGGCGAGTGGGCGTACGTGCTCACCGGCGCCGTCTCTCTGATCTTCGGGATCATGCTGTTCGCCTGGCCCGTCTCCGGCGCGATCGCCATCGTCTGGCTGATCGGGCTGCTGGCCATCCTGACCGGCGCCGCCATGGTCGGCGCGGCGTTCCGGCTGCGCCGGCTCGGCCAGGCGGCCGAGCGCGCGGGCGGGACGAGCCCCGCTCCCCACTACTGACCCGGCCCCCGGGCCGTGCCGGGCCCAACCTCAAGCACGGTTGAGGAACGCATAGGATCCGGTGCATGACGCGGCTGGAGCACCGGGTGCACGAACTGACCGTCGGGCAGCTCGCCGAGCGGAGCGGCGTGGCCGTCTCGGCGCTGCACTTCTACGAGTCCAAGGGGCTGATCAGGAGCCGCCGCACGGCGGGCAACCAGCGGCGGTTCGGCCGGGACACGCTCCGCCGGGTCTCGTTCATCAAGGTCTCGCAGCGCGTCGGGATCCCGCTCGGCGACATCCGCGACGCGCTCGCCACCCTCCCCGAGGAGCGCACCCCCACGGTGGCGGACTGGGCGCGCCTGTCGGAGACGTGGCGCAGCGACCTCGACACGCGCATCCGGCAGCTCGAACGGCTGCGCGACGACCTCACCGACTGCATCGGCTGCGGCTGCCTGTCGATCAGCAAGTGCGCGCTCGCCAACCCCTACGACCGGCTCGGGGACGAGGGACCGGGACCACGCCGGCTGCTCGTGCCGGCCGGCGCCGGAGGGCCCGTGTCCCGCCCGGCGGACGGGACGCGGGCCTTCGAGGCGGACGGCTGCGCGCGCGTCTGCGATCCGGAGAGCGGCCCCGCCTAGCGGCGGCGGAGGTCGCGCCCGTGCGGGTCGATGCGCCGCGGGGCCGGCTCCCGCCCCGGCGGCTGCGTCACCGCCGGGCGCACCGGGATCTGCTCGATCGGCAGCTCGACGGGCTCGTCGGCGAGGGTGAACCGCTCGCCGTGGTGCCAGAGCGTGAGGCCCCGGCCGTCCAGCAGCTCGTAGCGGGCCGCCTCACCGGTCACGCTGACCTTGATCCGGTTGCCCCGGTACCGCATCCGGAACGCCAGCCGGCTGATCCCGCCGGGCAGCCGCGGCGCGAACCGCAGCGTGCCCTTCCCCGCCCGCATGCCGCCGAACCCGGCGACGAGCCCGCTCCACGCGCCCGCCATCGAGGCGATGTGCAGCCCGTCGCGGGTGTTGTGGTTCAGGTCGTGCAGGTCCATCAGCGCGGTCTCGCCGAGGTAGTCGTGCGCCAGTTCCAGCTGGCCGACCTCGGCGGCGACGACCGCCTGCGTCTGCGCCGACAGCGAGGAGTCACGGACGGTCAGCCCCTCGTAGTAGGCGAAGTCGCGCTCCTTCTGCTCGTCGGTGAACGCGTCCCCGCACAGGTGCAGGGCGAGCACCAGGTCCGCCTGCTTGACCACCTGCTTGCGGTAGAGGTCGAAGTAGGGGTAGTTCAGCAGCAGGGGATAGTGGTCGGGTTTGGTCGCCGGGAAGTCCCAGCGGGCGTGGTTGGTGAAGCTCTCGCTCTGCGGATGGACGCCGAGCCGCTCGTCGTAGGGGATGAGCATCGCCGCCGCCGCGTCCCGCCACGACGCCGCCTCCTCGGCGTTCACACCGAGCCGGTCGGCCACGTCCGGATGGCGCATCGCCGTCTCGGCCGCCTCCTGGAGGTTCCGGCGCGCCATCAGGTTGGTGTAGACGTTGTTGTCCACCACCGCGCTGTACTCGTCGGGGCCGGTGACGCCGTCGATGCGGAACACCCCGCCCACGTCGTGGTGGCCGAGGCTCCGCCACAGCCGCGCCGTCTGGACCAGGATGTCCAGGCCGATCTCCCGCTCGAACTGCTCGTCCTGCGTGGCGTCCACGTACCGGACGACGGCGTCGGAGATGTCGGCGTTGATGTGGAACGCGGCGGTGCCGGCGGGCCAGTAGCCCGAGCATTCATGCCCGCGGATCGTCCGCCACGGGAACGTCGCGCCCTCCAGGCCGAGCTGGTTGGCACGGTCCCGGGCGAGGGGCAGCGTCATGTGCCGCCAGCCGAGGGCGTCCGCCGCGGCGCCGGGGGAGGTGTAGGTGAGGACCGGCAGCACGAACGTCTCGGTGTCCCAGAACGTGTGCCCGTCGTAGCCCGGCCCCGTCAGCCCCTTGGCCGGGATCATGCGGCGCTCCGCGCGGGCGCCGGCCTGCAGGACGTGGAACAACCCGAACCTGACCGCCTGCTGGATCTCGGCGTCGCCGTCGACCTCGACGTCCGCGCCCTCCCAGAAGTCGTCCAGGTACTCGCGCTGCTCGTCCAGCAGGCCCTGCCAGCCGGTCTGCCGCGCGCCCGCCAGCGCCCCGACCACCTGGTCGTGCAGCGCGGGACGCGACCGCCGGCTCGACCAGCCGTAGGAGATGTACTTGACGATGCGCAGCCGCTGCCCCGGCTCCAGGCGCGTCGCGACCGTCAGCCGCCCCACGTCCTTGGAGCTCTCGGTGTCGATCGCCATCGACTCCGGGCCCTCGATGTCGTGCGACATCCCGGCGGCCATCCGCAGGCCGCTCTGCCGCGTCCGGTGCAGCAGCAGCACCTTGGTGCCGTTGGCGACGTGCTCCTCGCCGACGAGGGGGCTGCTCAGGATCGCCGAGGCGCGCGGGTCCTTGGCGCCGCCGGGCAGCGCCTCGTTGGCCACCAGCTCCGACTGGGCGACCACCCGGACCGCCTCGTCCACCGGCTCGACCTCGTAGCAGATCGCCGCGACGGCCCGCTGGGTCAGCGACACCATCCGGACCGAGGTCACCTTGATCGTCCGGTCGGCCGGGGAGGTCCACTCCAGGCTCCGGGTGAGCGTCCCGGCGCGCATGTCGAGGATCCGCTCGTGGTGGTGCAGGCGGCCGTAGCGCACATCGAGCGGCTCGTCGTCGACGAGCAGCCGGATCACCTTGCCGTTGGTGACGTTGATGACCGTCTGGCCCATCTCGGGGTAGCCGTAGGCGGTCTCGGCGTGCGGCAGGGGACGCTGCTCGTAGAAGGAGTTCAGGTAGGTGCCGGGGAGCCCGTGCGGTTCGCCCTCGTCGAGGTTGCCGCGCATGCCGACGTGCCCGTTGGAGAGGGAGAACACCGACTCGGTCTGGGCCAGCCGGTCCAGCCGCAGCTCCGGCTCCCGCACGCACCACGGCTCGACCGAGAACACGGGCCGGTCGCTCTGGCCTTCGCGCTCGCTCACGGTGCCTCCAGCAGCTCGGACAGGTCGTCGACCACGACGTCGGCGCCGTGCTCGGCGAGCGCCTTGGCGTGCTCGTCGCCGACCCGGTTGACGCCGACGACGTAGGCGAACCCTCCGGCACGCCCCGCCTGGACGCCGGCGAGCGCGTCCTCGAAGACCACCGCCTCGTCCGCCGTGACGCCCAGCTCCGCGGCCCCGGCGAGGAACGTGTCGGGGGCGGGCTTGCCGGGCAGGTTCCGCTCCGCCGCGACGACGCCGTCCACGCGCGCGTCGAACAGGTCGGTGATGCCGGCCGTCCGCAAAACCTGGACGGTGTTGGCGCTGGAGGAGACCACGGCCGTCTTCAGCCCGGCCTCGCGCGCCTTGCGGACGTAGTCGATCGACCCGTCGAACGTCTCGACGCCCTTCTCCTCGATGAGCTTCAGGACGAGCGCGTTCTTGCGGTTCCCGAGACCCCTGATCGTCTCGTTCTCGGGCGGGTCGTCCGGATCGCCCTCGGGCAGGGAGATGCCGCGCGACTCCAGGAACGAGCGCGTCCCGTCCTCGCGTCTCTTGCCGTCGACGTACCGTCCGTAGTCGCGCACGGGGTCGAACTCGGTGAACTTCTCACCGGTCCGCTCCGCCCGCTCGCGCAGGTAGCCGTCGAACATCTCCTTCCACGCCGCCGCGTGCACGGCCGCGGTCCGGGTCAGCACCCCGTCGAGATCGAAGAGACACGCGGCCGCCTCGTCCGGCAGTCCCAGCATCGCACCCCCTGGTAGATGGCACCATCGAAAGTGGTCCTCAACGCGCGACCCGTTCCCGCGCCGAGCGCGGGCATGCGGGCCCGGGCGCTCGAACGGGGGGATCATGAGCCGCGTACAACCCCTTGGTCAGGGTCGCACACGAGGAGGAGTGAGCCAATGCAGAAGGCGCGAATCGGTGTCACCGGACTGGCGGTGATGGGCCGGAACCTGGCCCGCAACCTGGCCCGGCACGGGCATCCCGTGGCCGTGCACAACCGCACATCCGCCAGGACCAAGGCGCTGGTGGAGGAGTTCGGCGGTGAGGGAACGTTCCTGCCCGCGGAAACGCCGGAGCAGTTCGTGGAGTCGCTGGAGCGGCCCCGGCGGCTGGTCGTCATGGTGAAGGCGGGCGGCCCGACCGACGCGGTCATCGACGAGTTCGCGCCGCTGCTGGAGCCCGGCGACATGATCGTCGACGGCGGCAACGCCAACTTCGCCGACACCCGCCGCCGCGAGGCCGCGCTGCGCGACCGCGGGATCCACTTCGTCGGCACCGGCATCTCCGGCGGCGAGGAGGGCGCGCTGCACGGCCCGAGCATCATGCCGGGCGGCTCCGCCGAGTCCTACGAGGCGCTCGGCCCGCTGCTGGAGGACATCTCCGCCAAGGTCGACGGGACGCCCTGCTGCGTGCACGTCGGCCCCGACGGCGCCGGGCACTTCGTGAAGATGGTGCACAACGGCATCGAGTACGCCGACATGCAGCTGATCGCCGAGTCCTACGACCTGCTGCGGCACGCCGCCGGGCTCGCGCCGGACGAGATCGCCGAGGTCTTCCGCACCTGGAACACCGGCCGCCTGGAGTCCTACCTGATCGAGATCACCGCCGAGGTCCTGGCGCACACCGACGTCGCGACCGGCAGGCCGTTCGTGGACGTCGTCCTGGACCAGGCCGAGCAGAAGGGCACCGGCCGCTGGACCGTGCAGACCGCCCTCGACCTCGGCGTCCCCGTCGGCGGCATCGCCGAGGCCGTGTTCGCCCGGTCCGTCTCCGGCCACGCCGCCCTGCGCGAGGCCGCGCGGCGCCTGCCCGGGCCGTCCCGCGGCGCCGTCGCGGACTCCGGCTTCGCCGACGCCGTGGAGCAGGCCCTGTACGCCTCCAAGATCGTGGCGTACGCGCAGGGGTTCCACGAGATCCAGGCGGGCAGCGAAGAGTACGGCTGGAACATCGACCTCGGGGCGATGGCCACCATCTGGCGCGGCGGCTGCATCATCCGGGCCCGCTTCCTGGACCGCATCCGCGCCGCCTACGAGGCCGACCCGCACACGCCGACGCTGCTGACCGACGACCACTTCGCCGAAGCCGTGGGCGACGCCCAGGACGCCTGGCGCGAGGTGGTCGCCACCGCCGCGCGCCTCGGCGTCCCCGCGCCCGGTTTCTCCACCGCCCTGGCCTACTACGACTCCCTGCGGGCCGAACGCCTGCCGGCCGCGCTCACGCAGGGCCAGCGCGATTTCTTCGGCGCCCACACCTACCGCCGCACCGACCGCGACGGCGCCTTCCACACCCTCTGGGGCGGCGACCGGACCGAGGTGAGCGCCTGACGGTCAGCCCTTCCGCCACTCCGGGGACTCCAGGGCTCCCGCGGCCTGCGGCCCCATGAGCCCGAGGCCGCCGTCCACGAACAGCGACGCGCCCGTCACGTAGGACGCCTCCGGGCTCGCCAGGAACACGATCGCCTCCGCGACCTCCCTGGCGTGCCCGGGCCGCGCCAGCGGGTACCCCGCCCGGCTCTCCGGCTCGGGGGGCCGCTCGTGCTGCCCGGTCATCGGCGTCGCGATTTCTCCGGGCGCCACCGTGTTGACGGTGATCCCGGACTCGGACAGCTCCAGGGCCAGGACCCGGGCGAGCATCTTCAGACCGCCCTTGGCGGCGCAGTACGGCCCGGCCCCGACCCGCGGGTACTCCTCGTGGACGCTGGTGACGTTGACGATGCGTCCGCCCTCGCCCCGGTCGGCCATCCGCCGGGCGGCCCGCTGCGAGCACAGGAACGCCCCGTCGAGGTCGACCGAGACCACCTCCCGCCACTCTTCGAAGCCCATGTCGAGCAGTTGCCGCATGCTGCCCGTCCCGGCGTTGTTGACCAGCACCCCGAGTCCGCCGAGCTCGTCGGCCAGCTCGTCGACGGCTCCGGCCGCCCGCACCGGGTCGGTCAGGTCGTGCCGCCGGACGGCCGCCCGCCGCCCCGCGACCTCGACCTCCCGCGCCGTCCCCGCCGCCCCCTCCCGGTCGGACCGGTAGGTGATGCCGACATCGAACCCCCTGCGAGCCAGCGCGACCGCGGTCGCCTTCCCGATCCCCGAGTCGGACCCCGTGACGACGGCGACGCGGTCGTAGCTCATGGCTCCTCGTCCGGATCCAGCTCCACCCCGGCGATCGGGTCGCCGCCGCGGGTCCCGTTCTCGGCGTCCCCCTCGTATCCCTCTTCGGCGCTCTCGCTGCCCGGGACGACGCGCTCATGCGGCTGGTCCTCAAACCCGGAACTGGCCCCCGCGCCCCGGTCCTGCGGCTCCTTCTTCTCCATCCGCTCGGCTCCTCTCGCGTTCCTCGGTTCGTTCAGCCCTTTGTTGCCGCACGCCCCGTCCCTAATCACCGGCGGGCGCTCCGGTCTCTAAGGTCGTGGGGTGGAGATACCAGGGGACGACGAGATCCGGAAGCTGCACGAGCGGTACGCACCGGGAGTGGCCGCGTTCGAGGCCGTCTGGACGCACTGCGTCATCGTGAGCGAGATCGCCGAGCGGATCATGGACGGGGCGGGGCTCGCGGTCGACGCGGATCTCGTGCGGGCCGGGTGCCTGCTGCACGACCTCGGCGTCTACCGGCTGTACGGCCCGTCCGGGACGATCGATGGCAGCGGCTACGTCCGGCACGGGGTGCTCGGTCACGCGATCCTCCGGGACGAGGGGTTCCCCGAGGAGATCTGCCGGTTCTGCTCGTGCCACACCGGGGTGGGGCTGACCCGGGACGACATCGTGCGGCAGCGGCTTCCCGTGCCCGCCGGCGACTACGTGGCCGTGAGCGGCGAGGAGCGGCTCGTCATGTACGCCGACAAGTTCCACAGCAAGACCGATCCGCCGACCTTCGTGTCCGCCGCCACCTACGCCGGCCACGTCCGGCGGTACGGGGAGGAGAAGGTTCGCGTGTTCGAGGCGATGCGGGAGTCCTTCGGGGAGCCCGACCTCGGGCCCCTCCTGGAGAAGTACGGCCAGGGGCTGGTCTAGGACCGCGGGGCGGCATCCGGCGCGGGCAGTGGGCGATCGGGGGCAGGATGGAGGGGTGAGCCTTATCGATGAGCTTCCCTCCGGAAACGACACCGACGCCGACTCGCTGTTCGAGGCGTTCGAACGGTGGGTGTCGGGGCGCGGGATCACGCTGTACCCCGCCCAGGAGGAGGCGCTCATCGAGGTGGTCTCCGGCGCGAACGTGATCCTGTCCACGCCGACCGGGTCGGGCAAGAGCCTGGTGGCGGCGGGGGCGCTGTTCGCGGGGCTCGGCAAGGACCAGGTCGGGTTCTACACGGCGCCGATCAAGGCGCTGGTGTCGGAGAAGTTCTTCGACCTGTGCGAGATGTTCGGGCGCGACAACGTCGGGATGATGACCGGCGACGCCAGCGTGAACGCGGACGCGCCGATCATCTGCTGCACGGCTGAGGTGCTGGCGAACATCGCGCTCAGGGACGGCGCGGACGCCGACATCGGCGTGGTCGTGATGGACGAGTTCCACTTCTACGCCGAGCCCGAGCGGGGCTGGGCGTGGCAGATACCGCTGCTGGAACTGCCGCAGACCCAGTTCCTGCTCATGTCGGCCACCCTCGGGGACGTCACGTTCTTCCAGAAGGACCTGACGCGGCGGACGGGACGGCCGACGGCCCTGGTGACGTCCGCGGAGCGGCCCGTGCCGCTCATCTACGACTACCGGGTGACGCCGCTGCACGAGACCATCGAGGAGCTGCTGGCCGAGCAGAAGGCGCCGGTGTACCTGGTGCACTTCACGCAGGCGGCGGCGATCGAGCGGGCGCAGGCGCTGATGAGCATCAACGTGTGCACCAAGGAGGAGAAGGCGCGGATCGCCGAGCTGATCGGCAACTTCCGGTTCACCACGAAGTTCGGGCGCAACCTGTCGCGGTTCGTCCGGCACGGCATCGGGGTCCACCACGCCGGGATGCTGCCGAAGTACCGGCGGCTGGTGGAGCGGCTCGCGCAGGCCGGGCTGCTGAAGGTCATCTGCGGGACCGACACCCTGGGAGTGGGGGTGAACGTCCCCATCAGGACCGTCGTGTTCACCGCGCTCAGCAAGTACGACGGGCACCGGGTGCGGCGGCTCAGGGCGCGGGAGTTCCACCAGATCGCCGGCCGCGCGGGACGGGCGGGCTTCGACACGGTCGGTTTCGTCGTCGCGCAGGCGCCCGAGCACGTGGTGGAGAACGAGAAGGCGCTGGCCAAGGCCGGCGACGACCCGAAGAAGCGGCGGAAGGTCCAGCGCAAGAAGCCGCCGGAGGGGTTCGTCGGCTGGGACGAGGACGTCTTCGCCAAGCTGCAGGAGGCCGAGCCGGAGATGCTCCGGTCCCGCTTCCAGGTCAGCCACGCGATGCTGCTGTCGGTGATCGCGCGGCCGGGCAACGCGTTCCAGGCGATGAAGCGGCTGCTGACCGACAACCACGAGGAGCCCGCGGCGCGGCGCAGGCACATCTCCCGCGCCATCGCGATCTACCGGTCGCTGCTCGCGGGCGGGGTCGTCGAGGCGCTGCCGGAGCCGGACGACGCCGGCCGGTACGCGCGCATCACCGTCGACCTCCAGGAGGACTTCGCGCTCAACCAGGCGCTGTCGACGTTCGCGCTCGCGACCTTCGAGATCCTCGACCCCGCGTCGCCGTCGTACGCGCTGGACGTCCTGTCGGTGATCGAGGCGACGCTGGAGGACCCGCGGCAGATCCTGGCCGCGCAGGTCAACCGGGCGCGGGGCGAGGCCGTCCAGGAGATGAAGGCCGAGGGCATCGAGTACGAGGAGCGGATGGAGCTGCTCCAGGACGTCGACCACCCGAAGCCGCTGGAGGACGTGCTCGGCGCCGCCTACGAGGTGTACCGGGCCGGGCACCCCTGGGTCGGCGACCACCCGCTGCGCCCGAAGTCGGTCGTGCGCGACATGTACGAGCGGGCGATGACGTTCACCGAGTACATCGGTTACTACGAGCTGGCGCGGGGCGAGGGGCTCGTCCTGCGGTACCTGTCGGGCGCCTACAAGGCGCTGCAGCAGACCGTCCCGGAATCGATCAAGACGGACGACCTGATCGACCTGATCGAGTGGCTGGGCGAGCTGGTCCGGCAGGTCGACTCCAGCCTGCTGGACGAGTGGGAGCAGCTCGCCAACCCGGCCGAGGACGTGGACGAGCCGATCGAGGAGCGCGTCACCAGGGTCACCGCGAACACGCGGGCGTTCCGGGTGCTGGTGCGCAACGCGATGTTCCGCCGGGTGGAGTTGGCGGCGCTGGAGCGCTACGGCGAGCTGGGCGGGCTGGACCCCGACTTCGGCGCCGACGCGTGGGCGGAGGCGATGGACCGCTACTTCGAGGAGCACGACGAGCTGCTCACCGGGGCCGACGCGCGGGGGCCGAAGCTGCTGCAGATCGAGGAGGTCCCCGAGGACGCGCTGTGGCGCGTCCGGCAGGTGTTCGACGACCCCGAGGGGCACCACGACTGGGGCGTCAGCGCCGAGGTCGACCTCGCGGGGTCCGACCAGGAGGGCGAGGCCGTCGTCCGGGTGACCGGCGTCGACCGGATGTAGGAGGCGGCGTATGGTGCGGGTCGCGGTGGCGCAGTTCGCGCCCGGAACCGACAAGGACGAGAACCTGGCGGCGATCGGCGGCCTGGCCGCCGAGGCGGCCGGGCAGGGCGCGCGGGTCGTGGTCCTGCCGGAGTTCGCCATGTTCACCGCGCCGAGGATGGACCGGCGGTTCGTCGACTCGGCCGAGCCCCTGGACGGCCCGTTCGTGGAGGGGCTCGGCGACCTGGCCCGGCGCCACGGCGTCCACGTCGTCGCGGGGGTGAACGAGCGGCTGGACGACCCGGACCGCATCTCCAACACCCTCGTCGCCGTCGCCCCCGGAGGGGACGTCGTCGCCGAGTACCGCAAGATCCACCTGTACGACGCGTTCGGGTACGAGGAGTCGGCGCTGGTGCGGCCCGGCGAGATCGGCGAGCCGCGGACCTTCGCCGTCGACGGCGTCACGTTCGGCATGCAGACCTGCTACGACGTCCGGTTCCCCGAGGTGACGCGGCGGATCGTGGACGCCGGCGCCGACGTCCTGGCGCTTCCCGCCGAATGGGTGCCGGGGCCGCTCAAGGAGGACCACTGGCGGACGCTGGTGCGGGCCCGCGCGATCGAGAACACGATCTACGTGGCGGCCGCCGACCAGTGCGCCCCGACCGGCGCCGGCAACAGCATGGTCGTCGACCCGATGGGCGTCGTCGTGGCCGCGCTGGGGGAGGGGACCGGGGTCGTGTCCGGGGACGTCTCGCCCGAGCGCGTCAAGGCCGTCCGCGCGAGGAACCCGGCGCTCGACCTGCGCCGCTTCACCGTCATCCCGACCGGCGGCCAGGGGTTCCGCCCCCGAGGTCCGGCGTGATCGCGGGGCCGTTCCGGAAGGTCCGGCCAATGTATCGAGGTGGCAACGGTTGCGGCGCGTCTCCGTGTACGGACGGCTGCGCAGCGTGACCATCATGGGGTGCGCCTTTCCTCCAGCCTTCCGCCCGCCGGGTTCACCCGCGGCGAGCCCCGGCCGCCCGTCCGCCGCCCGAGCCGCCTGTCGGTGGTCATCGCGGCGCTGGCCCTCGTCGCGGGGCTGATCCTCGTCATCGCCTACGGGACGGCGCGGCTCGCGCCGGCCCGTCCGGCGGACCGCGTCACCACGCCGGTGCCGTCCGCCCGGCCCTCGCCCGCCTCGTCGCCGCCGCCGGGACGGGACGTGGCCGAGCCGCGCGCGAACCCGTCCCGCCGGCACGCCGGGCATAAGAAGCGGGCTCGTCGCGGCGAGCACGCCGCCGCCTCGCCGCGCCGGCACCACCACACCGTTCGTCGGCACCACAGGCCGGCGAAGCGCAAGCCGCCGCGGGCCCGCCACGCGCCCCCGCCCTGGGTCTCGGGCGAGTGCAAGCGGCGCTTCCCCTACGATCCCGCCCGCGGCGCCGCCTGCGTCGGCGCCCTCACCGGCGCCTTCGGCTGACCAGGCGGTCAGGCCGCCTTGGAGGTCAGGAGCCGGCGCACCTCGGTGCGCAGCTCCTCGACGTCGACGCCCGCCTCGGTGACCAGCCGCACCGACAGGAAGTCGCCGTCGTGCAGGACGCCGAGCAGGAGGTGACCGCTGCGGATCTCCTTCTGGCCGAGCCGGATCGCGTGCCGGAGGCTCAGCTCCAGCGCCTTCTTGGCCTGGGGTGTGAAGGGGATGTGCCCGCGCCGGAACCGGTCGAGCTTTCCGGCCGGCACGTCGAGGGCGCCCTCGCCGAAGCTCTGCTCGGTGGCCTCCCGGACGGCGTCCAGGTCGATCCCGATACTGCGCAGGGCGGCGGAGTCGAGGACGTCGCCGCCCGCGCGGTCGACGCGGACGATGCGGCTCCGCAGGTCGTCCGGGCCGATGCCGTGCTCGCGCAGCGCACGTCCCATGGCGTCCTCGGCGCCCGCCAGGGCGAGCAGGACGTGCTCGGTGCCGATGTGGCGGTCGCGCAGCGCCCGCGCCTCGGCCTGGGCCCCGGTGACCGTCTGCCGCGCGTCCGCGGTGAAACGCTCGAACATCCTCTACTGCTCCTTCTTGAGTAGGCGGCGGCCGGAGCCGTGCTTCTTGTGGACGGCCTGCCGGCTCACGCCGAGGCAGACCGCGATCTCCTGCCAGGACCAGCCCTGGTCGCGGGCGCTGGCGACCTGCAGCGCCTCCAGCCTCTCGGCCAGCTCGCGCAGTGCGCGCACGGCCCGCAGGCCCACCGCGGGATCCCGGCTGCTCGCCTCCTGGGCGAGCGTCACTCCATCGCTCATGGCTGTCAATGTAGGTTGACATTCGTGGCGTGTCAACCAACGTTGACATCTTCGCGGGGGTCAGCGCACGGCCAGCAGCGTGGTGAGCAGGTCGTCCAGGCTGACCAGGCCGGCGACGGTACCGTCCGGCGCGACGGCGAGACCGAGGTGGCTGTGGCCCGCCTTCAGCGTGGCGACCGCCTCGCCGACGGGCGTGCCGACCGGTATCGCGGGGACGGGGTGCGCCAGGTCCCCGGCCTGGGCGGCGCGGCCTCGCGCACGGGCCACGAAGGCGTCCCGGACGTGCACCATGCGGGCCTGCACCGGCCGCCCGGAGCCCCGCACCATGAGCCGGATGTGGCCGGTGCGGGCGGCGGTGTCGATGACCTCCTGCGGCGTCGCGGACGGCGGGACCGACGCGATGTCGGAGACCGGCACGACGAGGCCGGCCAGCGGGGCGCGCGGCGCGTCCAGCGCGGTGGTGAGCAGCGCCAGCTCGGTCTGGCCGATCAGGCCCAGCCGTCGCGACTCCTGGGCGATGTTGCGCAGTTGCTCGGGGGTGCGCGACACCTCCCGGGAGTCGGCCGGGCGGACGCCCACCAGCCGCAGCAGCAGGTTCGTCGCGCCGTTCAGCGCCGCGAGCAGCGGGCGCACGACGGTGGCGAACGCGCGGAAGGGCGGGCCCAGCACGCTCGCCGAGCGCTCCGGGTCGGCGATCGCCCACGACTTCGGCGCCATCTCGCCGACGACCATGTGCAGGAACGTCACGAGCGCCAGGGCCAGCACGAACGCGACGGCGTGCGCCGCGCCCTCCGGCAGCCCGGCGGCGTGGAACAGCGGCGTGAGGGCCCCCGCGAACACCGGCTCGGACACCAGGCCGAGGCCGAGCGAGCACATCGTGATGCCGAGTTGCGCCCCCGCGAGGGTCAGCGACAGCTCGTCGATCCCCGCGACGGCCGCGCCCGCCCCCCGGCGACCGCGCGCCGCGGCCCGCTCCAGCCGGGGCCGCCGCGCCGCCACCAGCGCGAACTCGGTGGCGACGAAGAATCCGTTGCCCGCCAGCAGCGCCAGCGTGACCGGAGCGCCCAGCCCGAGGTTCACCGGCCCTCCTCCACGGTGCGGATGCGGATCAGCTCGGGCACGTGCCGGTGGATGGTCAGAACCTCCACCACGGCCGTGCGGGCCGGCTCGTCCAGCCGGGCCGGCGCCAGCCCCACCCGGACGACGTCGCCCGGCCGCGCGACCCGGCCGAGCCGCTTCATCAGCAGCCCCGCGACGGTCTCGTAGTCGCCGTCCGGCAGCGCGATGCCGGTCTCGTGGGCGACCTCGTCCATCCGCAGCCCCGCGTCCGTCGTCCACCACTCGCCGCTGCGGATCGCGAGGTCCTCGCCCGGCTCGTTCTCGTCGGCGATCTCCCCGACCAGCTCCTCGGCGACGTCCTCCCAGGTGAGGATGCCGGCGAAGCCGCCGTACTCGTCCACCACGCAGGCGAGGGGCTCGCCGGCGCCCCGCAGCCGCAGCACCACCTCCGGCAGCGGCAGCGACGACGGCAGCAGCAGCGGCGGCCGGGCGAGCGCGCGGACCTCGGTGCGCGCGGCGGCGTCCGGGTCGAGAGCGACCAGCTCCTCCAGCCCGACGACCCCGACCACGTCGTCGACGCCCTCCCCGAGGACGGGGTAGCGGGTGTGCCCGCTCGCCGCGATCACGTCGCTCACCTCGGCGGCGCGCGCCGTGGCCGGGACGGTCACCACGTCGACGCGGGGCACCATGACCTCCTCGGCGTCCCGCTCGGAGAACACGAGAGCCCGCTCCAGCAGGTCGGCGTGGCCCGCCTGGAACTGCTCCCCGGATTCGCCGATCATGTGGCCGAGCTCCTCCAGCGTCGCGCCGTGCCGCAGCTCCTCCACCGGCTCGATGCCGACCGCGCGGACGAGCCGGTTCGCGGACGCGTCGAACAGCCGGATCAGCGGGCCGGCCGCGGTCAGGTAGACCAGGGTGGAGGCGGACAGCGCGCGGGCCAGCGTCTCCGCCCTCGCCAGCGCCAGGTTCTTGGGGAACAGCTCGCCCAGCAACATCTGGATCACGGTGGCCAGGACGAACCCGAGCGCGACCGCCACCCCGCCGGACGCGGCGTCCGGGACCCCGCCCGCGCGCAGCGCCGGCGCGATCAGGTCGGCCAGCGCCGGCTTGGCGATGAAGCCGACGACCAGCGCGGTGACCGTGATGCCGAGCTGCGCGCCCGACAGCATGAACGACAGCCGGCCCATCACCCGCACCGCGCGTCCGGCGGCCCGGTCGCCCTCCGCCGCCCGCTGGTCCAGCGCCGGGCGGTCCGCGGTGACGAAGGCGAACTCCTGCGCCACGAAGTAGCCGGTCGCGGCGGTCAGCACGAGGACGGCCAGCAGTCCGAGCGCGGCGTTCACCCGGGCATCCTCCTCACACGCGGCACCTTCGAGATCCCTCCTACCCCCGCCCGGGCCGTCCTCCCGAGGGGGCAGACGGTTATCGACCGCTCTGCGTGGAATGAAGCACATGCAGGCGAAGAGGCCGGGGCCACGACCGCGAGGGGGCGCCCATGCCGAGACCGTTCGCGTCGTCCGCGGACCTGGGCGACAAGACGCAGACGCTGGAGATCCTCGCCGACGGGGTGTACGCGCTCACCGCCGAGGGCGACCCGAACGTCGGGGCCGTCGAGGGCGAGGACTTCCTCGTCTGCTTCGAGGCCCTCGCCACGCCCGCCGCCGCGCGCGACTGGCTCGCCGTCCTGCGCGAGCACACCGACAAGCCCATCCGCTACCTGGTCCTGTCGCACTACCACGCCGTCCGGACGCTGGGCGCGAGCGCGTTCGGCGCCCCGGTGGTCGTCGCGCACGACCTGACGCGCGCGCTGATCGCCGAGCGCGGCGAGCAGGACTGGGAGTCGGAGTACGGCCGGATGCCCCGGCTGTTCAAGGACCCGGACGGCATCCCGGGGCTCACCTGGCCGACCGCGACGTTCTCCGGCACCCTCACCATCGACCTCGGCGGCGACCGCGGCGACCTCGACCTGGCCTACTGCGGGCGCGGCCACACAGAGGGCGACATCGTGGCGTGGCTGCCCCGGCACCGGATCCTGTTCGCCGGCGACCTCGTGGAGACCCAGGCCGCGCTCTACACCGGCGACGCGTTCCACCGCGAGTGGGCCTCCGGCACGCTCGACCACGTCCACTCCTTCGGGGCCGAGACTCTCATCGGCGGGCGCGGAGCCGTCGCGCACGGCCGCGACGCCGCCCAGGCCGCCGTCGGGCAGACCCGCGAGTTCCTCACCACGATGATCGACGAGGTCGAACGGGTCCGGCGGGAGGGCGGCGCGCCGAGGGACGCGTTCGCCGCCGTGCACGCGGCGCTGGCCCCCGCCTACGGCGGCTGGCCGATCTTCGAGCACTGCCTGCCCTTCGACGTCTCCCGCCTCTGGGACGAGCTGGACGGCGTCGAACGCCCCCGGATCTGGACGGCCGAGCGCGACCGGGAGGTCTGGGCGGAGCTGCAGGACTAGCCGGTACCGGAGGAGGGATGACCAGCGACGGCAGGAATGTCCGGATCTCGTGACAACCCGGAGAGAGCCGGGTCCCGCGTGGAAGGCTCGGAACCGCCCGGCCCGGGTTCCCGACGCGGAGGGGAGTGGCGATGACCGAGCGATACCGTCCCCGCCCGGTGTTCGATCCCGGCATCGGCGGCGAGGAGCGCGCCCTGCTGGCCGCCGCGCCCGAGCGGCTCGTCCCGGCCTGCCTGCCCGCTCCGGCGCCCCCGCGGCTGCGCGGCGCCACGGTCGCGGCGCGGCTGGTGTGGATCCCGGCGTTCGCGATGTTCTACGGCGTCCTGCCCGGAGGGTGGCTGCGCGTGTGCTTCGTGGCCTCGCTGGACGACGACGAGCTGGTGGGGGGCGCGGTGCGCTGGGGGAGGCTGCCCGTGCTCGCGATGATGCTCACTCCGGCCCTCCAGGTCCTCCTGCTGCTGCTCGGCCAGGTGGAGGCCGCCGTCGCCCTCGCGGCCGCGAGCTTCGCCGGCTGGGTCGCCGGGGCGCTGCGGTACGTCCGGGAGCCCGCCGCCGCCCGCGCCGCACGCGAGCACCACGGCCGCTACCTCCTTCCGGCCGACTTCGACCAGCCCGCCTCCGGGCTCCTCGTCCGCGCCCAGCGCGCCGTGGACGCCGTGCTCGGGTCGCAGGCGCACGGCGCCGGGCTGCTCGACGACATCAACAACACGGTCGTCCTGCCGCGGCAGGAGTGGGCGATCGCGGGCGCCCTCGCCGAGCACACGCGGCTGCGCCGCGAGCGCCGCGCCCAGCAGCCGGAACGCCTCTCGGCGCGCGTCCGGGCCCTGCTGGAGCCACAGGACCGCGCTCTGGACCTGTCGGTCCGGTCGGTCACCGGGCGGATCGAGGCGCTGGAGGCCTACGCGCGCCGGGCGGGCGAGGCCGACGACGCCTACCACGAGTCCGGCGTCCTGCAGGCGCTGCCCGAGCAGAACGCCCGCTACCGGGACCTGCTGGCGAGCACCGTCGGGGACGCGATGGCGGGCGAGGAGATCCGCGGAATGGCCGAGGACGCCCGCCGGGCCGAGCTGGCGCTGCGCGAGCGCGTCGCCGGTGCCGTGCGGGCCGGGCACGAGCTGGGCCCGCCGCGCCGATGACCCCCGGGCCCCCGGAAAGCCGCACGCGGCCCTCTCGGCACCCGCGGGCCCCGCTCAGTTCTCGGCGAGCACGATGACGCGGTCGTCGGCTGACAGCGTCAGCGGCGCCGTCTTGGCCGGGTTCAGCACCACCCCGTAGCCGGGCGGCTCGTGGAACCGCTCCGTCAGGCGGTAGCCGAGCGCGACCTCGCCGCGCCGCCGCGCCGACTCGATGAGCGTCGCGAAGTCGGCCTCGGCGCCCGGCGCCAGGTAGTCGCAGGCCGGCTTGAGGTAGATCTCCGAGCCGGCCGGGTCGAGCAGGTCGGCGAACACCTCGTACAGGTGCCGGTTCTCGCTCAGCTGGGTCAGCATCAGACTGATCAGCTTCTCGCTGACCACGAAGTCGTCGGCCTTGGTGACCTGGGCGATCTCCCGGTTGGCGTCGTCGTTGATCTCGCTGACGATGGCGAAGGGGTCGCCGAGCCCGTCCTCGATGTCGCGCAGGTGCAGCAGCGTGACGAGCGTGCGGGCGTCGGCGTGCTCCCGGTCCTGCCGGGCGTCCGACAGCACGATGACGCGCTGGAAGGAGCCGAGGTCGAGGGACTCCAGCGCCGGACGCTCGGTCGGCTCCGCCCGGACGAAGCCGATCTTGAGGTTGGCCGCCGGGGGCAGCGCCCCGGTCGGGTCCTCGCGCGGCGCGGCCACGACCAGCGCCGAGTCCGGGGCGAGGAACTCGTCCAGCAGCTCGATGATCTTCGGTGCGCGGTGGTTCCAGCCGAGCATCAGCGTGCGCTCGGCCACCGGGGGCCGGGCGGTCGCCGTGGTGATCGCCGCCTCCCGGACGGGCGGCGCGGGTCCGGTGGCCAGCCGGATCAGCAGGTCGTCCTCCGCCAGGACGATGACCTCGTCGTCGGCGCGGATCGCGGTGTCCATCGGCGGGTTCAGCAGCACGGTCCCGTCCGCCCGCCGCAGCCCGGCCGGGACGCCGAGGTCGTAGGCCGACAGCGAGGCGCCGAACGGCATGCCCGCCAGGGCCGGCTCGGCGCGCATGTAGAACTCGTGCCCGGCGAAGTCCAGCAGGTCGGTGCAGACCTGCGACAGGCCCGACTGGCGGTGCGACTGGACGATCAGCCGGATCGCCACGTCGTCGGCGTCGATGACGTGCGCGGCGGGACCGCCCGCGAGCCGGGCGGCCGGCAGGTTCGCCGAGTCGTGCACGGCGGCCACCACGTGCGGGCGGTGCCGCCCCCAGGAGCGGGCGCCGAGCGACAGCAGAACCTTGATGACGCGGGCGTCGGACTCCTCGGCCTCCGGCGTGACCACCATGATGGCCCGCGCGGTGCCGGGGCTGACCAGCTCCACGTCCGCGACCTTCAGCGGGTCGCCGGTGCGGCACACGATCCGGGTGTGGCCGGGGTCGCCGACCCGGGCGCGGATGGCGTCCTCCATCTCGACCTTGTCGCGGTCGGCGAGGATCGCGACGCACGACCTGCGCCGGCTCTGGTTGGCCTCCACCAGCTCCGCCACCACGGTGAAGACCTGCTCGGACCAGCCGAGCAGCACCGTGTGGTCGTGCTCGACGATCCGCGACCGGCCCTTGCGCAACTCGGTGATCTTCGATTCCAGGCCGGTGGTGAGCACCCCGATCAGGGAGCTGACGATGAAGATCCCGCCGATGGTCGAGACCAGCATCAGGCCGAGGAACGGCGCGGTGCCGGTGTCGCCTCCCATCGTCCCGGGATCGAGCGTGCGCAGCAGGCTGCGCCAGACCATGCCGGGCCAGTGGCCGTTGGACCGGCTGTCGGCGGGCGCGATCACGACCGCCGCGGTCGCCACCACGAGCACCAGCGCCCCGGACGCCAGCCCGAGCCAGCCGATGAGAGCGGGCGTTCCCTTCGACATCGTCCGGTCGAACCAGTACCGGACCCTGTCCCGCCGCGTCACGCGTGTCAACGGGCCGCCCCCTCCGCCGTCGCCCCCGGCGCCAGCCTATTGTGTTGTCTCGCACCATTACTGGCATTCTCTCCCGCAATGGGGGGAAGATTTGCCCGATGCGCACGCAAGAGGGCCGGGGCGTGGATAAATCCGCCCCGGCCCCTCGCCGCGCGCCGGAACATCGCCGGCCGCGGCGGCCGCTAGTGCGCGGCTTCGTACTGCTCGATCACATTGGCGGGGATACGGCCCCGCTCATTGACCTTGATGCCGCGGTTCTTCGCCCACTCGCGAATCTCGGCGGAGCGCTCGCGGCTGCCCGCGGTGCGCGTCCCGCGACCGCCCCGGCCGGCGGCCTTGCGCGCCTTGCGGGCGCCGGCCACGAACGGCTCCAGGCCGCTGCGGAGCTTGGCGGCGTTCTTCTTGCTCAGGTCGATCTCATAAGACGTGCCGTCGAGGGAAAAGCTGACGGTCTCGTCAGCCTCTCCACCGTCGATGTCGTCCACGAGAAGGACTTCGACCTTCTGTGCCATGCGGGGACTCCCTCTAGCTATGCGTCCGGCTTGGCGTCCGGATGTGCCTCGATGAATGCAGCATAGACCTCATCCGATATCTTGCCACGTTCGGAGACTTCGATGTCCTCACGCAATGCCCACGCACGGACATCGCCGTTCGTGTAGCCCTTGATCTTCGCGGTGCGTGACTTGCGGCCCTTCCCGGCCGGCTTCACCTCGGCGGCGTTCTCGATGAAGGGCGCGAGGGCGTCCAGCATCTCGTTCAGCCGCTTGTAGTTGTCATCGTTCAAGTCGATCGTGAACGTCCGGTCCAGGACTTCGAAGTCCCGCTTTGCGACATCGGCCCCTTCGGAGCCGTCGATGTCGTCCACCCGAATGACCTTCTCGGCCATGTGTTCTGTGTCTTCCTTCCCCTCGCCGACGCGGCGACCTTGACCGTAGCGGATTCCGGGGGCGCGCATGGTGGCGGGACGCGCGGGGAGCGCGGAAAGAAGGGCGTGCGTCAGGTGCCGCGGCGCTGGATCCAGGTGTGCAGGAGCAGCATCATCTCCAGCCGGATCTCCGGGTCCTCGATGTCGAAGCCGAACATTTCGTGGAGTTGCGCCAGCCGGTACCGGACGGTCTGGGGATGCACGCAGAGGACCTCGGCCGCGCCGGTGGCGTTGAAGCCGTGCTTCATGCACTCCAGCAGCGTCACCGCGAGCCGCCGGCCCTGCCGCGGGCCCGCCGCGTCCAGCGGGGCCAGCCGCCGGGAGGCCACGATCGCGGCGAGCGTGGCGCCCTCGCGCAGCAGCAGGCCGGGCAGGTGCTCCTCGGCCCGCACGAGCAGCCCGCCACGCCGCGAGCGCCGCCCGGCCCCGCCGGGGGCGGGCCCGGCCGGGCCGGGCGGCGCCAGGTCGAGGGCGCGCCGCGCCCACAGCAGCGACGTCCCGGCCTCCTCCGCGGGCACCGACGGGCCGACCCCGCCCGTCCAGCCGGCGAGCGTCGCGGCCAGCTCGTCGAGACGCCCGGGGCCGTCGGGGTCCGGCATGACCAGGCAGGGGCGGCCGTGGTCGAGCCCGGTCAGCAGGGCCGGCGGGAGCCCGGCCGGGCCCTCCCCGCCGCTGCCCGGCCGCGCTCGCAGCACGATCACCGCCAGCCGGCGCGGCAGCGGCCAGCCGGCCCGGGCCGACTGCTCGCGGACGACCTCGGGCGGCGCCGGCGGGTCCGACAGCAGCAGGGTCAGCAGCCGGCCGCGGCGCTGCTCGCGTTCCCCCGCGGCCTTCTCCCGGGCGCGGGCGTAGCCGTGCGCCGCGGCCGAGGCCAGCGCGTCCAGATAGGCGAAGTTCGCCTCGGCGAGCAGGCTGACCAGCGCGGGAGGGCGGCCCAGCCGCTCGGCCTCGACCGCCAGGTGCCGCCATGCGAGCCGCGACCCGACCCGCATCGCGTTCTGCAGGTGCTCCAGGCTGCGGCCCTCCATGGCCTCGCCGTAGCCGACATCGAAGTAGACCTGGTACACCTCCTTCCACGAGGTGTCCGGGTCCGCGATCATCTGCACGAAGTGCTCCATCGCCTTGGCGACGGCCGCCTCGGCGACCCGCCAGTAGGCCGCGTCGCCCGGCCTGTCGTACTCGGGGACGTGACGCAGCACGCCCTCGACCATGACGCCGAGCAGACCGGGCAGGCGGGGGCGCATCCAGCGCGCCTCCTCCGCCGGGACGTCCCGCCACGGCTCGTCCGCCAGGCCGTCGAGGACCGGTGGCCCGGAGTCCGCGTCGTCGTAGGCCGTCGCCACGGTGACACCTCCCATCCCCGTGCTGGAGCGGGCGCAGGGCCCGGTCGTCTCAACCTAGGCATGCGGCGTGACGCGCGACACTCACCCGGCTCCACCGTCCTCGGCGGCCTTTGTCAGCCGCCTGACAAGCCGCGGCCGCCCGTCCGCGCGGCCCGGTACCGGGCCGCGCGGAACAGGACCCAAGTTCCGGTCAAACGACGCATGCCGCGGAGATCTCGGGGTAGCCGCCACATCACGCGCGCAGTCACCACCACCGAGTCATCACCTGAGGAGCCAGAGCATGGGCGACCCCACCGGCCGCGACGACCGGAAACAGGAGCAACTGGAGCATCGGAGGGTGAGCCCGGAAGGGGCGAAGCTCACCACCGACCAGGGGATCCGGGTCGATGACACCGACAACTCGCTCTCCGCGGGGGAGCGCGGGCCGTCGCTGATGGAGGATTTCCATCTGCGCGAGAAGATCACCCATTTCGACCACGAGCGGATTCCCGAGCGGGTCGTGCACGCGCGCGGTTCGGGCGCCTACGGCCATTTCACGCTGCACGAGTCCCTCGCCGAGTACACGACGGCCGAATTCCTGACCGACACGTCGCTGACGACGCCGGTGTTCGTGCGGTTCTCCACCGTCGCCGGGTCCCGCGGCTCCGCCGACACGGTCCGGGACGTTCGCGGCTTCGCCACGAAGTTCTACACGCGACAGGGCAATTTCGACCTCGTCGGTAATAACATGCCGGTCTTCTTCATCCAGGACGGCATCAAGTTCCCCGACTTCGTGCACGCGGTGAAGCCCGAGCCGGCGAGCGAGATCCCGCAGGCGTCCTCCGCGCACGACACCCTCTGGGACTTCGTGCAACTCCAGCCCGAGACCATGCACATGATGATGTGGCTCATGTCGGACCGGGCGCTGCCGCGCAGTTACGCGATGATGGAGGGCTTCGGCGTCCACACTTTCCGGCTCGTGAACGCCCAGGGGCGCGCGACGTTCGTGAAGTTCCACTGGAAGCCCAAGCTCGGTACCCACTCGCTCGCCTGGGACGAGACCCAGAAGATCGCGGGGAAGAATCCCGACTTCAACCGGGCCGACCTGTGGGAGCGGATCGAGGCCGGTGCCTTTCCCGAGTACGAGTTCGGCGTCCAGCTCGTCCCGGAGGAGGACGAGCACGCGTTCGACTTCGACCTGCTCGACCCGACCAAGATCATTCCGGAGGAGCGGGTGCCCGTGCGGCCGGTCGGCACGCTGGTGCTCGACCGCAACCCCGACAACTTCTTCGCCGAGACCGAGCAGGTCGCCTTCCACCTCGGCAACGTCGTGCCCGGCATCGACTTCACCAACGATCCGCTGCTGCAGGCGCGGCTGTTCTCCTATCTGGACACGCAGCTGATCCGGCTCGGTGGGCCGAACTTCCCGCAGATCCCCGTGAACCGGCCCGTCGCCCCGGTCCGCAACCACCACCGCGACGGCTACCACCAGACGGACATCCACCAGGGGCGGGCGAGCTACCACAAGAACTCGCTGTCGGGGGGCTGCCCGGCGGTCGGCGGCGAGGGCTCCTACACCCACTACCAGGAGCGGGTGGACGGCGACAAGATCCGCAAGCGCAGCGAGAGCTTCGCCGACCACTACTCGCAGGCCACCCTGTTCTGGAACAGCATGGCCGACTGGGAGAAGGAGCACATCGTCGGCGCCTTCCGGTTCGAGCTCGGCAAGTGCGACCACCGGCACATCCGGGAGGGCGTCATCCAGCAGCTCAACCGCGTCGACCACGACCTCGCCGTCCTGGTCGCCGAGGGCGTCGGGGTGGAGCCGCCGCAGGAGGCGGCGACGGCCAACCACGGCCGCACCTCGCCCGCGCTGAGCCAGGCGAACGCGCGCGCGGACTCCGTCCAGGGCCGCAAGATCGCGGTGCTGGTGGCGGACGGCGCCGACTCGGCGGCCGTCGCGGCGGTCGGCGACGCGCTCACCGAGGGCGGGGCGGTGGTCGAGGTCCTCGCCGCGAAGGACGGCTTCGTGCAGGCGGCCAACGGCGGCCAGATCGAGGTGACCCGCGCGATGCCGACCGTCGCGTCCGTCCTCTATGACGCGGTCCTCGTTCCGGGCGGCGAGCAGAGCGTGCGGGCGCTGGCGCAGGACGGCGACGCCGTGCACTTCGTCGCCGAGGCGTTCGTGCACTGCAAGGCGATCGGCGCGCTCGACGAGGGCATCGGCCTGCTGGAGCGCGCCGGCATCGACGGTGTGCGGTTCTCCGACGGTGCCACCGTCACCGAGGCCGGGGTCGTCACCGGGCGCGGGGCGGGCGGAGACTTCCCCGCCAAGATGGTCGAGGCGGTCGCGGCGCACCGGCACTGGACCCGCAAGAAGGCGCACGTGCCGGCCTGATCCCGCGGCCGGGGGCCGGCCTCCCGCTCACGGGCGGGACGGATCGGGGGACGGGGCCCGGTGCGGCGGACGCTCACGCGAGCCGCCGCGCCGGGCCCCGCCGCATTGGCCGCATTCTGCCAATTAATTGTGGGCAACATCACAGGAACGCCGTCGGTCCGGGCAATTGAATTCTCATCTGAAAATATACCTTGTGTGATCGTCCCGAGAATGTGCGGCGATGATCAGGCGAAAACGCGCGGCGCTCGATCTCCCGAGGGGCGGGTGACGTGCGCGGTCGGTGCCGCCCGCCGCCGGGGCGCCTCGTGCAAGCGGACGCTGACATGCGGTTTCCAGGGCAGTGGGCGCCAGGTGCGCGGTGGGTCCGCGGTGCGCCGGTTGCCGGACCGGGCAGCCCGGCGCGCCCCGGACTGCCCGGGGGTGCAGTTCAGCAACCCGCATTTCTGTAGCAAGATGACGGCCGTCCGGTCGGTTTATCCGCCCTTCCCCGGAAGGGTGTCCGACGCCGTTTCCGGCGCGGACCGACGAGCGTTGGGCCAGAGAAATCAGGAAACGCGCATGGCCGGGTCCGCCAGCGATCGATTCCGTGAGCCGGCGTCCCCGACGGCGCCGGGATCGAGCCGGACGGCGGCGCCGGCCCGGCCCGCGACACCCCGCAGCAGAGGAGTTGGCACGTGGACGAAGGAGTGTTCGGGAGGGCCGCCCAGGAACGGGCGATCGCCGAGGTCGAGACGGAGATGGCGCGGTTGTGCGAGATGCTCGCCGAGGGCCTCGCGATGGGCGTGGAGGAGGGGCGCGAGATGGTCGGGGGCGCCATGTCGGAGTTCCTCGTCGAGTTCTTCGACCTCCTCCGGGCCGAGGACCCGCGCCCCGGCGTGCAGGGAATGATCACGCTGCCGCTGCTGGTGCACGGGGCGGAGACCGGCGAGCCGGGCCCCGCCATGCCCGTCGCCGTGCTGCACCTGCTCTGGTGGGCGTCGGCCCGCTGTCTGGACGACCTCACCGGCGCCGCCGGCGCGCCGCCCGCGGGGGCCGCCACCGGCGGGAGGGTGCTCACCGCGCTGGCCGTCGGCGGCCAGCTGCCCGGCCGGCTCATCGCCGGGATGCCCGTCGGCGCCGCCGTGCGCGCCGCGCTCGCGGACGAGCTTTCGCGCGCCTGGCTGGACGCCGTCGACGGGCAGCTCCGCGACCTCGCCGAGCGGGCCCCGAACGCGACCCCCGAGTCAGTGCTGCGCGGCTACGAGGGCAAGACCGGCGCGCCCTACGCGATGGCCGCGGCCTCGGCGGCGCGCCTCGCCGGAGCGGACGACCACAGGGCCGCGGGCTGGCGGGCGTACGGCCGCGCGCTCGGCGTGCTGCGCCGGCTCGTCGACGACCAGCGCGACCTCGCCTCCGGGCGGCACGAGGACCTCGCCGCCGGCACCGCCACGTACCTGCTCGTCCACCTGCTGGCCGAGCTGCCCCCCGCGCGGCGCCGCGAGGCCCTCGCGCTGCACGCCTCCGCCCGCCACTCGGCCGCCGCGCGCGCCGAGATGGCCTCCTGGATGCTCGACGAGGAGATCGCCGAGTCCTACGCCGCCTCCGTCGCGCCGCTGATCGACCGCGCCCACGGCCTGCTCGACATGCTGGGCGGCGATCCGGACTGCGTCCGGGAGCTGCACCGGGTGGTCGACGGGACCGTCGGCCATCTGCCGAGGTTCCCGCTGGCCGTGGCCTAGGGAGGACCGTCGATGACCGTTTCCGGCGGCCTCCCGGAAGTCCTCGCCGCGCACTGCCCGCGGGTCGCCACGGCGATCCGGGAGGCGCTGCACGGCCATCCCGCCTACCAGCCGATCAGGCGTGCGGCGGGGCCGATGTTCGGCGGGCGCCGGGAGACCTGCGCCCGGCTTCTCGGCCTCGTCCTGCGCCGGTCCCCCCTCCCCGAGGACGACCGCGGGCGCTTCCGCGACCTCGGCGTCCTCGCGGCCCGGCAGGCGATCCCGCTGCCGGTGCTGTCGGAGGCGTGGGACCTGGCCCTCGCCGCCGCGGCGCGGTCCTGCTGGACGGTCGCGCCGCCCGGCTGCTTCACCGAGATGGCCGAGCTGACCGCGCACGCGGCCCGGCTCGCCACCGGCGCCCGGAAGGCCTGCATCCAGGGCTACGCGGAGGCGCCCCGCGAGGGGACGAGGTCGCGCCCGCTGCGCCGGCTCCTCGCCGAGACCCTGATCGACGGCGCGCCCGCCGGCGCCATCGCCGACGCGGCCGGCGTCCGTCTCGCGCCCGCCTACCTCGTCCTTCGGTGCGAGGCACCCGCGCTCGCGGCAGAGGACTGGCAGCGGGAGAGCGAGCGCCTGGAGTCCTGGGAGGGCGTGCTGTACTCCGGTGATCCGGCAGGGCTCGTCGTGCTGTTCCCCGCCGCCGAACCGCTGCACGCCGAGAACCTGGCCGCCGAATTCACCGCGGGCCTCGCCGCCCGCTCGCGCGGCCCGGTGCACGCCGCCGAGTCCTACCGGCGCGGCATCGCCGACATCCCGGCCGCGCTGGAGGAGGCCTCCCGCGTCCTGACGATCGCCAAGGCGATCCCGGACGCCGAGGACCGCCCCTACCGGGCCGACGAACTGCTCGTCGAGCTGGCGATCCTCGGGCAGCCCGCGATCCGCGGCCGGCTCGCCGCCGTGCTGTTCCCGCTCGACGCCGGAACCGACCTGCGGCGGACGCTGGAGGTCCTGCTCGCCTGCAACCTCGACCGCGAGCGCGCCGCGCGGGAGCTGTGGATCCACCGCCGCACCCTGCACTACCGCCTGGACCGCATCCGGGACCTGTCCGGCGTCGACCCCAGCTCCGCGCGCGGCCTCCAGCTGTTCCGCGCCGCCCTCACCTCGGCCAGGCTGACGCGCCTGGAGCACGAAGGCCGCCGCGCCGAGGATGCCCCCCTCCCCCCGCCCCTGAGCGCCTGAAGGAGACCCGTGTGCAGTTCGGGAACGCCTGGTGGGATTCGGGTGTCAGGTGAGGCCCATTTCGCGTCTGACGGTCTCGAACTGCACCGCCATCGCGTCCGAGAGCGCCTGCGCGCCCGACAGCGGCCGGACCATGACGCAGAACTCGTCGATGAGCCCGGCGTCGTCGTGATGCAGGAAGTCGCAGCCGTGCACCTCGCGGTCGCCGACGCGCGCCTTGAACACCAGCGCGTGGTCGCGGCCGTCGGCGATCTCGCGGACGTAGCGGAAGTCGGAGAAGACCCGGGTCACCGCGCGCAGGATCGCGGTGGCCGTCGCACGTCCCTCGTACGGCGCGAACGCCACCGGGCTGAGGAACGTCACGTCCTCGGCCAGCAGCGCCGGGAGGGCGTCCAGGTCGCCTGTCTCAATGGCGGCGCGGAACGGGTGCATCGGGTCCACCTCCAGAGCCTCGGTCATCGGCACGCCCGAAGACGTGCCGGAAAGCCTAGGGCGGGCGGCCCCGGTCCGCGATCACCTCGCGGGCGGCTTCACGTGCCCGGCCGCAGCAGCACCTTGATGGCGCCGTCCCGCTTCTTCTGGAACATCTCGTACGCCTGCGGCGCCTTCTCCAGCGGCCAGCGGTGCGTGGCGAGGTCCATCACGCCGAGCGGGTCGGCGTCGTCGGCGACGAGCGGCATCAGATCGTCGATCCAGCGCTTGACGTGGGCCTGGCCCATCCGCAGGGTGATGCCCTTGTCGAACATCCGCATCATCGGCAGCGGGTCCGTCATGCCGCCGTACACGCCGCTGATGGAGATCGTCCCGGCCCTCCGCACCACCTCGACGGCGGTGGTGAGCGCCGCGAGCCGGTCCACCCCGACGCGCGTCATGAGCGGCGCGGCGGAGTCGCCCGGCATGAGCCCGGCGAGGGCCTGCGCGAGCTTGGCGCCGGGGGATCCGTGCGCCTCCATCCCGACCGCGTCGATCACCGAGTCGGTGCCGCGCCCCCCGGTGAGCTGCCGGACCGCGTCCGGCACGTCGTCGGCGTCGGCGGCGTCGATCACCTCGACGCCGTGCCGGCGCGCCATCTCCAGCCGCTCCGGGACGAGGTCGACCGCGATCACCCGGTGGCCGAGATGCCGGGCGACGCGGGCCGACATCTGCCCGATCGGGCCGAGCCCGAGCACGGTGACCGAGCCGCCCTCGGGGATCTCGGCGAAGGCCACCGCCTGCCAGGAAGTGGGCAGCACGTCCGACAGGTAGACGAACCGCTCGTCCGGTGGCCCCTCCGGCACCTTGATCGGCCCGAACTGGGCCTGCGGCACCCGCAGGTACTCGGCCTGCCCGCCCGGCACCTGCCCGTACAGCCGCGTGTAGCCGAACAGCGCCGCGCCCGTGCCCTGTTCGCGGACCTGCGTCGTCTCGCACTGGGCGTACAGCCCGAGGCCGCACATGTGGCAGTGCCCGCACGAGATGTTGAACGGGATGACCACGCGGTCGCCGGGCTTGACGTGCGTGACGTCCGGCCCGGTCTCCTCGACGACGCCGATCGGCTCGTGGCCGAGGACGTCGCCCTCGCTCATGAACGGCCCGAGCACCTCGTACAGGTGCAGGTCCGAACCGCAGATGCCGGTCGAGGTGACCCGGATGACCGCGTCGTTCGACTCCTTGATCTCCGGGTCGGGAACCTCGTCGACGCGGACGTCGCGCTTGCCGTGCCAGGTGACAGCCTTCATCGTGCTCCTCCGGTGGGACCGACTCCGTCGCAGGCGGCCCTACCCGGGCGGTTGGGGCGAAACGTCCGCGCCGGCCGTCAGGGGCAGCGGTGGGCCTGCGCGACGGCGCGGACCGCCGCCGTCCTGGTCGACCACAGGGAGGGCGCGGCGGGCGGGTAGGCGTCCGGCCCCGGTTCCGGGCGCAGCCGGAACCCGCGGGCGTCGTGGGCCTCCCAGCCCGCCCTGTGGCCGCGCAGGTTCAGGACGTGCGTCACGATCCCGGTGGCGTGCCCGTCGTGCCGCAGATGCCAGCGGTGGGCGTCCCGGTCCGCGGTCGAGAACTGGTACAGCCGCCAGCCGGGCCCGACGCGGTGGGCCAGGTCGAGCGTCACGAGCGGCCCGTCGCCGACCGGGCGCCCGGTCCGTTCCCCGGTCGCCGCTCCGGTGGCGGGCCGCGGGGCGTGGTCGCGGACGAGCCGGGCGAGTTCGCGTGCGGCCTCCGCCAGCGCGTGCGCGGCTTCCGCGAGCCTCTGCTCGTCCGCGGGCGGCGGCGTGCCGGCGCCGGTCCTGCGGCGCGCCCGCGCCGTCCTCCTGCGCGCGGCGTCCAGCCGGTCGAGCGCGCGGGCGGCCTCGTCCCGTGCGGCCGCGACACCTGCCCGCCTGTCGACGTCCTGCACGCGCGCGGGTTCGGCGGGCTCGCGGGCCCGAGGGGTGAGCTTCTCGTTTCGCACCGGGGGGCGCTCCTTTGAACGTGCCTTTCCGGTGCGCCTTCCCGAAGTTCGCGCCTTCATCCCTCGCACGATCCCCAGGCCATCGGCCCGTGGATTTGCGGTTCACGCCTTTCGGCGCTCTTGCCATGGAGCACCGCGCCATGGCCCGGGTCCCTTCACGCCGCGTTTGAAACCGGTGTGCGCGGCAAGTGGCCGGATGGGGTCGGACGTGGGGGGAGGGGTGGATGACGACCGTCCAGGGGCGGCAGGAGACCAGCGTCGCCGACGCGCTCGCGCGGCATCGCAAGGGAACGAGGGTCGGCCATGTGCTGGCGACGACCGACCACAAGATGGTCGGCCACCTCTATCTCGGGACGTCGTTCGCGATGTTCCTCGCCGCCGGGCTGATGGCCATGGTGATGCGGGCCGAGTTGCTGGAGCCCGGCAGGCAGGTGGTGAGCAACCACGCCTACAACGAGCTGTTCACCGTCCACGGCACGATCATGATGCTGCTGTTCGCCACCCCGCTGTTCGCCGGGTTCGCCAACGTGCTGGTCCCGCTGCAGATCGGGGCGCCGGACGTGGCCTTCCCGCGGATGAACGCGCTCACCTACTACCTGTTCCTGTTCGGCGCCCTCATGGTGCTGGCCTCGTTCGTCATGCCGGGCGGCGCCCCCGCGTTCGGCTGGTTCGCCTACACCCCGCTGTCCGCCCAGACGTACTCGCCCGGCCAGGGCGGCGACATGTGGGCCATGGGGCTGATCCTGTCCGGCCTCGGGACGATCCTGACGTCGGTGAACATGATCACCACGATCATCGCGATGCGTGCCCCGGGCATGGTGATGTTCCGGCTGCCGATCTTCACCTGGAACGTGCTGCTGACCAGCCTGATGGTCCTCATCGCCTTCCCGGTGCTGACCGCGGCGCTGTTCGCGCTGGAGGCCGACCGCAGGCTGGGCGCCCACATCTACAACCCCGCCAACGGCGGCGCGCTGCTCTGGCAGCACCTGTTCTGGTTCTTCGGCCATCCCGAGGTCTACATCGCGGCCCTGCCGTTCTTCGGCATCGTCACCGAGATCATCCCGGTGTTCAGCCGCAAGCCGCTGTTCGGCTACCTCGGCATGGTCGGAGCCACCATCGCGATCACCGGGCTGTCGATGACGGTCTGGGCGCACCACATGTTCGCCACCGGCGGCGTGCTGCTGCCGTTCTTCTCCATCACCTCGTTCATGATCGCCGTGCCGACCGGCCTGAAGTTCTTCAACTGGGTCGGGACGCTCTGGAAGGGGCACCTGACCTTCGAGACCCCCATGCTGTTCGCGGTCGGGTTCCTGGTGACGTTCCTGTTCGGCGGTCTGACGGGGGTCATCCTCGCCTCGCCCCCCATGGACTTCCACCTCACCGACTCCTTCTTCGTCGTCGCCCACCTGCACTACGTCCTGTTCGGCACCGTGGTGTTCGCGATGTTCGGCGGGTTCTACTTCTGGTGGCCGAAGATGACCGGACGGATGCTGAACGAGACCTGGGGGAAGATCCACTTCTGGACGCTGTTCGCCGGGTTCCACACCACCTTCCTCGTCCAGCACTGGCTGGGCGCCGAAGGCATGCCGCGCCGCTACGCCGACTACCCCGACCAGTTCGCGACGCTGAACCTCGTCTCGTCGATCGGCTCGTTCGTCCTGGGCGCCTCGACGTTCGCGTTCCTGTGGAACGTGCTGTGGTCCTGGCGGCACGCCGAGCGCGTCGAGACCGACGACCCGTGGGGCGCGGGCGGGTCGCTGGAGTGGGCGACCTCCTGCCCGCCTCCCCGCCACAACTTCACCGCGATGCCGCACATCCGTTCCTCGCGCCCCGCGTTCGACCTGCACTACCCGCCGAAGGAACCGCCGCAGGCGGCCGAGCCGGCGCTTCCCCCGCCGGGATGGTCCGGCTGAGGGGCGCGCCGGTCACTCGCCGTGGCCGTCCTCCGAGGAGTCCTTCCGCAGGTCGCCCTGGCCGCCGCCGTGCGACTCGGCCTGGTAGTCGAGGTAGAAGCGGTTGGCGCGGGTCCGGAGCTGCGTACGGGCCCGGTCCGGCGTCGGCAGCGGGATCATGTGGTGCGGGTAGGGCGCGACCAGCTCGCCCGGCCGCCGGGCCTCCAGCAGCGCCTCGGCCTCCTCGGACGGCCGCTCGCGCCGTTCCCGGAACCCCCCGTCCGGCGTCAGCGAGATCAGGCCGCTCTCCACGCCCTCCTCGCGCGTCCGCAGGTCGCGGCGCTGCAGGCTCAGGCAGACGCGGCGGGTGACGACGAAGGCCGCGATCGGGAGGACGAAGAACCCGGCGCGGAAGAACCAGGTCGTCCAGAACAGCGGGATCTTGAAGGTCGCGGAGACGTAGTCGTTGCCGCCGGCCGCCAGCAGGTCGCCGTACCAGGCGATGGCGGCGGCGCCGATCGCGGTCCTGGTGGCGGCGTTGCGCGGCCGGTCCAGCAGGTGGTGCAGGCGCTCGTCCCCCGTGGCCCAGCGCTCCACGAACGGGTACAGGCCGATGAGCGTGAAGAACACCCCGGGCAGGAGGACGGCCGGGACCAGCACGTTCCAGGAGACGGTGTACCCGGCGACGGTCGTGGACAGGGGCGGCATGATGCGCAGCGAGCCTTCGAGGAACCCGACGTACCAGTCGGGCTGGGAGCCGAACGACACCTGGTCCGGGTCGTAGGGGCCGTACAGCCAGACCGGGTTGATCTGGAAGAACGCCGCCAGTCCGGCCAGGACGCCGAACGTGTAGAGGAAGTAGGCCGTGCTCTGCGCGGCGAAGTGCGGGAAGGTCGGCTCCCCGGTCACCGCCCGCTCCCGCCGCCCCCTGCCCGGAAAGATCGTGTGGGTCTGGTGCCAGAGGATCATCAGGTGCGCGGTGATCAGGGCCAGCAGGATTCCGGGGACGAGCAGGATGTGCACCGTGAACAGCCGCGGGATGAACTCCTCCGCGGAGGGGAACTCCCCGCCGAAGGCCCACAGGCCCGCGTACGTCCCGGCGAGCGGGACCGACAGCAGGATGCCCTGGAAGATCCGCAGGCCGGTGCCCGACAGCAGGTCGTCCGGCAGCGAGTACCCGGCGAACCCCTCGGCGACGGCCAGCACGAACAGCGTCGTGCCGATCACCCAGTTGATCTCCCGCGGCTTGCGGAACGCCCCGGTGAAGAAGATCCGCATGAGGTGGACGCAGATCGCGGCGACGAAGACGTTCGCCGCCCAGTGGTGGATCTGCCGCATCAGCAGCCCGCCCCGCACGTCGAACGACAGGTGCAGGGTGGAGGCGTACGCCTCGCTCACCCTGACGCCCTTCAGCGGGCCGTACGAGCCGTCGTAGACGATCTCCCTGCCGCTCGGGTGGAAGAACAGCGTCAGGTAGACGCCGGTGAGCACGAGGACGACGAACGAGTAGAGCGCGATCTCGCCGAGCAGGAACGACCAGTGCTTGGGGAACGCCTTGCGGATGTTCCGGTCCAGGAACTCGGTGGACCCGAGCCGGTCGTTGACCCCCCAGAAGAGCTTCTGCACCCGCTCGGCCTTCGCGGTTCCGCGCCCGTTTCGTCCTGCCATAGCGTGCTCCCCGGCCGAACAATGATCTCCCCCTGGGCGGCTACCCGGGGCGGGTGGGGGCAAACGCCGCGCGGCGGCGGTGCGGTCGGTCAGGCACTGGCCGCGTAGAGGACCTCCCGCATGCCGGGGACGGCCTCCCGGTCGGCCCGCCAGACGAGGCGAAGGCCGAGGTCGGGGGCGTCGAACGCGAGCCGGGTGAGGGTTCCGGCCGCCAGCCGGTCGCGGACGGCGAATTCGGGGAGCAGCGCGACTCCGAGGCCCTGCTCGGCCCAGGACGCCATCACGGTGACGCTGCCCGCCCTGACCCGCTCGACGGCGGAGCCGAGGAGCCGCTCGCCGGCCATCCAGAACGAGCACGCCGGCACGTTGACCAGCAGCCTCTCGCCGCGCAGGTCACCGGCGGCCAGGTGCGGCGCCCCGGCGAGAGGGTGGTCCGGCGCGGCGACGAGGGCGAGCGGTACCGGCTCCACGTCGACGAAGTCCAGCGGCGCCGGCGGCGGCGTGAAACCGAGGCCGCCCACGTCCTCGCCGGCGTCCAGCAGCAGCGCGGCCTCCAGGTCCCCGGCGGCGACCGCGTCCAGGAGCTGGTCGCGGGCCGCGTCCGACCGGACCTCGACCCGCAGCCCCGGCCGCCGCTCGGCGAGCCTGGCCAGGACGCCGGGGACGTGCGCGGCGGCGATCGACTCCAGCGCGCCGAGCCGCAGCACCGGCTGCTCCCCGGTCACCTCGCGGCGGGCCTCCTCGGCCTGCCGCAGCAGGCGCCGCGCCCATCCGCGCATCCGCTCGCCCGCCTCGGTCGGCCGCATGCCCTTCGGGCCGCGGTGGAACAGCGGGACGCCCAGCGACGCCTCCAGCGCGCGGATCTGCTCCGACACCGACGACGGCGCGAGGCCGAGCGCGTTGGCGGCGTCGGTGACGGTCCGGTGGGTGAGGACGGCCTCGAACGTCCGCAGCTGGCGCAGTTCCATGCCGGTGGCAACAGGGGCCGTCCGTTCGGATATTCCGAACGCGGCGTGCGGCTCCGCCGGTGGAGCCCGGCCGCGCGGATTCCCAGACTGGGGCGCCATGAGCTCGGTTCTCTCACCCGCACCGGCGGACGCGGCCCCCAGGAGACGCGGCCCCGCCCTGTTCGGCATCTCACTCGGCTACTTCATGGTGCTGCTCGACACGACGGTCCTGTCGGTGGCCGAACCCGACCTGGCCGACTCGCTGCACGGGACGGTCGCGGGCCTGCAGTGGGCCGTCACCGGCTACACCGTCGTGTTCGGGGCGCTGCTGCTGTCGGCGGGCGCCGTCGCCGACCGGTACGGCGCGCACCGCGTCTTCCGTGCGGGCGTCGCGGCCTTCGGCGCCGGGTCGCTGCTGTGCGCCGCGGCACCGGACCTGTGGACGCTCGTCGCGCTGCGCGCGCTCCTCGGCGCCGCCGCCGCGGCCTGCGTGCCCGCGTCCATGGCGATGATCGTCCGCCTGTACCCCGCGCCCGCCGAGCGCGCCCGGGCCGTGGCGACGTGGGCGGCGACCAGCGGCGCCGCGCTCGCGGCCGGGCCCGTCGCGGGCGGCGCCCTGGTCGGCCTCGCCGGCTGGCGCGCGATCTTCCTGGTCAACGTTCCGCTCGCCGCCGCCGTCCTCGCGCTCGCGGCGGGACGGGCCGTGCGCTGCCCGCGCGGAACCCGCCGCCTCGACGCGGCGGCCCAGCTCCTCGCGTGCGCGGCGCTGGGGCTCCTGACCGACGCCCTCATCGCCCTCGGGAGCGGGTCGGGTGTCCACGCGGCCGTCTCGGCGGCCGGCGCGGTCGCGGCCGGCGCGGCGTTCGCGGTCCGCGAGCGCGGGAGCGGGGCGCCGGTCCTGGTCCCGGCGGTGCTGCGGGCGCCCGGGATGCCCGCCGCGCTGGCCGCCGGCGCCGCGGTCAACTTCGTCATGACCGGCGTGCTGTTCGTGCTGCCGCTGGTGTTCCGGCAGGCCCTCGGGCTGACGCCGCTCCAGACCGGCCTGGCGTTCCTGCCGATGACCCTGCCGTTCGCGTTCAACCCGCTGCTCACCGGGCGCATCGTCGCGCGGACCGGTCCGCGCCGCCCCGTCCTCGCGGGCCTCGGCCTGCTGACCGCCGGGGGAGTGCTGTTCGGCGCCGTGCTGCTGGGCGGCGCGTCCTACCCGCCGCTCGTCGCTGGCCTGCTGTGCACCGGCTTCGGCGTGTCGTTCGCGCTGCCCGCGCTCGCGACGATGGTCGTCGCCGCGGCCCCCGAGGGCGCGGCGGGCGCGGCGGGGGGCCTGCTGAACGCCGTCCGGCAGCTCGGCGCCACCCTCGGTGTCGCGATCATGGGGGCGTTCGCGACGGTCGGCGCGGGGGACGGCTCCCGCGACCCGGCCTACGCGCTGTTCGTCGCCGCGGCCGTCTGCGCGGCCGTCTGCGCCTGCGTCCTGGCCGTCAGGCCACGCGCACGTTCGCGCCGGACGCCTTGAGGTCGCCCCGCAGGGCGCGGATATCGGTGCGCAGCCGCTCGGCGGCCAGCGGGTCCGGTTCCAGGCCGCCGAGGCCGTCCTCGATGAGGGCGAGTTCGGCGGCCCGGAGCCGCTCCAGCAGCCGGCGCGACTCCCCGGCCGGCACGCCCCACTCCTCCTTCCTGCGCCACTTGCGGAACGCGAGCACATGGCCCTCGCCCGGCACGAGGACGCCGTTCCTCGTCTCGGCGTGCACCGTGCGGCGGAAGTGCGAGAGGTAGCGGCGCCTGGACAGGCGGTAGGCGACGACCGCCGCGACCAGGATCGGCGCGCCCTTCACCGGCATCAGCGCCAGCCCGGACAGGACGGGGGCGTCCCACCACGAGTGCAGCGCCATCGCCAGGACGAACGCGCTCACCGCGGCGGTCAGGTGCGTTCTGGAGGCCCGCCCGATCAGGAGGCCGAGGCCCGCGCCGCCGACCGCGGTCATCGCCCAGTGGCTCCACCAGGCCCCGCAGACCACCCGGGTGCCGAACGAGAAGAACGCCGCGTTCGCGTCGTGCGTGGCGCCCGTCAGGACGATCGTGTTCAGGACGTACAGGAAGTTCTCCGCGAACTGGAAGCCCAGCCCCGACAGCGCGCCGTAGCTCCAGCCGTCCAGCGGCCCGCGGACCGCGGCCGGCGCCATCAGCGCCAGCGCCGCGACGCCGAGCAGCTTCAGGATCTCCTCGTCCACCGGAGCGGCGATCGACGCGCCCCACGCCGCGTTGAAGCCCGGCCCCGCCGTCTTCCCGACGATCGCCTGGAACGCCGCGTTGGCGGGCAGCGCCGTCCCGAACGCGGCCAGCCCGCCCCAGGCCACCGCGATCAGCGCGTAGCCGAGCGGCGGCGAGCGGACGGGATGCAACCGCCGCACCGACCACACCCCGCCGGCCAGCGCCGGCGCGAGCAGCACCACCCCGGCGATCGCGCCGCCGGGGAACGCCGCGACGTGCGCGCCGATCCCGCGCAGCGCGATCCAGGCGCCGAGCAGGCACGCCGCCGCCCACAGCCAGAACGCGGGACGGGACGCCAGGCCGCCGCGGGTCATCCCCATGGCGCCGTGATCCGGATCGACCGCACCATCGCCTCGACCTGCGGGGCCGCGTCGCCGAAGGTCTGCGGCGGGCCCGTCGCCGTGACCGCCGCGCCGAGCGTCCCCTTGGCGAAGACGGTCGCCGTGCCGACGCGCTCGCGCCCGGCGAGCCGTCCCGTCAGCCCGGTCAGGCCCTGCGCGGTCGTGAACGGGACGGGCCCCGTCCCGAGGCGCGTGCGCCCGCCCGCGGCGACGATGCGCCCGAGGCCGCCCCACAGCGCCCGCGCGTCCGCCGAGCCCAGCGGGACCACCACGCTGAGATCGAAGACCACGTCGCCGCTGAGCAGTTCGGCGCTGCTGGCGAGGGAGGTGGCGCCCCGGTTCAGCACCCACCCGGGAGAGGTGACCGAGAACGTCACCGGGCGGACGCCGTCGCGCTCCGTCCCGACCGACACCACCGTGCCGGGCGCCAGCGGCTGCCCGCGGGTCCCGAGGGCCCGGTCGAACAGGGGAAGCCCGGCGCCGAGGACCAGCAGCACGAGCGCCACGGCGCCCGTGCCCCACCATGTGACCCGCACCACGCGACCCCCCGACGACGTGCGCTGCGGAAAATGCCCTTTGGGAGGCGGGAATGCCCCTTGACGGGGCGGCTAAACAAGATCAGGCCGTGGGAGTCATCCAGTGCGCGGGCCGCGCCAGGGCAGGCGGCAGGCGTGTCGCCGCGTCGCCGCGCGCCGAGTCGAGTTGCGCCTGGGTCAGGAAGAGGCACCCGGTGAGGTCGGCGCCGCGCAGATCGGCGTCCCGCAGGTCAGCCCCGGTCACGTCCGCGACCCGCAGGTCCGCGCCCCGCAGGTCGGCGGCGATCAGGTACGCGCCGCGCAGATCGGCGCCGCGCAGGTCGGCCCCCTTGAGCCTCGCCCCCATCAGATCCGCCCCCCGCCGGTTCTTCCCGCGTACGGGGACACCGGCCCTGGCGAGCTCTCCCGCCCGCGACAGCAGTCCGTTCACCCTCTCCCGGACGGCCTGGACGTCCACCTCGGCGAGTTCGCCGGGGCCGCCCCCTGTGAGGCGGTCGATCTCGCCGGACGCCCGCCGCAGTTCGTCGCGGATCGGGCCGGAGGACGGCATCGCCGCGGCCTGGTCCAGGTACCAGAGCAGCTCGTGGAGCTGCCGCATGACGGGGAACACCGCGAACATGCGGCGCGCGACCTCCGGGTCCCCGCGCCAGTCCCGGCCGGAGAAGGTCTTCCGCGACACCTTCTGACCGGCGCCGAAACAGTCGAAGACCGTGCAGCCCGGGAAACCGTTCCGCCGGAGGTCGGCGTGGATGCCGCAGCGGAAGTCGGCCAGGAGGTTGCGGCAGGGCTCGCCCGCGTCCTTGTCCATGGCGAAGTCGGCGGACCTGGCGAACGGCAGCGCCACGCAGCACAGGCCGAAGCAGCTGGCGCAGTCGGCCCTCAGATCCGATCTGTCCGACACTCCTGCCCCCCGGCTCCTGGACGATGCTCCATTGTCGCGCTGGGCCGGCGATGCCGCGAACGCGCGGAACGTCGCGGTGTCCGGATAAAGTTGCGGACTCCTATGACAGAACCCTTCACCGAGCCCGCCATCGTCTCCACCCTCCGGGCCGCCGGCTGCGTGTTCGCCGAGGACGAGGCGCGGCTCATCCTCTCCACCGCCCGCACCCCCGGCGAAGCCGCCGCCATGGTGGAGCGGCGCACGGCCGGCGAGCCGCTCGAGCACGTCCTCGGCTGGGCGATGTTCTGCGGGCTGCGGATCGCGGTCGGACCTGGGGTCTTCGTGCCCCGGCCCCGCACCGAGTTCCTCGTCCGGCGGGCCCACGCCCTCGCGCCTCCCCAGCCGGTGATCCTCGACCTGTGCTGCGGTTCGGGCGCGCTCGGGGCCGCGCTCGCCTCCGGTGTGGGCGAGTGCGTCCTGCACGCGGCCGACATCGAGCCCGCGGCCGTGCGCTGCGCCAGCGGCAACATCGCGCCGTACGGCGGCACGGCCCACGAGGGCGACCTTTTCGACCCCGTCCCGGGCGAGCTGCGCGGACGGGTCGACGTCCTGCTGGCCAACGTCCCTTACGTCCCGACCGGGGACGTCGCGCTCATGCCGGCGGAGGCGCGCGACCACGAGCCGCGCTCGTCGCTCGACGGCGGGCCGGACGGCCTCGACGTGCTGCGCCGCGTCACCGCCGGGGCCTCGCGGTGGCTCGCCCCGGGCGGCCGCCTGCTGTTCGAGACGAGCGAGCGGCAGGCCGTCGCCGCCGTCGCCGCCGTGGAGGCCGGCGGCCTCGCGGCCGCGGTCGCGACGTCCGAGAGGTTCTCTGCCACCGTCATTGTCGGAGCAAAGCCGGTGTAAAACTCCACAGGCGGGTATCGGTCGGTCAGGACCGAGCCGAAGGAGTGAAGCCAGATGCGCCGCATCAGCGCAGCGATCAGCGCCATTGTCGGGACGATCATCAGCGTCGTGACCCTGCCGTTCCGCGTTCTGGGGCGGTTGCTGACCCCCGGTCGCGGCCGCAGCCGCCGCGGGGCGGCGTGACGCATATCCGACTCGCCCCGGGCCGATTCTCCCCGAACGGCCCGGGGCGATCGCATGGAAAAAGCGTTGCGTGCCCGAGCGGCGTCCCGCACCATAGGGGCATGGGAAAGATCGGAAGCGGACGAGAGGGGGCGGCGGCCATGGTCACGACCATCGCCCGGCAGGCCCGGCAGCCCCTCGGGTTCGGGGCGGGTCAGGGCTCCGCCTTTATCGGAAACGCCTCTGGATAGGGCCGTCAGGCTCCGCCGGAGGCCGTCAGGGAGAGATCCCGGCGGCCTTTCGTTTTCCTCAGGGGTCAGTAGCTCAATGGGAAGAGCGCCCGCCTTGCAAGCGGGAGGATGCCGGTTCGAGTCCGGCCCGATCCACGGCCTTCAGGCTCATGCGGATGAGCGCCCGGTCGAAACCCGGGAGGACGAGGTTCGACTCCTCGGATGGCCACCGAACGGAGCCCTTTTTCGGGCTCCGCGCGTCGCACAGGCCTGAATGGTGAGGCGGCTGGCTTCCAACCAGCAGAACCGGGTTCGATTCCCGGGTGCGGCTCTGGACTGGACCGGCGGGAGTAACGACCCCCGGCCGGTCCTCCCCGTGCCCACGGCGGGCGGACGCCACCGCCCGCCGGCGGGCACCCGTGCTGGATCATCCAAGGGCAGGATGCGTGATTCTGGATCACGTCATGCAGGTTCGACCCCTGCTCCAGCAGCTCGTTCGGCGGTGTGCGTCAGGGACGGGCCCCCACGAGGGCCCGCCGCGTCGTCCAGGCGCGGGCCTGCTCGCTGAGCGTGATGCCGAGACCGGGACGGGGCGGGACGTGCATCCGCCCGCCCTCGATGGTGAGCCGCTCGTCGAACAGCGGGCCGAGCCAGTCGAAGTGCTCCACCCACGGCTCGGACGGGTACGCGGCGGCCAGATGGAGGTGGATCTCCATCGCGAAGTGCGGGGCGAGCTGGAGATGCCGGTGGTCGGCGAGCGCGGCGACCTTCAGGAAGCCGGTGATGCCGCCGATGCGCGGAGCGTCCGGCTGGAGCACGTCGGCGGCGCCCCTGTCGATGAGCTCGCAGTGCTCGGCGACGCTGGTCAGCATCTCCCCGGTCGCGACGGGGGTGTCGAGCGTGCGCACCAGCGCGGCGTGGCCTTCGGCGTCGTGGGCGTCCAGGGGCTCCTCGATCCAGGTGAGGCCGAACTCCTCCAGCGCGCGTCCCATCCGGCGCGCGGCCGGCCGGTCCCACTGCTGGTTGGCGTCCACCATGAGCGGGAACCCGTCGCCGAGCCTCTCCCGGACGGCCGCGACGCGGCGCAGGTCCTCGGCGTGGTCGGGATGCCCGACCTTGATCTTGACGCCGCCGATCCCGGCCCGCGCGGACGCGGTCGCGTGGTCGAGCACCTCCTCCAGCGGCGCGCTGAGGAACCCGCCCGCGGTGTCGTAGCAGCGGACGGAGTCGCGGTGCGCGCCGAGGAGCTTGGCGAGCGGCAGGCCCGCGCGCCTGGCCTTCAGGTCCCACAGCGCGATGTCGATGGCGGCGATCGCCTGCGCGGCGAGACCGCCGCGCCCGGCCGACGCCCCCGCCCACGCCAGCTTCGTCCCGATCCTGCCGATGTCGCTCGGATCCTCGCCGACGGCGGCCGGGGCGATCTCGGCGGCGTGCGCGAACTGGCCGGGGCCGCCGGCGCGCTTGGAGTACCCGAAGCCGATGCCCTCGTGGCCCTGCTCGGTGCCGATCTCGGCGAACAGGAACACCACCTCGGTCAGTGGGCGCTGCCGCCCGGTGAGCACCTTCGCGTCGCTGACGGGGGCGGCGAGCGGCAGCGTGACCGACGACAGCTCGATCCAGGCGACCCGGTCAAGGGCGGCCTCACCGGCGGGTGAGCCCGTCATCTCAGCGCACCCGCTTCACGAGCTCCGCGAGCCGTGCGGTCTCGTCCCCGGTCAGGTCCGTCAGCGGAGGGCGGACGGGTCCGGCGGGCCGGCCGGTGACCCGCATGCCCGCCTTGACGATGCTCACCGCGTAGCCCTTGCGGCGGTTGCGGATCTCGCAGTACGGCAGGACGAACTCCGCCAGCCGCCGGTGGACGCCCTCCCGGTCGCCGGCGCGGACGGCGGCGTGGAAGGCCAGCGCGAACTCCGGGGCGAAGTTGAAGATCGCCGACGAGTACGTCGTGACGCCCATCTCCCGGTAGGGGAGGGCGAACGTCTCGGCGGTCGGCAGCCCGCCGACGTAGACGAGGCGGTCGCCGAGACGGGACCGGATCCGCGTCATCAGCTCCAGATCGCCGACGCCGTCCTTGAACCCGACGAGGTTCGGGCACGCGTCGGCCAGTTCGGCGACCGTCGCGTCCTGGTAGACGGCGTTGCCGCGGCTGTAGATCGTCACCCCGAGGCGGGTGGCCCGGCACACCGCCCGGACGTGCGCGGCCAGACCCTCCTGCGGCGCCTCGGTGAGGTAGGGCGGGAACAGCAGGATCCCGTCGGCGCCCGCGTGCTCGGCGTCCTCGGCCATCCGCACGGCCGCCGCCGTCCCGTACCCGGCGGGCGCGACCACCGGAACGCCCTCCGGCGCCTCCGCGGCCGCCGCGCGCACGACCCGGCCGACCTCGTCCGGCGTCAGCGAGAAGAACTCGCCCGTCCCGCCCGCAGCGAACAGGCCCGCCACGTCGTGTCCGCCGAGGCGGGCGATGTTCTCGCGGTAGGCGTCCTCGTCGAACGACAGGTCGTCGCGGAAGTGGGTGACGGGGAACGACAGGAGCCCGGACCCGAGCCGCCGGGCGATCTCGTCGGGCGCGGCCTGCTTCATGCCCCGAGGCTAGGATGGTCGATCGATCCAGGTCCAACACAGATAACGTATCCACTGATACCCGAAGCGAATCGATGTTCACGCTCACCCAGCTCGCGAACTTCGTGGCCGTCGCCGAGGAACTGCACTTCGGCCGCGCGGCCCGGCGCCTGCGCATGACGCAGCCACCGCTCAGCCGCCAGATCCAGCTGCTGGAGAACGAGTTGAAGGTGCGGCTGTTCGACCGGACGAACCGCTCGGTGCGCCTCACCCCGGCCGGGCGCGCGTTCCTCGTCGAGGCCCGCCGGCTGCTCCAGCAGGCCGACCACGCCGCGATGTCCGTCCGGCAGGTGTCGGCGGGCGAGGCCGGGACGATCACGCTCGGCTTCACCGCCGCGAGCGCCCACACGACGCTCGGCCGGGTGCTGGAGGCCGCCCGGACGGCGCTGCCGGACGTGGAGATCGTGCTGCGTGAGATGGTCACCCGCGATCAGGTGCGCGCCCTCGCCGAGGGCGGTCTCGACCTCGGGCTCGTCCGGCCGCCGGTGAGCGACCCCGACCTGGAGGAGCGCCCCGCCGACCGCGAGCCCCTGCTCGCCGCGGTTCCGCGCGGCCATCCCCTGGCGGTGGGGGACGGCCCGGTCCCCCTCGCCGACCTCGACGGGCGGCGGTTCCTCATGTACTCGCCCGTCGAGGCCCGCTACTTCCACGAACTGCTGGTCAGCCTGTTCCGGGAGGCCCGCGTCTCGCCCGTGTACGCGCAGTACCTCAGCCAGGTGCACAGCATCCTCGCGCTGGTCAACTGCGGCTGGGGGCTGGCGCTCGTGCCCGCGGCGGCGGCCCGCCTCCGCTACGCGGGCGTGGTGTTCCGGCCCGTCGAGCTGCCCGACCCGGCCCCGGTGGAGCTGAGCCTGGCCTGGCGGCGCGGCAACGACAACCCGGCGCTCGCCCTGCTGCTGCGCCACCTGTGACCACCTGCGACCGCCTTGACGGCGCACGCCCGCTCGCTTAATTTGGCGTCCAAATATTGGCCGTCAAAACATCGGCCCGCACCCCCGGCACCCCTGGAGGAACGATGAGCGACTTTCCCTCGTACGCGCCGTCTGAGGAGCATGAGCTGTTGCGGCGGACGGTGCGTGAGCTGGCCGAGGCCAAGATTGCTCCTTTCGCGGCGGA